>DASUKC010000090.1:0-3392 GCA_036278975.1 Gaiellaceae bacterium
CCTCTCCGTCGTCTTCATCACGATGATCATCAACGTCCTCAAGGTCTTCGACATCGTCTTCGCGCTCGCGCCCGAGTCCACGCAGGCCAATGCGAACGTCATCGCGCTCGCGATGTACCGCACCGCGTTCCAGGGCGGCCAGAACTTCGGCGTCGGCTCGGCGATCGCGGTGTTCCTGTTCCTGCTCGTGATCCCGGTGCTCGCGCTCAACATCCGCCGCTTCCAGAGGGACGTCTAACCATGGCCACCGCGGCTGTCACTCTGCCCGCGCCACGCGACCGCGCCTCCGCGCGGATCCTGCGCTTCGTCACGCGGGCGCCGATTCACGTCCTGCTCGTCGTCGTCGGTGCGCTGTGGCTCGTGCCGACGGTAGGGCTCTTCGTGACGTCGATCCTGCCGGCCTCCGAGCTCGCGTCGAACGGCTGGTGGCGGATCTTCTCGAAGCCGAGCCTCGCAACTTGGGCGAACTACAGCGCGCTGTTCCAGAACCACGGCCTGGTTGACGCGCTCAAGACCACGGCGTACATCGCCGTCGGCAACACGCTGCTCGTCGTCGTCCTCGGAGCGATGGCGGGCTACGCGTTCGCCTGGCTCGACTTCCCCGGTCGCGACTGGGCGTTCATCGCCGTGATCGGCCTGCTCGTGGTGCCGCTGCAGATGGCCCTGATCCCGATGTTCAGGCTGTACGACACGGTCGGCCTCTTCGACACGTGGTACGGGATCGCGCTCTTCCACACCGCGTTCGGCCTCCCGTTCGCAATCTTCCTCTTACGCAATTTCTTCGTCGGCCTGCCGAAGGACATCCTCGAGTCGGCGCGCATCGACGGCGCGAACGAGTTCTTGATCTTCGTGCGGCTGATCCTGCCGCTCGGGCTGCCCGCGATCGCCTCGCTGGCGATCTTCCAGTTCCTCTGGACGTGGAACGACCTGCTCGTGGCGCTCACCTTCGGGCAGAACACGACGCCGATCACCGTGTGGATCGCCGGCCAGCTGCGCGAGTTCGGCACGAGCATCGACATCATCGCGCCGGCGTCGTTCATCTCGCTCGTCATCCCGCTGTGCGTCTTCCTCGCGTTCCAGCGGTATTTCGTGCAGGGGTTGCTGGCCGGCTCCGTCAAGTGATCGCGATCGTCGGCAGCGGCCTCGCTGCCTTCGCGTCGTACGTGACGCTGCGTCACGGCGGTGTCCCCGCCGAGGAGATCGTCGTGCTCGGGACGCACGAGGATCCAACCGCCGTGTGGCGCACACGCGCCGAGTCGATCCGGCAGCGGCGCATGCGCTCCGAGTCGGACGGACATCTCGGCGCCGCGGCGTGGCCGGGACTCGCGTTGCGCGAGCGTCGCGTGGGCGCACTGCTCGAGACGGCGACGAGCCGCTATCACCCACCGGTTCCTTTGTTCCTTCGTCACGCTGAGTCCGTCCGTGAACGGAGCGGCTGGGAGCAGAGCTTCCGCAACGCGCGTGTGTCGCAGATCGCCGCCGTAGAAGGCGGCTTCGAACTCGACGGGGAGAAGTTCCAGCACGTGCTCGTCGCGACAGGCCACCCCGCCCTGCACGTGCCCGCCGAGTACGCGACCGATCCGCGCACCGTGCATGCATACGAGCCGCACGAGTACGCGACGAAGGTGACCGTCGTCGGCGCCGGCATGGCCGCGGCGCATGAGTGGCTGAACGCGCTCGCCGCCGGAGCAGAAGTGATCTCGATCCGCCGCCGCGAGCCGCTGCGCCGCCCGCTCAACGTGCCGCGACAGTTCTTCTCGAAGCGCGGGCTCGCGCCGTACAACTCTCTTGCTCCGGAACCACGCGCTGCCATGCTGCGCTCGCTGCTCGCGCCGTCGTATCCCGTCGGCGCCGAGTGGGACGAGCCGATCCGCACTGCGGAAGCAGAAGGACGCTTCCGCGTCGAGACGTCTCTCAACGGCAGCGAGCAGGTGATCTGCGCGACCGGCTTCGTGCAAGGCTACGAGAAAGACCCGTTGCTCACGCGGCTCGTTTCCGACCACAGGCTCGACACGCACCAGCGCTGGATCGTGCTCGCTCCCGACTCCACCGTCCCCGCGCTCACCGATGCGACGCGCACCCTTGCGCTCGCCGGGGTGCACGCGCAGTGGGCGTTTCCCGCCGCCGACACGATCGCAGGCGCGAAGTACGCGGCCCGCGCCTTTCTTCGCAGATGTCGTACACGCTGACCGGCCGCATCCAGACGCGCCTCGCCGCTTCGGTGCCGGCGCTTCTGCTCGCGCTCGCACTGCAACGCTGGTGGGCGATCGAGCTGGTCGCACTGATGCTCGCGATCGGCGCCGTGTTGGACTTCGCGTACGCGCGACGGATCGACTACCAGCCGGCGTGGTTCGCCCTCCCGCTCGGCGCTTTCGAGCTCGGGATCGTCTATGCCGCGATGCGGGCGCTCGATCTCCCCGCGGTGCTCTGGCAGGCGTTCCTGCTCTACGGCGTCGCGTGGCTGTCTGCTCAGCTCTTTGCCCATGCGATCTTGCCGCGGCTGCGACTCGAGTACGCGGAGGCGGGCGGCGAGCTCGGCAACGCGGGCCGCGTCACGGTCGCCGCGGTCGCACTGACGCTGGTGGGCGGCCTCGGCGCTGCGTACGCCACTCGCATCCCGACTGTCCATCTGCACGGAGCAGTGCAAGGTCCCCTGGTCATCACGCGCTCGGAGCACCTCGTCGGCGGCGTCGTCCGCGGCGGCATCGTGATCAAGGCAAATCACGTGTCGCTCAGCCACGTCACGGTCGTCGGCGGCGAGTACGGAGTCAACATCGAGCACGTCGACCACGTGATGCTCAATCACGTGCGTGTGCTGCATGCGAAGCTCGACGCGGTGCGCGCGCTCGACGCGGGCGTGATGATCAAGGACTGCTCGATCTCCGCACCGGGGAGCGAGCTCACCACCGGCATCCTCATCTCGTATTCGATGGGGCGGCCGATGAGCATGATCGAAGGCTGCACGATCGCCGGCACGCGCGAAGGTATCTCGACGCATTCGTCGATGGTGTCGGTGATGGGCAACCACGTGATGGATACGACGACGCGCGCGATCTCGCTGTCCGAGATGTCGATGGACATGGCAAGCCACAACACGGTCGAGAGCGCGTCCGGCGTCGGGATTGTGTGCATGGATCATTCCATGTGCGAGATCGAGGACAACACGGTCGCGGGCATGAAGCCGATGGCCGACAATCCGAGTGCGGGCGGCGTCGCGATCGAGTCGTATTACTTCGCCGAGGCGAAGGTGAAGCACAACACGGTGATCGCCAGCCCCGGCGGCGTGCAGGCGTTCGACAACTCGCTGATCACCCCTAACTAATGGACGCGCGGTTCCAGCTGGTCGCCCGCACGGGGCACCCGAGCTTTCTCGACCTGCCGTGGCAGCAGCC
>DASUKC010000091.1:0-8019 GCA_036278975.1 Gaiellaceae bacterium
AGGAGCGTCACGCCGACGAGCATCGTCCGGCCGCCGTTCGAGCGGATGTAGTCGTCGAGCGTCGAGACGGGCGTGTCGGCGTTGAGCTTGTCGAAGAGGGGGAACGGTGCGAGCGCGAGGCCGGCGACGACCACGGCGAGCGGCAAGGCAAGCGAGAGTCGCTGCGGTCGGACGTCGGCGAGCGCGCCGACGAAGCCGGCAAGGAGGAGGGGAGCGGCGTAGAAGAGGTACCGGTCGCGCGGCAGTCCGTCGCCGAAGCGGAGGTCGAACGACGCCACCTCGATCACGAGCAGGACGATCGCCAGGATGGCGACGAGCGCTGCACCGGACGTGCGCGCCCGCGCGCCGAGCCAGGCCGCACCGAGGATCGCGGGCAACAGCCCCAGGCCGAGCGCGAGAACGCCTGCATGCTCGAGGACGGCGCGCGGCATGTGCCCGTCGAGCAGCGAGCCGTGCGTTGCGGCGTTGTAGGCGCCGAACAGGTTGTGCCCGGCGATGCTCAGGACGATCACCACGACGAGTGCGAGGGCGCCGGCTCCGGCAAGCAGCCGATGGCGCTCGATGCTCCGCCGCAGGTTTCGCTCGTGCGCGACGATCGCGACCGGCGCGACGACGAGCAGCACCGCGAACTGCGTGCGTGCCAGCACGGCAAGGCCTAGCCCTGCGACTGCCAGCAGGTCCGCAAGATCCGACGGCTCGTCGACGGTTCGCTGCAGCAGGTACACCGCCCACAGGAACGCCGGGTAGGCGCTCGCCTCCGAGAGGACGAACGACGAGAGGACGAGCCAGGGGACGAGCACCGTCAGTGCGGCGGCGGCGTACGGGCCGAGGTGGCCGCCCACGAGCTGCCGCGCGAGGAGGTACGCAGGCAGCGCCGCCGACGTCATCAGGATCGCGTTCACCGTGTGCGCCCGCACGAGCCAGTCAGGCACGAGCGCTTGTCCGGAGACCGCACCCAGCAGGATCGGGTAGAGCTGGTTCGCCTCCGGCACGCGCATGCCGTGCAGCGCCGGCAACGGCGATCCGGTGCGCGCCACGCTGAACGCGAGCCGCTCGTAGAGGAGCTCGTCGGTCATCACGAACCAGTCGACGACCCGGCGTCCTGGAATCGCGAGGGCGGTCGCGGCTGCGGCCCAGATCGCGAGCACAGGAACGAGGTGAACCGCGCGGCGCGCCAACTGCTCCCTGTTCTACCTCGAAAAGAGAATCCCGCCGGCGCGGTGGCGCTTTCGTCCACCCTGCCGACCGGCCCACTCGCGCTTTCGCGCGCTTGAGTCGCTCGACGGGGCTTCGACCTACTTGCGCTCCGCGCCCGGCGGGAGCCGCAGAGTACGACGGGTGCCCCGGAACTGCAAGGGGTTCGTAAGGAGATGGCTGCTCGGAGCGATCTTTTTCTGACGCTCATCTACGATCGCCGCGATGAGGGGGGTCATCGCAGCGCTGGTCGCGCTCGCGGCGTTGACCGCCGCGGTTGCGACTCCTGCGCGGTCGGCGAGGGCACGCCACGTGACGCTCATCGGCGACTCGGTGGCCGACGCGATGACGGAGACCGACAGCGCGGTAGCGATCCTCAAGCAGGGCATCGACCTCGACCTCGAGGTCGCGCCGTGCCGGCGCGTCGAAGGGGAGAGTTGCCCGATCGACGGCGTCCGCCCGCCGAGTGCCGTCCAGCTGATCCAGTCGCTCGGGCCGAGCCTTGGCGACAACGTGGTCGTCGCGGTCGGTTACAACGACCCCGAGGACCAGTACGCCGGCAATGTCGAGGACGCCGTCCAGGCGTTGACGGCTGCAGGCGTGAAGCACATCTGGTGGCTGACCTTGCGTGCGGCGCGGCATCCGTACGTGACGATGAATGAGGACATCGAGCAGGTCGCGGCGCGCCACCCACAGCTGAGCGTGATCGACTGGAACCTCTACTCCCGCAGCCACCCGGATTGGTTCCAGGACGACGGGCTTCACCTCCAAAACCGCGGCGCGGCCGCCATGGCGACGTTGATCCACAAGACGCTCGTCTCCGCGGGCGTCGCGTCGGCACCAGCGCGCATCACCACCAGGCAGTTGCCCCTCGCGCATCGCGGCAGGGCCTATCGCGCGCGGCTCAGGGCGGTCGCAGGCATCGCCCCCTACCGGTGGGCACTGCTCGAGCGGGCGCCCGCCGGGATCCACCTCGCGCCGAACGGCACGGTGACCGGCCGGCCGACAGCGAAAGCGGGCCGCTATGCGTTCAACGTGGACGTCCGCGACGCGTATGGCTCGATCACCACCCGCCGCTTGACGCTTCGCATCGTGGCGTAGCCTCGCAACGTGCTCTTCCCGACCGTCACGTTCGCGGTCTTCTTCCTGATCGTCCTGCCCGTGAGCTGGTCGCTGATGCGGCTGGAAGCCGCGTGGCGGCTCTTCATCCTCGCCGCCAGCTTCGTCTTCTACGGCTGGTGGGACTGGCGCTTCGTCTTCCTGCTCGCCGCCTCGATCGTCGTCAACCAGCTGCTGGCCGTCAGGATCTACCGGGCCGAGCGGCTCGCGACGCGGAAGGGATTCCTCGCAGCCGCCGTCGCGTTCGACCTCGGCGTCCTCGCGTACTTCAAGTACACGAACTTCTTCCTGAGCTCGGCGGACAACGTGCTCGGGACCTCGTGGATCGCGAACGTGACGCTGCCGGTCGGCGTCTCCTTCTTCACGTTCATGGCGATCTCGTACGTGGTCGACACGTACCGCCGCGAGCTCGTGCCGACGACGCTGATGCGGTTCGCAGTCTTCCAGGCGTTCTTCCCACACCTCGTCGCCGGCCCGATCGTGCGCGCCGGAGAGCTCCTGCCGCAGCTCGAACGGCCGCGCGACCCCCGCCGTGTGGACACCGGGCGCGCGTTCTTCCTGATCGTGACCGGCCTCTTCCTGAAGGTCGTGATCGCGAATCACCTCGCAACACACCTGGTCGACGACGTCTTCGCGGCTCCGAACCAGCACTCGTCGCTCGAAGTGCTCGTCGCGGTCTACGGCTACGCGGTCCAGATCTTCGCCGACTTCTGCGGCTACACGAATATCGCGATCGGCATCGCGCTGCTGCTCGGATTCGAGTTCCCGCAGAACTTCGCGTCGCCCTACACCGCAGTGTCGCTCCAGGACTTCTGGCGGCGCTGGCACATGACGCTGTCGCGGTTCCTCCGCGACTACCTCTACATCCCGCTCGGCGGGAACCGCAAGGGTCGCATCCTCACCTACCGCAACCTCCTCCTCACGATGCTGCTCGGCGGTCTCTGGCACGGCGCGGCCTGGACGTTCGTCGTGTGGGGCGGCATCCACGGCCTCGGACTTGCACTCGAGCGCGCGACCGGTTGGCGGCCGCACACCCGCACGCAGCAGTGGCTCGGCCGCGTGCTCACCTTCCACGTCGTCTGCTTCGCGTGGATCTTCTTCCGCGCGGACTCGTTCTCGCGTGCCGGCGACGTCCTCGAGCGGCTCTTCACTGCGTGGGGCCAGAGCTCACCGCTCGTGACGACGTCGGTCGTGCTCGCGATCGTGGTCGGCATCGTCACGCAGTACGTCCGTCCGGCGGCGGTGACCTCGCTCGTCGCGTCGTTCCAGCGGCTGCCGATCGCCGCGCAGTCGGCGTGCGTGGCGGTCGCGCTCACGCTCATCAACACACTCGGGCCGACGGGCGTCGCGCCCTTCATCTACTTCCGCTTCTGATGCTCTCGGCGTACAAGGGCATCGTCGTTCTCGCGCTCGCACTGTTCATCGCAGCGCTCCTGCAGGCGGAGGGGCTGCGCAAGCAGGCCGAGATCCAGCCTTCCGGGCTCCAGCGCGATATCGCGTTGCGCGTGACGAAGCCGCTCGTTGCGTTCTCGCGTGCGCTGCACCTCACTACGCCCCGGCATGAGCTGCAGGTCGCGATCGGTCGCGGTGACGAGGACCGCATCGACACGAAGGTGCATCTCACGTTGCCCCCGCCGGCGAAGACACCGCCCGTGAAGAAGCCGAAGCCGCACGAGCCGGTGAAGCCGCTCTTCACGGCGGCTCACCCGTTGCGCGTGTGGGTCGCCGGCGACTCGCTCGCTCAGGTTCCCGGTGATGCGCTCGAGCGCATCGGCGGCGCGATCGACGTGGTCGGTGTCGAGAGCAGGTTGTCGACGGGCTTGGCGCGCACCGATCTCTACAACTGGTTCACGCGCATCCAGCAGGCGCAGCGTCAACTTCATCCGAATGTGGTGGTGTTCTCGTTCGGGGCGGACGACGCGCACGACTACATGGGCGGCGCGCACGTCGGTCCGTTCGGCAGCCGTTCGTGGGTGGCGGAGTACCGGCGCCGCGTCGACGGCGTCACCCGCGAGTTGAACGACGACGGCATCTATGTCGTGTGGCTCGGGCTTCCGATCCCTGACGGTCCAGGGTTCAGGAAGAGCTTCCCCGTCGTGAACCGGATCCTCGAAAGTGTCGCGCACAGGCGTTCAGATGATGCGATGTACGTCGACACCTGGCACCTCCTCGACGACTTCCACGGGCGGTACACCGCGTACCTCCGAGTCCACGGCAAGTTGACCTTGGTCCGGCTGCCCGACGGGGTTCACTACGCACAGGCGGGCGGCGATCTCGTTGCCGCCCGGGTGATGAAGCAGCTTCGCAGCGTGTACCGGATTCGCAGCTGACGAGACCGGCCCCTTGGCGAGCGAGGACGGCGAGACTACTCTGCGAGCGTGGGGTGGAGAGGGCTCTCCGGGGTCGCAGCGCTGGCGGTAGGGGTTTCGTTCCTGGGGACGGCGGGGGCGGCGACGCCTCCGGACGCTCTCTGGCTGCCGCATCCGGCCGACGCCACGTGGACCTACCAGTGGACGGACAGCGCCTACAACACGACTCCCACGAACGAGATCGTGACGGTGAAGAGCCAGGCCGGGGCGAGCTTCGTGCTCGCCTGGACAACCGACAAGGCCGGCAACCCCGACGACGCCCCGCAGAGCGCCGGCACCGTTTCGTTCCAGCAAACCGGCATCGGCCTCGTGAACACGGACTGGTCGAGCACGCCGCCGCCGCCTGCGTTCCCGATTCTCTGCGCGACCACCTCGCAGTGCGGGAACAGCCTCGCCGGCTCGCTGTACAACCTCATCTGGGGCGCGCGTGCGCCGGTTCTCGCCGAGCCGCTCCTACGCGGCGCCTCCTGGACCGCGACCGGTGCCGCGCAGAACGACGTGACGAGCGCGAACGACTACCTGGGCACGGAGGTGATCAACGTGCCCGCGTTCCCGAGGCCGGTCGTGGCGGCGAAGGTGCAATCGACGGTCACGCAGGCGGGCGCCATCGGCGACCCGTACGGCTCGGGGCTCCGCACGGTCTGGTGGGTGTACGGAGTCGGGCCGGTGAAGATGGTGTTCGCCCATGCGGGCGGCGGCGACGCGCCGGTGACGACGGTCGTCCTCCAAGCGACGAACCAGACGCCGCAACCGCCGCCGCCGGATCTCGACTTCTTCCCCCTCGGCGTCGGCCGCAAAGCGACATTCCGGTGGACGAACAAGAAGCACTTCCCGAAGCCGGAAGTCGAAAAGGTCAGCATCGACCAGGCGTCGAACGGCACCGCGATCTTCAAGGTCGCGAGCGTGTCCGGTCCGATGAAGGTGGCGGGCGCCTACGAGTTCACTCGCCGCGCGGACGGCGTCACGAGCGTCGCGAGCTCGACGAAAGCCGCCTCGCTCGTGAAGATGCCGCCGCTCGGGCCGCGCTCGCTGCCGGCTGCCAAGCGTCGCCACTTCTTCACGCCGTTCGATCTGATGACGTACGGCTTCAACCCGGTGCTGCCGGCGTATGGAGTCGCCGGCACGACGTGGACGTCCAGCCGGACGAGCCGCGACTTCGCGGTTTACGGCGTCACCGGATCGACGCGCGTCGGAGGGATGAGCACCGTGAAGGTGCCCTCCGGCAAATATCGCGCGCTCGTCGTCACGAGCACGTTGAACCAGCCCGGCTTCCCGTTCGGTAGTGGAACTCGGACGAGTTGGTTCGCTCCCGGCGTCGGCCTCGTCAAGCTCGTGTTCCGCCATCGCGACGGGAGCGTTTCCGTCGTCGAGCGCATTCGCTGAGAGCGCCGTGCGACGTCCACGCCGGATCACGCTCGAGCAGTCGCTCGCCGCCGTCGTGATCGTCGCAACCGCCGTCGCTGTCGCGGTCGTCCTCGGCGCGACGCGGCTGCTCAATCACAAGACGTCGAACCGCACGGAGGTCGCGCGATACATCACGAGCGTCAACGACGTCCAGCAGCTCATGCGCCCGCAGCTCACGGAGGTCCTCTACGCCTACCAGACATTCGCCGCGAAACGGGCGAGTCGTGCGGGACGCGCGAGGCTGTTGACGGCCGAGAGGGCGTTGCGAACGCTGGATGCCCGCGTACGCGCGTTGTCCGCGCCGCCCGAGGCGAAGAAGCTTCGCGTCCTGCTGCTCGATCTCGTCGAATCGGAGATCGTCGTCGCGCATGAGCTGAACAACCTCGCAAGCTTCGTGCCGGCCTTCAAGGCGCTCGTCGCGGTCGCGACCGCGGCGAACACGAGGCTGGGGCGCGAGCTCGCCGCGACCGCCTCGCCGAAGCCCAGCCCGATCCGCGGCACCGCCGACCAGATCGCGAAGGCGAGGGCTGCGTACGCCGCGCAGGTGGCGCGAGCCGCTGTCGCGCAGGCCGACGCCGTCGACGGCTACGTTCGCGCGCTCGACTCAGTGCGGCGACGGCTCGCCGCGCTGCACCCCCCGGCGCTGATGGCGCCTGTGCACCGGGCGGAGGTGCAAACGCTCGTCGCGACAACGGCGGCGGGCGCTGCGCTCGCAGCCGAGCTTCGCAAGGATGATCGCTCCAGAGTGCCGCAGCTCAGCCGAGCGCTTGCGCAGGCCGCTCGGATCTCCAGTCGCGTCGGCCCGCAGGAGTCTGAGATCGCGGCGATCAAGGCCTACAACACCCGCGTGCGCGAGACCGGCAAGGCCGAGACTCGAGTTCAGGTTGAGCTTCGCCGTCTCGAACGCCGCGTGCGCTGATCCCTCGATCGAGGGAGATGCGTGTGGTTTGCGAACGAGCCCTTGACATCGCATAAGCGTGGTGGGAGGGTCCCGCGCTGACCCGACCGACGGCGGGCAGGCGACAGCGAGAGGGGAGAAGCCGACGGGTACGTACGCGTCAGTTGCGGCAGTGGAACCGTTTGGCCTGACAGCCTTGCGGTTCAAGGGCGTCCGCTATTGGTGGGCGACGCTCAGCATGCTGCTCGTCGTCATCTGGTACCTGGCCCCGATGGCGATCGCCATCCGGCAGGCTTCGCGGACCACCGTCGTCGCGCCGCTCCCGACACTGTCGTTCCCGGGTGTCGGCTTCCCGTTGCTGCGTGCTCCGAAGGTGCATCGCCTCGCGCCGCTGCCGCCGCTCCCGCACGCACCGAAGAGCACGCCGACCGCAACGACGCCCCGTGCGACGAGGACAGTTCGCCAACGCGTTCCGGTCGTGACCGACACGCATTCGCAGATCGCGGCGGCCGCCGCTTCAGCGCCGGCGAGCGGGCAGGAGGCTAACGATCCGTTCGCGAACGCGCCGGTCGTCGGCGACGACGTCGGCGCACCGGTCCCGGCTCCGACCGCGACTGCGTCGTCGACGCTTCCGGCTGCAACCTCGCCGGCCGATTCTGCACCGCCCGTCGCGACTCCCCCTGCGAGCGACGCGGACGCGGCACCTCCGTCGACCGACCAGCCGGCGACAACGTATGTGCGACAGCCGCCCGGCTCGGGCGACTACTCGGCGGACGATGCAACGGCAGGCACGGGTGCACCGCACGACACGGCCGCCGCGGCCGCGACGACCGCCGATGCGGGCACCGCATCCGACGCGAGCGCTGCGGACACGCCGACCGACACCACCACCGCCGCTGCCGCCGGCGACGCGAGCTCGACCGACACGTCCGCTCCGGCAACGAGCGACACCGGAGCCGTAGACACCACCGCGGCCGAAACCACCTCGACTGACACGGCTGCGAACGACGCGGACGCCACGGTCGCGGACACCGC
>DASUKC010000092.1:0-28671 GCA_036278975.1 Gaiellaceae bacterium
GATGATGCGTGGTGGCACGGTAGGGAGGTCGACGATCTCGACGCGGGGGTCGCGCTCGTCCACCGTGAGCAGCGGCATTACGGCGTTGCCGATGCCGGCGGCCACGAGAGCCTGCACGGTGGGGTTGTCGTTCGAGCGAAACCGCCACTCCGGGTCGACGCCGGCCGCGCGGAACGCGTCGAGGATGATGTGCGGGTCGCGGAAGCCGACGAGCGGCTCGCGCGCGATCTCGCGCAGCGTCGGTTTCTTCTGCGCGAGCGGTGATCCCTTCGGAGTCACGAGGACGTGCTGGTCACGGACGAGCTCGATCGTCTCGATCGGTGCGTCGCCGACCGGAAGTTGCACGAAGCCGACGTCGACTTCGCCGCGCTCGAGTGCCGGCTCGACTCCGGCGTCGTCAAGCTCGACGATCGAAACGTCGATGTCCGGCCATTGCGAGACGAAGCGCCGCATGATCGGCGGCAGCAGACGCGAGCCGGCGGACTGGAACGTGCCGATGCTGAGCACGCCGATCTCGCCGCTGCGTAGCGCATGCAGGTCCGCCTGCGCGGCTTCGAGTCGAGCGACGATCGACTCTGCATGACGCAGCAGCAGCGTGCCTGCCTCCGTGAGCGCGACCGGGCGCGGGCCGCCGGGGCGCTCGATCAGCTGCTCGCCGACGATGCGCTCGAGGGTCGCGATCTGCTGGCTGACGGCCGACTGCGTGTAGCCGAGACGTTGCGCCGCGCGGCCGAAGGAATGCTCGGCGGCGATCGCCTGGAGCGCCGCGAAGTGCCGTACTTCAACCCCGAGCCATTGATCAGGTTCCATAATCAAAATCAACACTAACACGATTTGCACTAATAGTCCCTGCAAGGCACCATCTCGGCATGTTCCTCATCGCCTTCCTCATCGCAGCCGTCGGAATCTGCGTGCTCGCCGCCTTCTACGGCGTCGACTCGCGCCCGGTCGAGCACGGCCGCCACCGCCCGAACCTCTACTAAGCCGTCCGCACGGCGTCGGAGCCTGTCCGTAGGATCCCGGCGTGCCCAGCGGTAAGAAGAGCAGACAGCAGCGGCGTACAGCACCGCCGCCCGTGCGGTCGCAGCATTCCGCGCCCTCGCGGCGCACGCTGTGGCTCGGCGCAGGCGGAGCGGCCGTCGTCGTGGTCGTCATCGTGCTCGTCGTCGTGCTGACGGGCGGCTCGAAGAAGCCGTTCTACGCCAGCTACGCCGGGCTGCCCGGGCTCCAAACCGGAGCTCCACCGTGGTCGCGCGACATGAACACCCTCGCCGGGCGCGTCCCACTGCTGCACCTCGACGCACTCGCGCAAGAAGCGCTGGCGTTCCACATCCACCAGCACCTCGACGTCTACGTCAACGGAAAGCACGTGACCGTTCCCGCCGGCATCGGGATCGACGACAACTCGTTCATCACCGAGCTGCACACGCACGCCCCCGACGGAGTGATGCACGTCGAGTCCGCGGCCAACCGGCCCTACACGCTTGGTCAGTTCTTCGGCGAGTGGGGCGTGAAGTTGACCGCGAACTGCATCGGCCGCTATTGCACGGGCGTGCAGTGGTGGGTGAACGGCAAGGCACAAACCGGCGACCCGGCGCATCTCGTCCTGAAGCCGCACCAGGAGATCGTCGTCGCCGTCGGGAAAAAGCCGGCGACCGTGCCGAGCACGTACAAGTTCCCGCCCGGCGAATAGCCCGTTGCATTCGATCGTCCGCGCACTCTCGTTCACGGGCGGGATGACCTGGGAGATCCTCTGGGCGCTCATCCTCGGCTTCGCGCTCAGCGGGGTCGTGCAGGCGGTCGTCTCGAAGCGCGAGATGCGCCGGCTGATGCCGGACGACTCGCCGCGAACGCTGATCGTGGCCACGGGCCTCGGCGCCGCGTCGTCGTCATGCTCGTACGCCTCGGTCGCGCTCGCGCGGTCGCTGTTCAAGCGCGGAGCGAACTTCTCTGCGGCAATGGTCTTCGAGTTCGCGTCGACGAACCTCGTCTTCGAGCTCGGCATCGTCATGGCGCTCCTGCTCGGCTGGCAGTTCGTCGTCGGCGAGTTCGTCGGCGGGCCGCTGATGATCGTGCTGCTCGCCATCCTCTTCCGACTGTTTCTCAAGCCGGCGCTGGTGGATGCTGCGCGGCGCGAGGCGGAGCTCGACCGGCGCGGCTCGATGGAAGGTCACGCCGCGATGGATATGTCCGCCGACGCGCCGGGATCGTGGTGGCAGCGGCTGCGCACGCCGCAGGGATTCACCGCAACCGCCGACTACTTCGTCATGGACTGGGCGGCGGTGTGGCGCGACATCGCAGTCGGCCTCTTCGTTGCCGGTGCGCTCGCGGCTTGGGTGCCGCACAGCTTTTGGCAGGGGCTGTTCCTCGACCACCACCCGACGCTGGCGAAGCTTTGGGGGCCGCTGATCGCGCCGGCGGTGGCGATGATCAGCTTCGTCTGCTCGGTCGGCAACGTTCCGCTGGCGGCCGTGCTCTGGAACGGCGGCATCAGCTTCGGCGGCGTGCTCACGTTCGTGTTCGCCGACTTGATCATCCTGCCGATCCTGCACATCTACCGGAAGTACTACGGCTGGAAGATGGCCGGCTTCCTGCTCGTCACCTTCTACGTGACGATGGTGCTTGCGGGGTTGATCGTCGAGTTCCTGTTCGGCGGCATCGGCATCGAGCGGCACACGCGAAACGCGAAGGTGATGGAAGCGACGATTACATGGAATTACACGACGTACCTGAACGCGGTGTTTCTCGCTCTGGCAGCGGTCTTGCTTTGGCGCTACTTCCGGCGCGGAGGCGGCTGGAAGATGCTGCGCATGATGTGAGCGAGGTTCCGCGACGCGCGCGTCCGGGTACCTGCGTCGCATGCATATCAAGGCAAAACTCGCGCTTCTGTTCTTGATGGTGCTGGCGTTGCTGCCGACCGCGACCAACGCGTATGCGTGCGGTGGTGGCGGCAGCCATTCGTCCGGCATTGCGTTTGCGTCCGTTCGCCATGAGCGCTTCAGCCTGTTCCGCGTCGCCGCGAACTACCTCGGGGTGACGCCGTGGCAGCTGACGCACCAGCTGAGGCAGGGCAAGTCACTGGCTGACGTCGCGAATGCGACAACCGGCAAGTCGGCGAGCGGTCTGGTCGATGAGCTTTCCGCGGCGATCAAGACCAAGCTCGACGCGAAGGTCGCGGCCGGCACGTTGTCGTCGACACAAGAGGCGACGATCCTCGGCAATCTCGCCCCGAAGCTGACCGCGCTCGTGAACCTGACGTGGTCCGGCTGGTGGTGGCACCACGACCGCGACCGCGGCTAGTAGAGGCTTGCTGTGAAACTGGGCCGGGCTGCGGCCGCACCAGACGCGTCGCCGGGCAGCGGCCGCTTTTGCGCGCAAACGCGGTTTGCGCGCACGGCCGCTTCCACCATCTCGGGCCGTCCGTCGTAGCTCTGCTACGCCGTTCGTCCCTCGACGGCGTCCGGCTCGGTCTGGACACGCCCGCAGCGACGACCGACTTTCACAGCAACCCTCTAGTCGTCGTCGGCGCGTCGTAACCGTTTCGTCTGCGAGCGTCGCCTCTTATCGTCGAGGCGGCGCTCGACGGACGACTTCGTCGGCGTCGTCGCTCGGCGCTTGCGAATGACCTTCGTCGCCTCGCGCAGCTGTTCGAGGATGCGCTCCGTCGCGAGCTCGCGGTTGCGCAGCTGAGACCGCTCGTCCTGCGCCACTGCTCGCACGACCGGCCCGAGCTTCGCCAGTACCTTCTTCCGCTCCGCAGCAGAGAGACCCGCCGACTCCTCGACGTCGAAGATCGCCTCCGCGCGGGTCGAGCTCTTGTTGGCGTGCTGGCCGCCCGGCCCGCTCGAGCGCGAGAACCGGAACGCAATCTCCGACCGAATAGACTCGACCTTCATGGCGGCGATTTTGCTGGACGTCGACGGTGTCCTGCACGTGTCCGGCGAGCCGATCGCCGGCGCGTCTGCTGCCGTCAAGCGTTTGCGGGCCGACGGGCACCGGCTCCGCTTCGTCACGAACTCCACCACCCGCTCCCGGTCGCAGCTCGCAGAGCAGCTCCGGGCCATGGGAATCGAGGTCGAAGACGAAGAGCTCCAGACGACCGGCGGCGTCGCGGTCGACCAGCTTGCGGGCAAGCGGGTGCTCGCGCTTGTCATGAGCGGCGTGCTCGAGGATCTCGCCGGGCTGCAGCTCGTCGGAATGAACGTCGATGCGGTGCTGTTGGGCGGCGCCGACGAGGGTGATGAGACGGGCCGCGTGTTCTCGTACCTCAACCTGAACCGCGCCTTCCACGAGCTGGAAGCGGGCGCCGACCTGTACTGCCTGCACAAGAACCGCTGGTGGCAGACAAGCGACGGGCCGCGCCTCGACGCAGGCGCGTTCGTCGCCGGGCTCGAGTACGCGTCCGATACCGAAGCGAAGGTGCTTGGCAAGCCGAGCGCCGCGTACTACAACGCAGCGCTGGCGGCGCTCGACGCAGACGCCGAGCTGACGTGGATGGTCGGGGACGATCTCGAAGGCGACGTGGTCGGCGCGAGCAACCACGGCATCCACACGATCCTTGTGCGCACCGGCAAGTTCCGCCCCGACGAAGTGGAGCGCTCGCGCGTGCAGCCGGATGCGATCGTCTCGTCGATTGCGCAAGTGCCTGACTGGCTCGAGGCCAATCTGTGAGGGTCGGTGTCGATCTGATCGAGATCGAAAGAGTCCGTCGTGCGCTCGACCGGCACGGTGACGGGTTCCGCGAGCGCTGCTTCACCGACGAGGAGCGCGCGTACTGCGACTCGAAGCCGAATCCGCCGCAGCATTACGCCGGCCGGTTCGCAGCGAAGGAAGCCGTCGGCAAGGCGCTCGGCTCCGGCGTGTACTTCACGTGGAAGGAGATCGAGATTCGCGGCCGGCCGAAGCCGGGCGTGTATCTCACAGGGCGCACGGCCGCCTGGGCGGAGCGGGTCAACGCCGGGAAGATCGAGTTGTCGATGACGCACTCGCGCGAGCTCGCGGCGGCGGTCGCGGTGGTGCTCGATGCGGACTGAGCCTCTTCTCACCGCCGATGAAACCCGCGCGGCGGAGGACGCGCACACCGGCTCGCTCGACGAGTTGATGGAGCGGGCGGGCGCCGCTGTTGCGGACGTTGTTCTGCGCCGCTTCCCCGGCCGGGTCACTGTCGTCTGCGGCGGCGGCAACAACGGCGGCGACGGGAAGGTGTGCGCACGCGTCCTGCAAGCTGCAGGCCGAGACGTGAAAGTGGTCGACGGCGTCGGCGACATCGGCGAGCCGGATGTGATCGTCGACGCGCTGCTCGGCATCGGCTTGCACGACGCTCCGCGCGGAGACGCCGCCCGGATGATCGAGCTCGTCAATGCGAGCGGTCGTCCGGTGGTCGCGGTGGACGTTCCCTCCGGCGTGAACGCGTCGACGGGCGAAGTAGCGGGCGCGGCGGTGCGCGCGACCCTGACGGTGACGTTCGGCGCGGCGAAGCTCGGCGTCGCTGTAGCGCCCGGGCGCTTCCATGCCGGTCACGTTCAGGTTGCGCCGATCGGGTTGCGGCCGCGGGCGCATGAGCACGCGCTCGTCCCGGCGTCGGCGCTGCTCGACGTGCCGCGCAAGGACGTGCGCTCGACGAAGTACAGCGCCGGTTCGGTGCTGATCGTCGGTGGTTCGCGCGGGCTGACCGGTGCGCCGATGCTCGCGGCGCTCGCGGCGCAGCGCGCCGACGCGGGCTACGTCGCGCTTGCCGCGCCGGAGTCGACGCTGCCGGTGCTCGAGTCGCGGCTGCTCGAAGTCGTGAAGCGCCCGCTGCCGGAGGACTCGTCCGGACGGCTGCTGCGGCGCTCGCTCGACGGCATCCTCGAGGCGGCCGAGAAGGCCGACGCGGTGGCGATCGGGCCGGGTCTCGGGCGCAGCGAGCAGACGGTTGGGCTCGTGCGCCTCCTGCTCGAACAGCTCGAGCTTCCTGTCGTGCTCGACGCGGACGCGCTCTGGGGGCTCGAGCCGTTCACGGGCGCGGCGCCGACGGTGCTGACGCCGCACAGCGGCGAGCTCGCGGGCTTGCTCAATGCCGAGGCGCGCGAGATCGACGCGCACCGGTTCGACGCGGTGCGCCGCGCAGCGTCCCTCTTTGGCTCCATCGTCGTGCTCAAAGGCGCGGACATGCTGATCGCGGCGCCGCGCGAAGGCGTGCTCGTTTGCGACTACGGGACGCCGGCCCTCGCAACCGCCGGTTCGGGCGACGTGCTCACCGGGATCGTCGCCGCGTTCCTCGCGAAAGGCTTGCCCGCACGCGACGCAGCTGCGCTCGCCTCGGTTGCGCACGGCGTTGCGGCCGAGCTCTTGCCCGTGCAGCCGGGGACGATTGCATCCGACCTGCTTCCGACGCTGCAGCTCGCGCTGGCCGGCCACGGCTGGCAGCGCGCGCCTCTTCACGAGTGAGTCGGTCGGAGATCCGCATCGACCTCGCTGCGGTGCGCGCGAATGCGCGCACGCTGCGCGAGGCGGCAGGCGATGCAGAGCTGTGGGCGGTTGTGAAGGCGAACGGCTACGGCCACGGGGCAGTCGACTGTGCGCGCGCAGCGCTCGACGGCGGCGCGTCTGCGCTCTGCGTCGCGACGCTTGCCGAGGCACTCGAAGTACGCGCTGCGCTGCCTGATGTGCGACTGCTCGTGCTTGGGCCTGTCTCAGACGTTGCGGCCGCACGTGCGGCACGTGTGGAACTGGTCGTGAGCGCATCGATCCCGGAGGACATCCCGGTGCACGTGAAGCTCGACACCGGCATGGGGCGTTGGGGCGTGGGCGAGCTCGCGACGCCCGCGCGCAACGTCGTCGGCTTGATGACGCACCTCGCCACCGCCGACACCGACCCGACGTTCGCGCGCACTCAACTCGAGCGCTTCCGCGAGGCGACGGAGCAGTACGCCAACCTGACACGGCACGCGGCGAACAGCGCGGCCACCCTGCGCATCCCGAGCTCGCGCTTCGACGCGGTGCGCTGCGGCATTGCGCTCTACGGCATCTCGCCGTTCACGACCGATCCTGCAGAGGACGGGCTCGTACCCGCGCTCTCCTGGCGCAGTGAAGTCGCCGACTGCAAGGTTCTGCACGCGGGCGAGTCGACCGGCTACGGCCGCCGCTTCGTCGCCGAACGCGACACATGGATCGCCATCGTTCCGGTCGGCTACGGCGACGGGTTCCGCCGCGATCTCAGCGGCACGGAAGTGATGGTCGCCGGGGAACGTCGCCGCGTCGTCGGGACGGTCTCGATGGACGCCTTCGCGGTCGAGCTCGGCGCAGCAGCCGACCTCGGCACACCTGTGACGCTGATCGGCGACGGCATCGGCATCGAAGAGCACGCGCGCCACGCGGGGACGATTGGTTACGAGCTCGCCTGCGGCATCGTCTCGGCGCCGACCCGCGCGGATCGGGTCGCGGCGTGAGCACCGCCGATCGCCGCGCTGCTCTTCAGGCGGAACGCGCCGCATCGCTGGTCGCGCGTCTCGACGATCTGCTCGAGCTCCGCGGTGACGAGCGGGCGCTCGATGTCGGAACCGGCACAGGCGCGCTTGCCTACGCCTTGGCGACTCGCGTTGCGAGCGTCGTGGGTGTCGACAGCGACGCAGCGATGATCGAGCGCGCGCGGTTAAACGCTCCGGACAACGTTGAAATGGTTATCGCAGACGGCGAGCACCTGCAGTTCGAGTCGTTCTCGTTCGACCTCGCGGTCACAGCGCGCACGCTGCATCACACCGCTCGTCCCGAGCTTCTGGTCGCCGAGCTCGTGCGCGTGACCAAGCCAGGCGGGACGCTGCTCGTCGCCGACCAGCTCGCTCCCGTCGATCCGTTGGCCGCCTTCGAGCTGAACCGGTTCGAGCGAGCACGCGACGCGTCGACGTCGCGCCTGCTTTCCGATGGAGACCTGCGCGCGCTCTTCGATGCGAACAGCCTGGTGCTGCGCCGCGACGAGATCGTGCACGAGCCGCGCGACCTCGACCGCTACCTCGATCTCGCCGGCTGTGACGGCGACGAGCGCGAGCGTCTGCGCGCGCTCGCCCCCGACGGCTACGAGGGCGTGGTCGGTTGGTACGTGTTGACTAAGAGCTGATCCGCGTGCGCACGCGCGCGACGAAGCCGGGGAAGAGCGCCTGCAGCCACCCGGCGGGGGCGTACCAGCGCGGCACGGTGATCTCGCGTTTGTCGTGGGCGACCGCACCCATGATGCGACCGACGACGAACGGCGGGTCGACGACGAGTCGGCTTGCCAATGCTCCGAGCCGAACTCCGCGCTGCGGGAAGCCGGGCGTCTCGACGAAGCCGGGGTTGACCGTGTGCACCGAGATGCCGAGCGGCGCGAGCTCGACGGCGAGCGAGCGCGAGAGCGCGAGCTGCGCGTGCTTCGTCGCCGAGTACGGGCCGTCGGCGACCTGGCCTGCAACGGAGACGATATTGACGAGGTGCGAGCCCTTGCCGAGTCCCGGCACGAACGCGCGCGCCACCCACGCCGAGCCGAGGAAGTTGGTTGCCGTCGCCTGGACGAGCCGTTCCGGATCGACGTCGAGGAAGCCCTTCGCACGCGCAGGCATCCCTGCGTTCGACACGAGCAAGTCGATGTGCGGATGCCGCTCCAGCACGCGTGCGGCCGCAGCGTCGACCGACGCGCGGTCGGAGACGTCGCACTCCTCGTGCTCGTCGGCCTCCGACGGCCGCCGCGAAAGCCCGACCGTATGCCAGCCGTCCGCCCGGAGCCGCCGGACGAGCTCGGCCCCGATTCCGGAGGACGCACCCGTGATCACAGCGACGCGCATCCCCTCAGGCTAGAGTCGCACCGTGTTCGAGGGCAAGCGCGCACTGGTGCTCGGTGTGGCCAACAAGCGGTCGATCGCGTGGGCGATCGCGCGCCAGCTCGCCGACGGTGGCGCGCAGATCGCGTTCACCTACCAGGGGGAGCGCATCGAGAAGGGCGTGCGCGACCTGGCGGAGAGCGTCTCCAGCCCGCTCGTGACCGAGCTCGACGTCCGCGACGACGGCGCGGTCGACCGGGTCTTCTCAGAGGTGGCCGGCGTGTTCGACGGGAAGCTCGACATCCTCGTGCACTCGGTTGCGTTCGCCGCGGCGGAGGACCTGGAGGGCCGCTTCACCGACACCCCGCGTGACCGCTTCTGGATGGCGCTCGACGTGAGCGCGTACTCGCTCGTCGCCTGTGCGCGCGCCGCAGAGCCGCTGATGGAAGCTGCGGGCGGGGGCTCCATCGTGACGATGACGTATCTCGGCGGCGAGCGCGCGGTGCCGCACTACAACGTGATGGGCGTCGCGAAGGCAACGCTCGACGCGTCGGTGCGCTACCTCGCGTGGGACCTCGGGCAGAAGAACATCCGCGTCAACGCGATCTCCGCCGGGCCCGTGCGCACGCTCGCCGCGCGCTCGATCGCCGGCTTCCCGACGATGGAGGCAATCGTCGAAGAGCGCGCACCGCTCCACCGGCATGTCGATGCAGACGATGTCGGCGGAGCGGCGGCGTATCTCTTGTCAGACGCTGCGAAGAACGTGACCGGGACGACGCTCTACGTCGACTCCGGGTATCACGCGATGGGCATGTAAATCAGGCGGGCATGTAAGAAGCGAGGCGCTTCGCTGCGTCTGCAAGCTCCTCGTCCGTCACGTTCGGGAGCACGTCTTCCCAGAGCGGCAGCATCATTCCCGTAGCCTCGAGCATCCCGAGCGGGCGCGGTAGGAACCACACGTGAAAGTGGGCGCCGCCGTCGCCCCACCGATAGAGGTGCACTCGACCGACGTCGCCGAGCGCGAGGATCGCGCGCTCGACGTTTGCGGCGACGCGGCCGAAGTCTGCTTGCAGCTCCTCGGGCAGATCGGAGAACGAGTCCGCATGCACACGGCTCGCGAGCCAGACCGCACCGGGCAGGCTGCCGCCGACCGGGGGATGCAGTGTCCAGTTGTCGTCCGACCACACAGCAGATGTCGCCTTGCCCGTGCAGATGCCGCAGGGCGGTCCGCCCGGTTCGCCGCGGCGCGGTGGCTCGGGAACCTGGCGCGGCCCAGGCTCACGTGCCACAAGCGGCTCTTGGTACGGCAGCGTCATGCTCATGTCGCCTCCTCTTCTTGTTTTTTGTGCGCCGTGAAGCGCAGTCCGAGCCCGACCATCAGCGTCACGCGCGCGAAGCCGGCGGCTTGCAAGAACACGAGCAGCCGCGGCGGGTCGATCGGGTTGTAGACGTCTCCTTCGTGGAACTCGTGCAGCCCTTGACTCGCGATGCTGTCCGAGCCGATCAACACTCCGTTCGGTCGCAGCACGCGGTACGCCTCCGAGAGTGCAGCGAACTGCCGCGCCTGTGTCGGAAGGTGGTGCAGCATCGTGAAGCTCGCCACCGAGTCGAACGACTCGTCTTCGAACGGAACATTCGTGCAGTCACCGGCCTCGACCGTGACGTTCGTTCCCTCGAACTCCTCGGCGAGGAGCGCAGCCGCGTCCGCGTCCAACTCGAGTGCGACGAGATGCTCCACTCGATGGCGGAGCCAGCGCGTGGACGCGCCCGGCCCGGGGCCGAGCTCGAGTAGTTCGCCGCCCAGGTCGACAGCCGCCGCCAGCGGGGTGAGGATTTCGGTCTCGAGGAACTCGGCCCATTCCTCGCTCGCGCACAGGACAGCGTGGTTCTCGTTCATGGAAACGACGCTAGCGCCCGTCGGCCGTTTCCGAAAGACGCTAGCTTGTCAAGTTATGTCGCTATACGGACAAGCCGCGATCGTGTGCACGTTCCCGATGCCGGCCGGCCGGAAATTCGACTGGCACTCGCACTCCGAGCATCAGCTCGCCTGGTCGCCGGAAGGCGTGCTGGTCGTTCGCACGGAGAGCGGCAGCTTCGTCCTTCCGCCGGCGCGTGCGCTCTGGATCCCGGCGGGTACCGCGCACGAGACGCAGTCGTCCGGCACCGCAGTCCTGCGTTCGGTCTATGTCCGCACGAACCGCTGCGCGATCAAATGGAATGCGCCGACGCCGGTTGCCGTGACGCCGCTGCTGCGCGAATTGATCCCGCATCTCGAGGTCACCGAGCTCGACGAGAAAGCGCGGGCGCGTGGCGAAGCCGTGCTCTTCGATCTGCTTGCGCCGATCGCAGTAGCGTCGATCGACGCTCGACTCCCGTCGGACGACCGCGCGCGTCACGTCGCGGATGCGCTGCTCGCGGAGCCCGCCGATTCGCGCACGCTTGCCGAGTGGGGGCACGATGTCGGTGCGAGCAGCCGCACGCTCGCACGGGCGTTCCTCACAGAGACCGGGCTTTCGTTCGGCCGCTGGCGCACGCTCGTCCGGTTGCAAGCCGCGCTCGTGCAGTTGGCGGAGGGGTTGCCCGTGAACGTCGTCGCCGCCCGTGTGGGCTACGCGACGCCGAGCGCATTTGTCTCCGCGTTCCGCGCCCACACGGGCGTGACGCCCGGTCGCTACTTCCAGACCACCTAGGCGAACGGCTTCGTCACCATGTCGGCGACGACGAGCAGTAGTACTGCGACGTCGAACCGAACGAGCAGCAGGATTCGATCGATCAACGCGAGCGTCGTCGGATGCTCAGGCCCGTTCGCGTGCGCGGACGCGCCGATCTTCTTCGCGAGCGGCGAGAGCACCGCGACGCCGGTGATGAACGTCGAGGCGTAGCCGATGATCCCAGCCACGATCCAGAACTGGCTCCACCCGACGTCGGTGTTGATCATCATCGCCACGCCCATCAGGAAGACGACAAGCCCGCCGGGAGCGAAGATCTTCTCGCCGGCGAACGCAGCTTGTTGTGCAACGACGACGACCTTGGTCGGGTCGGTTTCACGCTGAGCCCGAATAGCGAGGATCGTCAGCAGCACGCCGCCGCCGATCCAAACCATCGCGAACGTGACATGGATCCACTTGAAGAGCGCGTACCAGTTGTTCGGCACGTCAATCGAGCCCGAGAACGCGAAGATCAGTCCGACGACCACGACGATCCCGAGCAGGAGAAACGTGAGTGTGTTGCTGCGGCTACGCGCCGCAGCGGCAACAGCGGGTGTGTCCATGGGATGACTCAAGCAGGACGGTCGGACGCGTTCAAGGCCTGCGCGGCCCTGAGCAACACATCGACGTCCGGTATTTCGCTCGTTTCGTAGCGCCACGCGCCGCGAATCACGCCGCCGTCGTCCACCAGGAACGCCGAGCGCTCGGCAACCTTCTCGAACATGCGGTGACGATGAGCGATCCCGAAGCCTTCGATAGCTTCGCCGTTCCAATCCGAGAGCAATCCGAAATTCAGGTCGAGCGCCTGCGTCCACGCGATGTGCGTCCACGGCGAATCGCGTGAAATCCCGACCGGCTGCACTCCTGCTTCGTCGAACTCCGCTCTCCTGTCACGCAGGAGCTCCATTTCGTTCGTTCAGGTGGAGGACCAGTCGAAGAGGTAGAAGACGAGCAGCTTCGGCCCGTCGAGCACGAGGTCGTGCAGCGTCAACGGCTCGTTCGGGCCGAGGAAGACTGTCGCCTTGGGGATCTGGTCGCCGACGCCGAGCACGCCGCGAATCTAGCGGCAGCACCAGCCGGAATCGAGCTGGAACATCGGCCCGAGACCGTCGGGACGCGGAAACTGCGAGTCCACGTTCGCCACCGCGCGCACATGCGCACCGTGGATGAAGACCCACTGGTTGGCCGTCGGCCAGTCGACGAGGAGCCACGCGGCGTTCGGCGACCACGTGATGTCGCCGAAGACGCCCGGCCCCGCGAAGAGCAGCCGCGCGTGGCCGGGGTGGTCGACGTCGACGAGCTTGATCTCACTGCGCCCGGCGAGACGTGCATCGACGGCGAGCCGATGCGTGCCTGGCTTGAACGACGCGTCGCGCACGAAGCCCGTGAGCGACGAGACGAAAGAGACTTCGTGGCCGCGCGCGTCGAGAACCGCAATGCGGCCGGCGCCGGCGACGGCGAGGCGCGCGCCGTCGTCCGACCAGCGGAGCTTCCCGTAGAAGGGCAGCGTGCGCCGCCAGAGGATGCGGCGGGTGTCCACGTTCTGCAGCACGACCGCACCACCGCTCTCGTAGGCGAGTGTGTGGAGGCGTGACGGATCCCACGCGACCGGCTCGAACGCCGCGTTGGGGTCGAGCAGTCGGTCGCTGGTGCCGTCGCCTGCGACCACGCGCAAGCCGCTGCCGGTGAAGTACGCGATGCGTGTATCGACGTTCGTCCCTTCCCAGACAGGCGAGCTGACATTGCGGCGCGCGAGCTGCCAGTGCACATGACCTTGCGGATCGATCGCGACGAGCTCGTTCTGTTTCGCCGCGACGATGTACTTGCCGTGTGGCGACCACGACGCGTACTCCCAGTCGCCGATCGGGCGGCGTGCGCCGTCGTGGTCGACCACCCACGTGCCGCCCGCTTCGGCGGACTGCACGAGCAGCTGGCCGGGCGCCGGCAACGAGAGCAGCGCAGGCGCTGCATGCTCGACACCGACGGCGCGCCGCACGTGCTCGAAGACGGCATGGCCGGGCGGCGAAGCGATCGCCGCAGCCAGTGCTGCCGCCACGACGACTGCGCCGGCGAGCGCAACGCGACCGCGTGGCGCGCGCGACGCCGGTTCGCGCTCCTCGAACGCACGGCGCACGACCTCCCAGGCCCGGTCTTCAGCATTCATCGAGATCCCTCAACCTGTCGAGGCCGCGGCGCAGCCGCGAGTTGACGGTTCCGCGCGGCAGATCGAGCAGCTTCGCGATCTCGCCCGGCGTGTACTCGAGCAGGTAGCGCAGCACGACCACCGCGCGGTGCTCCGGCGACAGCTCGGCGATGCGGGCGAAGAGCTCGTCGGGCTCGACAGCCGGTGCCGACGCGGAGCGTTCGCCGAGCTCCACTTCCGCCCGCAGCTTTCGCGCCCGGGTCCAGTCGATGGCGCGGTTGACGACGATGCGGTGCAGCCACGGGCCGAACGGCCTGCCGCGGTCGAAGCGATCGAGGTTGCGGATGGCGGCGAGGAACGCTTCCTGTGCGATGTCCTCGGCTGCGGCAGCATCGCCGGTGACGAGGCGCGCCGCGCGAAACGCGCGCGGCCAGTGCTCGCGGAACAGCCGCTCGAGGTCGGCAGCCGACCCGCGCTGAGCACCACGAATCCAGGCGCGCTCGCCCACCCAGCGACTCTACGACGGGAACCGCCCACGAGGTCCATACGCGGGCGGGACCTCACGGGGTCCCGCGGACGTATGGACGGCATGAAGAAGCTCGCGCTCGTCCTCGTGCTCGCGGCGTCGGTGCTTCTGCCGGGCGCTGCCCGCAGCGCAGGCTGCTCGCCGCTCGACTGCGCTCCCACCGGCTCCTCGCTCGGCCACGGCCTCTACGCGGTGCGGCCGAACGGCGTGCTTGGGTCGGTGATCGTCGACGACATGGGTACCGGTCGCACGCGGTACCAACTCCCCGAGGGCATCCTCGGCGGCCATCTTCTGGTGCACCAGGAACAAGGTGGAAACGGCCTGACGTGGTTCGACACCTACACCGGCCGCCAGATCGCGTCGGCGTCCGGTGCCGGCTTCGGAGAGCTCAGCCTCACAGGTGTCTCGCAGGATGGGCGTCGCGCCGTGCTCTTCAACGTGCGGAAGACGGCGCGATTCGCAATCGTCGCGCCGCATCAGCGCGTGAACGTCGTGGCGCTGCCGGGCCAGAACTGGGGTTTCGACGCGCTCTCGGGGCACAACCTTTACCTGCTGCAGTACAAGAGAAGCGGAGGATATGAAGTGCGCCGGTACGACCTCACGGCGCATCGCCTGGTCACCGCACCGCTGAAGGATCCGCACGAGTCGTCGCTCATCTGGGGTACCGCATGGTCGCGCGTCACGTCGCCCGACGGCCGTTACGTGTTCACGCTCTACCTCGGCCCCGATGGCGGCGCGATGGTGCATGAGCTCGATGTGCACCACGCAACGGCGCGTTGCGTCGAACTCCCGGGCAGCGGGAACTTCAACCTAGGGACGACGTACACGATTCAGCTGTCGCCGAACGGCAAAACGCTCTGGGCGGTCAACCCCGGCTTCGGCCGTGTCGTCGGTATCGATGTTGCATCAGCGAAGGTGCGCGTGGCGTTCCGCTTCGCCGCCGCGCGCGGGATTGCCGAAGCGCCGTCAAGCTCGGTGTCGGACATCTCGTCGTCCGGCGCGCGACTCGCCGTTGCAGTCGGCGGTTCGCTCTGGGTCGTCGATACGCGCCGTCACACAGTTCGGCGCTTGAATCACCATCCGGCGACCGCGGTCGCGTTCGCATCCGACGGCGCGCGACTGTGGCTCGCCAACGGCACGCGGCTGACGGCGTTACGGCTCTAGCGCCGCTACCGGCTCTTCGGTCGCTGTAGCGATCTCGCGCACGACCTCGACAATGTCGCGGTTCGCGTTCCACACGCGCAGCTGACGGTCGGCGCCGTTGCCGCGCGAGAGGATCTCGTGCACGCCTTCGAGCTCGCGCTCCGAGCCGAGCTCGCGCGCATGCGCCTCGACGTCCCGCAGCGTGCGGCGGACGAGCGTTGCGACCGGCACGCGATTGCGACGGCCGGTTGCGAGATCCATGATCGGCGCCTCCAGCCCGTAGCGCGCCGCGAGCCACTTGTTCTCGGTCGTCAGCATGCGATGCCACGTCGGGATCTCGCGGCCCGCGTCGAACTGCTCGCAGTACATCTTCACGATCGCCTGGAAATACGCCGTGATCGCCACGACGTCTTCGAGCCGCGTCACGGCATCGCAGACGCGCATCTCGATCGTTCCGAGACGCGGATGCGGGCGGATGTCCCACCAGATGTGCGTGTAGTCCGCGATGCAGCCCGTCCGTTCGAGCTGACCGACAACATCTGCGTAATCGGCGTAGTCCTTGAAGCGCGGTGGCGGTCCCGAGCGCGGGAACGCGGCGAACACCATCTGCCGGCTCGAGCGCAAGCCCGTCGGCTCGCCGCGCCAGAACGGCGACGACGCGGACAGCGCGAGCATCTGCGGCAGGTGAACGAGCAGCCCGTTCATCACCTGGATCGCCTTCTCGGGATCGTCGACTGCAACATGGATGTGCATGCCGAAGATCAGCTCGCGCCGCGCGATGTACTGCAGCTGGTCGACGAGCTGCCGGTAGCGGTCGCGCGCCGTGATGCGCTGGCGCTCGAAGAGGCTGAACGGATGCGTGCCGGCCGAGCCAAAGCGGCAGCCCTGCTCGCGCGCAACACCGGCGACGTACGTGCGTAGCTGCGACAGGGCGGTCGCCACCTCGTCGGGGCGATGGCACACGGGCGTCGTCACCTCGAGCACCGACTGCATCAGCTCCGCGTGCAGCCGCCCGTGATGCTCGCCGTCCTCGACCGCGTCCAGCACGGAGTCGATGTGCTGCACGAGGTCCCACGTCTCCGGGTCGAGCAGCATGTACTCCTCCTCGACGCCGAGCGTGTACGGGTCGCTCTTGCCGAAGTTGTGCTCGAGCACGCTCGCGCCCTCGCCGGCTGTGCCCCCGGCGCCTTTGCCCGTGATGGAAGGCGGATAGATCTGCTGCACGTCGTTAGTCTCGCGCGAGTGGATGCATTGCGCCAGATCGACGGCTGGCCGAGCGCTCACGCGGCCGCCGGCGTGAGCGGGCGTGCGGACGCCGTCTACGGCGACGTAGAGCGGAGTTTTCCGTTCGCGTCGGTGACGAAGCTCGCCTCGGCGGTCGCGTTTCTCGTCGCGGCCGAGGAAGGTCTCGTCGACCTCGACGAGCCCGCCGGCCCGCCCGGCGCGACG
Organism: Gaiellaceae bacterium; assembly: GCA_036278975.1. Lineage (GTDB taxonomy): Bacteria > Actinomycetota > Thermoleophilia > Gaiellales > Gaiellaceae > PALSA-600. Next base: position 16,741 of record DASUKC010000092.1, read on the forward strand.
TTTCGGCATCTGCTCGCGCACGCGTCGGGGCTGCCGTTCGACCCTGGCCCTCCGATCTCGAGGCCGGGCGAGCGCCGCATCTATTCGAACTACGGCTTCGACGTCGCTGCCGACGTGATCGCCGCGCGCGCGGAGATGCCGTTCGCGCAGTACTTCCACACGGTGTGGGACGGGACAGGCATCGAGCTCGCAGGCTCCGCCGGTTCCGGTGCGAGCGGCACGATCGGCGATCTCATGTCACTTGCGCGTGAGCTGCAGGATCCGCATCGCCTCGCACGCGAGACGCTCGGCGAAGCGATCGCCGTGCAGTTCCCCGGCTTAGACGGGGTTTTGCCTGGGTTCGGAAGACAACGGCCGAACGACTGGGGGCTCGGGCTGGAGTTGCGCGACGGGAAGTCGCCGCACTGGACCGGTGCGCACAACTCGCCGCGCACGTTCGGGCACTTCGGTCGCAGCGGCACGTTCCTCTGGGTCGACCCCGATGCCGGCGTCGCGCTCGGCGCACTTACCGATCTTGCGTTCGGCGACTGGGCAAAGGACGCCTGGCCCCGCCTCGCGGACACGGTTCTCGCGGCTTTGTAGGTCTGGGCTTTCCCTGTTTCGAAGATGGGCCGTCCGGCTCATGCGACCGTCCGCGTCCGCGTCGAAGATTCGCGCATGGAAGAGCGCGGCACCTTGCATGTGATCGAGGACGACCTCGCTGTCTCGTGGGTCGAGCAGTGGGCGTCGCAGGGGATTGGCGAGATCGAGGATTACCTCGCCAAGCACCTCGCGTTCCTCGTCTATCTCGACGAAGCCTGAACTATTCGGCCGCGAGGCCGAGCGCCTTTTCGAGCGTGCCCTTCGGCATCGCGCCGACAGCTGACGCCTGCGGCTGGCCGTTCTCGAAGAGGATCATGAAGGGGATCGACGCGACGCCGTAGCGCATCTGGAGCTCCTGCTCGTCGTCGATGTTCACCTTCACGAGCTTCACCTTGTGCTCGTCCGCGATCCGGTCGAGGACGGGAGACACGGCGTGACACGGCCCGCACCACTCGGCCCAGAAGTCGACGATCACCTTGCCGTCGGTGTTCAGGACTTCGTTCTCGAACGTCTCGGTCGTTGCAACAGTTGCCATGGGGATTTCGGTTCCTTTCGTGGGTTCGCCGTCTTTTAACGCGTCGGGCGAAGGTTTTCTTCCCGCTCGGTACGATCGAAACATGTTCAAGCCGCTGCCGGACAAGCCCGATCATCCCGCCCTGGAGCACCAGATCTTGGCGCTCTGGGAGCGGGAGGGTACCTTCGCGCGGCTGCGTGAGCGGAATCGCGGCGGCCCGACGTTCTCGTTCATGGACGGGCCGATCACGGCCAACGCGCCAGCCGGCATCCACCACGGAATGGGCCGGACGCTCAAGGACGTCTTCCAGCGCTACAAGGCGTTGCGCGGCTTCGACTCGCGCTACCAGAACGGCTTCGACTCACAGGGGCTCCATGTCGAGGTGCAGGTCGAGAAGCAGCTCGGTCTCAACTCGAAGCGCGAGATCGAGGAGTTCGGCATGGACGAGTTCGCGCGCCGCTGCCGCGACTTCGTCGCGCACTTCGCCGGCATCCAGACCGAGCAGTCGAAGCGGCTCGGCCAGTGGATGGACTGGGACAACTCGTACTTCACGTTCAGCGACACGAACATCGAGTACATCTGGCGCTTCCTGAAGGAAGTGCAGCGCCGCGGGTGGCTGTACAAGGGCCACCGTTCGACGCAGTGGTGCCCGCGCTGCGGCACGTCGCTGTCGAAGCACGAGCAGGCCGGCGACGAGAACTACGCCGAGCTCGAACATCCGTCGCTCTTCGTGCGCTTCCCGCTGAAGGGACGCGACGGCGAGGCGCTCGTCGTGTGGACGACGACGCCGTGGACGCTGCCGGCGAATGTCGCGGCCGCGGTGAAGCCGGACGCCGAGTACGGGCTTACCGAAGACGGCCGTTGGGTTGCCGTCGCACGCTTCCCCGACGAGTCGTTCACGCGCAAGGTGCGCGGCGAGGATCTCGTCGGCCTCGAATACTCAGGTCCCTTCGACGAGCTGCCTGCGCAGGAAGGCGTCACGCATCGCGTCATCCCGTGGGACGAGGTGTCGCTCGACGAAGGCACCGGCATCGTTCACATCGCGCCGGGCTGCGGCGCCGAGGACTTCGGCCTCTCGCGTGAGCTCGACCTCGCCGTGATCGCGCCGATCGACGAAGCGGGTCGCATGCTCTCGCCGTTCGGCCCGTTCGCGGGGCTGACGACGACCGAGGTCGCGGCCCCGGTGACGAACGCACTGCAAGAACGCGGACTGCTCGTGCAGGCGGGGACGATCGTGCACCGCTACCCGATCTGCTGGCGCTGCCAGACGCCGCTCGTGTTCCGCGTCGTCGACGACTGGTTCATCTCGGCGGACGAGATCCGGCAGCCGATGCTCGACGGCAATGCAACGGTCGAATGGACGCCGCCGCACTACGGCAAGCGCATGGACGACTGGCTGCGGAACATGGGTGACTGGAACATCTCGCGGCGCCGTTACTTCGGTCTGCCCCTTCCGTTCTACGAGTGCGAGTGCGGTGAGCTGAACGTGATCGGGTCGCGCGCCGAGCTCGAGGAGCGCGCGCTCGCGGGGCTCGACCAGCTCGAAGAGCTGCACCGCCCGTGGATCGATGCGGTGAAGATCCGCTGTCAGGCGTGCGACGCGGAGGTCGAGCGCATCCCCGAAGTCGGGGACGCGTGGCTCGACGCCGGCATCGTCCACTTCTCGACGCTCGGCTGGAACAACCCGGCTTGGGTCCCGGAAGGAAACGCGACCGGCTCCGCGCGCGGGCTGACCGGCGCCGACCTACCCGACCACGCGTACTGGGAGCAGTGGTTCCCGGCGGACTGGGTGTCGGAGATGCGCCAGCAGATCCGGCTCTGGTTCTACTCGCAGTGCTTCATGGCGATCACGCTCACCGGGACGCAGCCGTACCGCCAGGTGCTCACGTACGAGAAGGTGCTCGACGAGAACGGCCGCGAGATGCACAAGTCGTGGGGCAACTCGATCGAGCTCAACGAGGCGCTCGATCGCATGGGTGCCGACGTCATGCGCTGGCTGTACTGCGAGCAGAACCCGAGCCAGGATCTTCGTTTCGGGTACGGCATGGCGGAGGATGTGAAGCGCCGGCTGCTTACGTTCTGGAACTCGGTCGCGTTCTTCATCACCTACGCGTCGATCGCGAGCTTCGACCCGGCTGCGCCCCGCGGTGAGTCAAACGCGCTCGACCGGTGGCTCGATGCGCGCACTGCGCAACTCGTGCGCGACGCGACCGCGGAGTACGAGCGCTTCTGGACGCCCGGCGTCGTCGCTGCGTTCGAGTCGTACACCGAGGATCTCTCGAACTGGTACATCCGGCGCTCGCGCCGCCGCTTCTGGGCCGACGACACGGCTGCCCTCGGAGCGCTCTTCGATTCGCTGACGCGGGCGCTGCGCGTGATCGCGCCGGTGATGCCGTTCCTGGCCGACTACGTGTGGCGGCACATCGTCGACGAGGACGAGTCGGTGCATCTCGTGCCGTATCCGGAGGTCGGCGACGTCGACGAGACGCTGCTGTCGGAGGTGGCTGACGTCAGAAAAGTTGTGGAGCTCGGGCGCCGCGCGCGTGACGAGTCGCGCTTGAAGTTGCGGCAGCCGCTGCGGCGGCTCGTTGTCGAAGGCGCCGGTCTCGCAACAGGCCACGGCGATGAGATCGCCGACGAGCTGCGCGTCAAGGAGGTGGAGTTCGGCGCGGTCGACGCGTCGGAGCTCGTCGTGCGTCCGAACCTGCCCGTGCTCGGGCCGAAACTCGGCTCCGCGCTGCGCGAGATTCGCGAGCAGCTGGCGTCCGGCGCGTTCGAGCAGCTCGACGGCGGGCGGTTCCGCGTCGGCGGCCACGTGCTCGAAGCGGAGGAAGTTCTCGTCGAGCGGGTCGGTCGCGAAGGTTGGGCGGTCGCGAGCGAGGACGGCGTGACGGTTGCACTGGATGTTTCTTTGGACGACGAGCTGCTGCTGGAGGGGCGGCTCTACGACCGCATCCACGAGATCAACGTCCTGCGCAAGGAGAGCGGGCTCGAGGTGACCGATCGCATCCGCTTGTGGCTTCCCGACGAAGATCTGTTCGCGCCGTACGGCGAGCGGATCAAGTCGGAGACGCTCGCGGTGTCGCTCGAAGCGGGCGAGCTACGACTCGAGAAAGCCTAAGACTGTGCTTCTGCGAGCTGAAGCTCGCGGCGAAGCTCGACCGGCAGCCGGAACTCGACGTCTTCGCTGACGAGCCGGTACGGCTCGATGTCGGTGACGCCGCGTTCGCGGAACCAGTCACACACGCGCTCGACGAGACGCTCCGGGGCGGATGCGCCTGCGGTGAGACCGACGACGTCGATGCGGTCGAACCACGCTTCGTCGATCTCGCTCTCGTCGTCGATCAGGTACGACTCGCGGCCGGCCGCATGCGCGACTTCGACGAGCCGGTTCGAGTTCGACGAGTTGCGCGAGCCGATCACGAGGAGCAGCTCGATCTCGTTCAGCATCTCTTTCACGGCCCACTGGCGGTTGGACGTCGCGTAACAGATGTCTTCTTTCTTCGGCGCGTAGATGTCCGGGAACTTGCGCCGCAGCGCGGCGATGACGCCCGCGGTCTCGTCGACCGACAGCGTTGTCTGCGTGATGTACGCGAGGCGTGTTCCTTCGGGGAAGTCGAGCCTGTCGACTTCTTCGGGCGACTCGACGAGCACGATCGCGCCCGGCGCCTCGCCCATCGTCCCGACGACTTCTTCGTGGCCTGCGTGGCCGATCAGGATGATCGTGTAGCCGCTGGCCGCGTAGCGGCGCGCCTGCACGTGCACCTTCGTGACGAGCGGGCAGGTCGCGTCGATCGTGCGCAGTTCCCGCGCGGCCGCGTTCTTGTGGACGCTCGGCGCGACGCCGTGCGCTGAGAAGACGACCGTCGCGCCCTCGGGCACTTCCGTTTCCTCTTCGACGAAGATCGCGCCGCGCGCTTCGAGCTCGCGCACGACGTGCAGGTTGTGGACGATCTGCTTGCGGACGTACACCGGGCTGCCGTACAACTCGAGCGCCCGCTCGACCGTTTCCACCGCGCGCTCGACGCCGGCGCAGTAGCCGCGGGGCGACGCCAAGAGGATCTTCTTCACCATCGGCTGGATCGTAGCCCCGGCCCCATGAAGCCAAGGTGAAGGCGAGCTGAACGAGACATCCGTGGCGGCAGCCGATGTAGGGGTGGACGTCACACATCCGACATTGCCAGCAGCGGCCATGGCCAGCCTCGCTCTCGATCTGGCCCATCCGGCGAGCGGGCGGCTTTGCCGACGGCTCGCTCGGTGAAGATGTCTCCAGAAACGAAGAAGCCCGCTGCTTCGGGGGGTCGTCGCAGCGGGCCTCGTTCGTGATCGCTCCCCGCGACGAATCCTCAATGGGACGCGGCCGCGGTTCGCATCGCCCAGTGCGCAGGACGGTAGCTTCGGCCCCGCCGCCGCGAAATAGGCCGAAAGGCCCATCTTTACAACCAGGACTCGTCTCCTTTCGGACCGGCGTAGCATTCAGCTCTCCCAGTGAGTAACGCCCTCAAAGCGGTCATTTTCAACGCGATTCCGCTGTTCGTGGTCGCGGTCGCCTACGCGGCCGTGACGATCGCGGTCGTCCCGGTCATCTGGCGGGACCGGCGGCGTGCGCACGGCGTGGACTGGGCGGTCTCGTTGGTCTTTCCGGCGGTGGCTGCGGCCGCAGGCGTCTTCGGTGTTCTCGTCGTCCACGATCGCGACGCGGTCGGCGGAGAGCTCTGGCCGGCGCTCGGCGCCACCGCCGTCGCGTTCGTCCCCGCCGTTCTGCTGCTTCTGCGTCTCGGTGATCGCGACCGCCTGTTCAGCGGGCGCAAGGTCTGGCAGGCGGAACAGCGCGCATCGGCGCGCGACCGCGAGCTCGGCGTCGTCTCGTCGCTGTCGCCGCTGCTCGCCCGTGCGCGGACAACGGAAGACGCGTGCAAGCCCCTTGTCCGCGCGGCGGTCGATCTGCTCGCGATCGGCTTTGCAGGTGTCGCGATGGTGGTGGAGGACGGCAAGGACGCAGTCGGCGTCTACGGCGAACGCAACGGCGAGGCGACGCCGTGGTGGCAGGAGGTTCGCGTCGACCTGCGCAACGAACCGTCCGGCATCGCGAGCGCTGTGTTCGACGCAGCGCCCGTCACCGTGTTCGACATCGCGAGCTCGACGCTCGTCAGCCCACGGCTCGCGGAACAGGTGGGCGCACGGAGCGGCGCGTGGATCCCGATGCTCGCCGACGAGCGCGTGATCGGCGTGCTCGTCGTTGCGACGACGGGCGAGAAGCATGCGTTCACCCACGACGAGCTCGGGTTGCTGCAGGCGCTCGCCGGCGACGCCGCGCTTGCGCTTGCTCGCATCGAGTCGGCGCGCGCCCTTGCCGACGCCGTCGAGCGCGAGCGCACAGCGGCCGAGGTGACCCGGCGCGTGCATGCGCAGCTCGATCCCGACAACGTGCGCAGCGTCGCCCTCGAAGAGGTGCGGCGCGTGTTGCGCATCGCTGACGGCGACGACGTCGCGATCGAAGATGCCGACGCCGACGGCATGCCGATCGAAGTGCACGGGACGCGGGTCGCGTCCCTCGTCGTCCGGCGGGCTGATCCACTCTCGTCGGGCGAGGAGTTCTTCGTCGCGACGGTCGCGCACGAGATCGGGTCGTCGCTGCAGACCGCCGAGCTGATCGCCGAGAACCGCCGCCGGCTCGAGCAGCAGGGCGCGCTGCTGCACGCCGCGCAGGTCGTGACGAGCGAGCTCGACCTCGATGCGGTGCTCAGCCGCCTTGTCCAAGAAGTGGCGAATCTGCTCGATGCCGACGCCGCCGACTGCTACCTACTCGACGCCGAGCACGGCGTGTTGCGCTGCGCAGCGGTGCACGGGCTTGCCGAGGAAGTCGTCGGTTTCGAGTTTTCGTCCCGGCGCGGTCTGGCGGGGGAGGCGCTGCGTGCCGGCCGGCCGGTGATCGGTGACGACTACGCGATCCTTGCCGCGTCCGTTCCGCATCCGGCGTACGCCGGCTTCGCGCAGGCGATTGCCGCGCCGATGACATGGTCGGGCGAGACGTGGGGTGTGCTCGGTGTCGGGCTGCGCGACGGGTCGCGTTCGTTCGACGACAACGACCTTGAGTTGCTCGAGGCGTTTGCGTCGCTCGCGTCGCTCGCGCTGCGTAATGCCGAGAGCTTCGCCGAGCGCACGCGGCAGGCTCGCGTCCAGCGCGCCTTCTACCGCATCGCCTCGCTGCTCGGCGAGCCGGTGTCGCTCACCGAGACCCACGATGCCGCTGCGCAGGCGGCGACGGAAGCGCTGGGCGGCGACGCGGCGCTGATGCTGGCCGCGACTCCCGACGGGCTCGCCGCAGCCGGCGGCTACGAGCTGTCGGACACCGTGCGGGCACTCAGGCCGCCCGAGGCGTTCGCCGACTGCGCCGCGACCGGTCAGGTGCTCGCCGCCAGCGACCTCGCGGACGACGAGCGGCTCGACTGGGCGTGGCAGGCGATGGCGTTTGCGTCGCTGCTCGTGATTCCTGTCAGCAGTGATCCCGCGGCTGTTGTCGTCGTCCTCTTCCGTGAACGCCGCGACTTCGCGCACGACGACCTCGAGCTCGCGCAGCATCTCGCGCGCGCGGCGCGCGGCGCGTTCGACCGTGCGCGCATGTTCGAATCGGAGCGTACTGCGCGATCGCTGTCGCAGCAGCTCGCGCGCACCGGCACGCTGCTCGCAACGGAGCTCGATCCAGGCGCGGTCGCGACTGCGATCGTCGAAGAAGCGGCCGGCCTGCTCGATGCCGACGCGGCGTCGCTCTCGATCCTCGAAGGCGACGAGTTGAGCGTGTCGGCCGCGGTCGGCGAAGGCGGAGACGAGCTGATCGGTGCGCGCGCGCCGTCGACCGGCTGGGCGGGCGGCGACGTCGTGCAGTCGCGCGCCCCGGTTGCGGTCGACGACTTGGCCCGCGGCCTCGGGCCTGCCGCGTCGGCAGTGGCGATGACCGCCGGTCATCGCGCGTATCTCGGCGTCCCCTTGGTGGCGGGCGACGGGTCAATTCACGGCGTGCTCGCAGTGCACGCGGGCGACCCGAGATTGTGGCGCGAGGAGGAGCTGCAGGCGCTCGCAGCGCTCGCAGCGAATGCGGCTGTCGTCCTCTCGAACGCCGAGCTGTACCAGCGCGTCGCAGTTGAGCGCGAGCAGAGCGTCACGATCCTGGCGAACATCGCAGAAGGCGTGGTCGCGGTCGGCCGCGACGGTCGCGTCGTGCTCTGGAACGCGGCCGCCGAAGAGATCACCGGCGTGCCCGCCACCGAGGCGCTCGGCAAGACGCCCGCGCAGGTGCTCTTGCGCGACCTCGAGTCGGAGACGGGCGGCACGAATCGCCTGGTCGCCATCCCGCGCGGCCGCGACGAGGTGTGGCTGTCGCTCTCGGAAGCCGTGATGCGGGATCCGCTGGGCGCCGTGTCGGGCCGCATCTTCGCGTTCCGCGACATTTCGGCCGAGCGCGGCCTCGAGCAGCTGAAGTCGGACTTCGTTTCGACCGTGTCGGTGGAGCTGCGCACCCCGCTGACATCGATCTACGGTTTCGCGCAGACGCTGCTGCGTCAGGACATCGCGTTCACAGAGGACGAGCGCAAGACGTTCCTCGAGTTCATCGCGCGCGAATCGGAGCGCCTCACCGAGATCGTCGATGCCCTGCTCGACGTCGCGCGTCTCGATGTTGGCGAGCTGAACCTCTCGCTCGAGCCGACGGACGTGAACTCGATCGTGTCGGACGTCGTCGCGGGTGCGGCGCGCGAGAATGGTCACCGCATCGTGGCCGAAGTCGATCCCGATGCGGTTGACGCGCAGGCCGATGCCACACGTTTGCGCGAAGTGCTCGACCAGCTCGTCTCGAACGCGGTCAAGTACTCGCCCAGCGGCGGCACGATCACGGTTTCCGCGCGTCGCGACGGCGACCATGTCGAGGTCGCGGTGTCAGACGAAGGCGTTGGCGTCGCGCCGCTGGAGCGCGAACGCATCTTCACGAAGTTCTACAAGACGGGTGACCAGCACGTCCGCGGCGCTGGGCTCGGCCTGTTCATCGCGCAGGGTCTGGTTCGCGAGATGGGCGCGACGATCTCGCTCGACTCGGAAGAGGGGAGAGGGTCGCGGTTCGCGTTTCGTCTGCCGCTCGCGCACTCATAATGAGCAAGGTGCCCGAGCAGACGAGAGTGCTGGTGATCGACGACGAGGCACCGATCAGGTTGCTGTGCCGCGTCAACCTCGAGGCCGAGGGAATGGAAGTGCTCGAAGCGGGCGACGGAAACAGCGGGCTCGAGACCGCGCGGCGCGAGTTGCCCGACGTCGTGCTGCTCGACGTGATGATGCCCGGGCTCGACGGCTGGCGCGTCGCGGAGCAGCTGCTCGACAGCGACGCAACCGCATCGATTCCGATCGTGTTTCTCACTGCGCGTGCCGAGCTGCGCGACCGCGTACGCGGTATCGACCTCGGCGGAGTCGAGTACCTGACGAAGCCGTTCAACCCGGTCGAGCTGGCGCCGCTCGTGCGCGAGCTCGTCGTCCGCGTCGAAGCGGGCGAGCGTGACGACTTGCGCAGCGAGAAGCTCGCTCAGCTCCGCGCCATGCTCGACCGCGAATAATCAGCGGGCCGTCTGGGCGAGCACGATCGCCGCGAGCACGACGCCCGCGCCTGCGAGCTGCACGCCGTCGAGCGTCTCTCCAAGCCAAACCCAGGCGATCAGCGCGCCGGCAACGGGCTCGAGCATCGCGATGATGCCGACGCGCGTGGCGGACAGATGTCGCAACGCGCTCACGAGCAGGAAGAACGGAACGATCGTGCCGAGCACGACCATCCACTCGGCGAGCAGCCACACCGGCCAATGCACCGACGCAAGGTGTCCGTGCAGCGACGTGTCCGCGGTGAACGTATGCCACGGGAACGACCACCACGGAACGAGCAACGCCCAGAACACCGAGGCGAACAGGAAGCCCCAGGCCAGCAGCGACACCGGATCGCGGTCGCCGACCGCGTGCTCGGCGAGGAGGACGTACAGCGTGTACGCGAGTGCGCCGCCGAGCGCGAACAGGATGCCGGCGGTCGACAGCGTGCCGCCGCCGAACAGGTTGACGATCAACGTGAGCCCGACGAGGGCGAGCGCGAGCGCGAGCCAGATGCGTTGGCGCACGTGCTCGCGGTAGACGAGCCGCGCCCACAGCGCGACGAGCAGCGGAGCGAGGTACTCGATCAGCAACGCGACGCCGATCGCCAAGCGGTGGATCGCGAGGAAGTAGAACCACTGAACGAACGCCAGCCCGCCGATGCCGAACGCGGCGAGGTAGAGGAGCTCGCGCCTCGACAGGCGTAGCCGCTCGGGGGTCGTCACGAGCAGGAAGAGCACCAATCCGATCGCCGCTCCGAGCGAGCGAGCCTGCGCGAGGCGCTCCGACGACAGCCCCGTCGAGAGGATCACCTTCGACACGGCGCCGTTCACTCCCCAGAGCACCGCGGCGGTCGCGGCCATCGCGTAGCCGAGGCGCGGGCGCCTGCGACGGGCGGCGGGGACGGGGAAGGGGGCTTCGCTCACAGCGCGAACGTACCGGCGCCGTACACTTGAGCAACCGGGGCGTAGCTCAGCCTGGTCAGAGCGCCGCCTTTGGGAGGCGGAAGCCGGCGGTTCGAATCCGCCCGCCCCGATTGGTCCCGATTTTCTATTCACGACGCGCGGGGGCCTACACTTCCTCGCCGTGCTGCGCCTAGCCCCCATTGCCGCGCTTGCGGTCGCGCTCGTCGTGCTGCTCTCAGCCTGCGGTCCGCCTGGGCCGAAGACCTACAACGAGGCAAAGTCGCGCGCCTGCTTCGCCGGGAGCCACCCGGTGGTCGCACCTCCGGCGACCGACTTCGTCGCCTCGACCGCGCTCGGCGGCTCTTTCCGCGTCCGTCTGGACAAGAACTTCGTGACCATCTCGTTCGGCAAGGACATCGCGAACGCGCAGAACCTCGACGACGTCTATCGCAGCGTGCGCGCCAAGAATGTCGGCATCGACGACGTCCTGCGGATGGACGGCAACGCCGTGATGCTCTGGCACGCGCATCCGAGCGACGCGCAACTCGGCATCGTGTCGGATTGCCTTAAGACCTAACCGCCTTCTTCTTCGAAGAAGCGCCGCAGCCAGTAGACAAAGACGACGAACAGCACGGCTGCCTGTTCGCTCGCCATTGTCACGCCCGCGACCTGCTGGTCGGCGAGCGGGCTCAGTCCCCAGATGCGCGGCTGGACGTGCTCGTAGAACGGGTAGATCGGCTTTGGCACCAGCGCGAGCAGGAGCCCGAGCGGCGCGGCCAAGACGAACGCTGCGAACGTGTAGATGGCACGCGCGCCCGACGCGAGCGGGCGCGGCACATCGTGTACGAGCGGCCACCACACAAGCAGCCCGGTGCCGAAGTAGCACGCGTGCTCGAGGTGGATCAGCCACGACTGGTGGTGCAGCGCTGCGTCGTACACCGCGGGGACGTGCCACGCGTAGTAGTCGCCGAGCCAGATTGGGAGCGCGACGAACGGGTGCGTGAGCAGCCGCCACGCTCGCAGTCGCGAGAGTCGTTCCGCCATCGGTCGCGAGATGCCGAGCACCGCGAGTAGCGGCGCCCACTCGGCGAGGATCACGTTCTGCAGCAGGTGCGCGGTCAATAGGTAGTGCAGGCCGAGATGGTGCAGCGGCGTCCAGAACGCGACCGCGAGCAACACCATCGCGCCCGCGTAACACGCAACGCGCCAGCGCGGTGCACCGACTTGCCCGTACGCCCAGAGATAGAGCAGCGAAAGCGCCGGAACGACGACGGTGGTGTCGACGTCGGCCTGGAACGCGTACGGAGAATGCGT
>DASUKC010000093.1:0-10406 GCA_036278975.1 Gaiellaceae bacterium
ACACTTCGGCGGATGAAGATCCTGGCCGTCGCCTCCGCGATCGACCTGGACTTCCGCTACGGCTGCACGCCGGCCTGGTGGCAGATCTGGAAGGGCCTCTACGAAGAGGGGGTCGACCTCGTCGTCACGCCGTATCGCGGCCGCCCGGTCGAGTCGCCCTGGTGGCGCACGGCAGCCAACCCGACCTTCGTCGAAGGCGAGTCGTTCGCCCGCGCCCGCGACGTCGTGGCGAAGGTGAAGGGCGACTCGTTGCTTCGCCGCGCCGAGGACAATCCGGAGGACGGCTTCGGCGACCGGATGACACGCGAGCTCATCTGGCGCTGGGTGACGCCGCGCTGGCAGCGCCACCTCGAGCGCCTGTGCGAGCGTGAGCGGCCGGACGCAGTCGTCGTCTTCACGGTTCCGATGTCGCACCTCCGCGGCATTCCCGAGAAGCTGCGCGAGCGCTTCGGCATCCCGGTCGTGTTCTACGACGGCGACGTGCCGATGAGCCTGCCCGAGTTCGGCGGCATGGACACGGGCTTCAACTGGTACCACGACGCCGACCCGTCCGAGTACGACCTCGTGCTCTCGAACTCCGCCGGCGGGCTCGACCGCCTGCGCGAGTTGGGCGCGCGCCGTGCAGAGGCAGTGTTCTGGGCCGCGGATCCCGACTTCTTCGCGCCCCTCGGCGTCGAGAAGACGATGGACGTCTTTTTCTACGGCTACGGCGACAAGTTCCGGCGCGACTGGCTGGAGGCGATGGTCGGCGAGGCTTCGCGCACGCTGCCCGACGCGGACTTCGCGCTCGGCGGCCGCGACTTCCAAGGCGACGTCGGTCGCGCCCGCTCGATCGGAGACGTTCCGTTCAATGCGTTCTCGCGCGCGATCTCGTCGGCGCGCATCAATCTCTGCATCACGCGGCGGCCGCACGCAACCGTGCACGCGTCGTCTTCGTGCCGGCCGTTCGAGCTCGCAGCGGCGGGCGCCGCGATCGTGTCGAACCCCTACGACGGAGTCGACCAGTGGTTCGAACCGGGATCGGAGCTGCTCGTCGTCGAGAGCGCGGACGAAGCTGTCGCTGCGTATCGCGACCTGCTCGCCGATCCCGCGCAGGCCGCGGAGCTTGGCCGGCGTGCCCGTGAGCGCGTGCTCGACGAGCACACGTATCGCCACCGCGCGCGCCAGATCCTCTCGTTGCTCGGCCTCCGTCAGGAAGCACGTGTCGGCTGAGCCTCGGCGCATCGCGATCGTCCCGGCCTACAACGAGGAGGCCGCCATTGGCGGCGTCGTCGACGAGCTGCGCGCGTTCGACCCGGGGCTCGACGTGGTCGTCGTCGCCGACGGGTCAGTCGACCGCACCGCTGAGGTCGCCGCTGCCCACGGCGCGCACGTCGTGCGGCTGCCGTTCAACCTCGGCATCGGCGGTGCGGTACAGACCGGCTTCCGTTACGCGTGGGAGAACGGCTACGACGTCGCCGTTCGGCTCGACGGCGACGGCCAGCACGATCCCACCGAGTTGCCGAAAGTGCTCGGCCCGGTGCTCGCAGGCGAGGCCGACATCGTCGTCGGCTCTCGCTTCGTCGGCGACGAGACGTACAAGCCTTCTCTTTCCCGGAGGATGGGTATCCGTCTGCTCGCGCTCGTCGTCTCCTCGATCGCGAAGCAGCGCGTCACCGACACCACGTCCGGATTCCAGGCGCTGAACACGAAGGCCCTCGCACTCTTCGCCGCCGACTATCCCCACGACTACCCGGAGGTCGAGGGCATGGTCATGACGATCCGTCATCGACTCCGCCTGCGTGAAGTGCCGGTACGGATGCGCGAGCGAGAGCACGGCCGCTCGTCGATCACCGCGCTTCGCTCGGTCTACTACATGGCGAAGGTTCTGCTCGCGCTCTTCGTCGGGCTCTTTCGCCGTAGCGTGGTGCCGGGATGATGCTCGCCGCGCAGACGCCGCTGAAGGTGTCGCTTGCCGCAACCGCGGCGTCGCTCGTGCTGGTGCTTGTCGTCTTCGAGCTGATCCGCTCGCGCCGGTTGCGCGAGCGCTACGCGCTGTTGTGGCTCGTCACCGGGACGGTGCTGGTGGTGCTCTCCGCCTGGCGTGGCGGCCTGAACACGATCGCCGGCTGGTTCGGCGTGCGCGGTTATCCGCCGGCGGTGCTGTTCGCGGTCGGGCTGCTGTTCGTCATCGTCGTGCTGCTGCACTACTCGACGGTGATCTCACGGCTCTCCGACCAGAACGTCATCCTCGCGCAGCGGCTCGCGCTGCTCGAGTCGAAGCTCACCGGCTCTAACGAACGCGAGTCGCCCGACTGAGCAGCATCAAGTCGCCGCCCAGGACGTCGCGTTTGTAGAACGCCAGCATCCCGACGCGGTATGCCTGCGGCCCGGTGCCGGGATGGCGATCGACGAACGAGGTTCCGGTCACCGGCCCGAGGTACTTGATCTCCTGGTCGAGCAGGCACTCCAGCGAGCCGCTCTTCGGGCGCTCGCAACCGTCGCCCGTGGAGTCGCGGTAGATCTCGAAGACGGGCACCGTCTTGCCCGACGACGGTTTGTCCCAGGTCAGGCGCACCGTTTCGCCAACCCTCGTCGCGCGCAGATGGAACGCGTCGGTGAGCGGCGCCTCGTTCACATGATTGTTGTCGCGGACCACTCGCATCGACGACGCGGGCTGTGCGACCAGCATCACGACGAGCGGGATCAGTGCGAGCGGGACTGCGGCTACCGCGATCGTTCCCCGGTTGAAGTCGAGCCGGTCGGCGATCGCGGAGCTTGCGGAACGCACGGTCCGGCCGAGCACCGGCAGGCAGAAGAAGACGCCGGCGACCAGCATGATGAACGCGGGCAGCCCCGGCTCGGTGAGACGGAACCAGTTCGCCGACGTGAAGTCGGACTTGACGCTCGAGCCCTTGAGGATCCCGTAGGCGGCGAACCACAGCACGACGAAGAGCCCACGCACCGGCCGCTTTCGCAGGACGCCGAACGCGCCCGCGATGACGAGAAACTCGATGAAGCGCAAGCTCCAGAAGACCTCACGGAGGTCGATCAGCTCTTGGCTGAAGTGGTGCCAGTTGAACTGGACGTACTTCGACGGCGTCAGCGCGAGCGTTGGTGTGGCCGCAACGTGCAGACGTTCATACGAAGAGGTCGTTACCGGAATCTTTCCGAGCCCGCGGTATTTCCAAAGGAACAGCGTGACGAGTGCCGGCACCAATGCGGCAAACCACAGGGCGACCTGTCGCGGCCGGCGCGACGCGATCAGCAAGACGAGCAGCGCCGGGAACATAAATCCGTTTGCAGGCTTGATACCGATCGCAAGCCCGGCGCACAGGCCGCCCAACGCAGCGTCGGTCGGGGATCCCGTGTCGAACCAGCGAAGCGTCAGCCAGGCGGTTGCAAGCACCGCGACGAGCGCGGGAAGGTCGGCCATGTTCGTGAACCCGAACCAGTGCGGCACGAGGAAGAGTTGCTCGAACACGGGGTGGTAGCGCGGGACGAAGCCGTGGAGCAGCAGCAGCGGCCCCGCTACCCAAAGCGCTGCGACGCTCCATGCGTACACGCGGCCGAAGAGCCGGTCCGCGACGAGCCAGGCGAGAATCAGCGCACTCGGCACGAGGACGATCGCCTGGAACAGCACGATCACCGCGGCGCCTGAGATCAGCGTCGTCCCGGTGACGAGCGGCACCCAGGCGTAGTAGACCGGGAGCCCGAACCCGACGACCGCTTGCGGGATGATCCCGTGCCCGACCGCCCACTGTTCGGTCCAGTACTCCGTCGCGTCGCCGCCGGAGTACCAGATCCAGCCGTTGTGAGGCGTGTGAAACGCGAACCAGAACGCCTGGGCCAGCTGCAGCGCGACCAGGACGGCGAGTGCGGGAACGACCGGGAGCGCGGCGACTCGCTCGCCGACCGCCCTAATGCGACGCATGCGCGGCCACGTGCTCGCGATACCACTCGATCGTGCGAGCGAGCCCTTCGCGGAACGGCGTGCGCGCTTCGAAGCCGAACAGCTCCTTCGCACGCGACGTGTCGAGACTGCGCCGCGGCTGGCCGTTCGGCATGGTCGTGTCCCACTCGATCTCGCCGTCGAAGCCTGTCAGCTCGGCGATCAGCTTTGCGAGGTCGCGGATCGTGATCTCGTGCCCGGTGCCGAGGTTCACGGGCTCGGCGCCGTCGTAGTGCTCCGCGCCGAGGAGCAACCCTTCGGCGCAGTCCTCGACGTAGAGAAACTCACGCGTCGGCGTGCCGTCGCCCCAGAGGACGATCCGCTCCGGGCTTGCGTGCATCTTGCGGATCAGATCCGGGATCACGTGAGCGGTCTTCTCGTCGAAGTTGTCGCGCGGGCCGTAGAGATTCACGGGCAGCAGATGAATCGCATTGGTGCCGTACTGCTGTCGGTACGCCTGCGCACCGACGAGCACCGACTTCTTCGCCACGCCGTACGGCGCGTTCGTCTCCTCGGGATAGCCGTTCCAGAGGTCGTCTTCCTGGAACGGGACCGGCGTGAACTTCGGGTACTCGCAGATCGTCCCGAGCGTGACGACCTTGCGTACGTCGTGGATGCGTGACAGCTCGAGCACGTGCGCGCCCATCATCAGGTTCGCGTACCAATAACGGCCCGGGTTCATCCGGTTCGCGCCGATGCCGCCAACCTCGGCGGCGAGGTGGAAGACGAGCTCCGGTTGCGTGTCGGCGAACAGCCGCTCCGCGTCGTCCCAACGCGTCAGGTCGTAGTCGCTCTTGCGTGCGACGGCCACGTCGTAGCCGGCGTTCTCGAGGCGTGCGACGAGATGCGAACCGAGGAAGCCACCGCCACCGGTGACCAGGACGCGCGTCACTTGGCAGTTGCGCGGTCCGGCGCAAGCCAGTCCACGCGCCCGATCCAGCGCTCACGATTTTCGGCGTACCAGCGAATAGTCCTAAGGATGCCTTCGTCCCAGGACACCTTCGGCGTCCAACCGGTCTCCGAGTTGAGCTTCTCGTATCCGACGCGGAGTGCCATCACGTCGGTCGCGCCCGGACGCAGGCGCCGCTCGTTCGTCACCACGTGGCGATCCTCGCCCCAGAAGCCGTTGGCTGCGCCGATCTCGATGATCTTCGCGCTCCAGTCGCGCATCGAGATGTTCTCGCCCTGGCCGTACACGTAGACGTCGCCCGGAATGCCCTTCGCGGCGACGGTGAGGTGCCCGCGCACGCCGTCCGTGGTGAAGCAGAAGTCGCGCAACGGCTCGAGCGCGCCAAGCTCCACCTCTGGTCGCGTCAACGCCTGCGTGATGATCGTGCCGGTGACGTAGCGCGGATTCTGTCGCGGGCCGTAGTTGTTGAACATGCGCGTCACCACGCCGGGAACGCCGTATGCGTCGTGGTAGTTCATCGTCAGGAAGTCCGCTGCGACCTTCGACGTCGCGTAGATCGACTTCGGATTGATCGGCGAACGCTCGTGCAGGATCAGCCCGCCGAGCTCGTCGAAGTCGTGCTGGTGCGCAACCGCTTCGTGCACGTTGCCGTACTCCTCCGACGTGCCCGCAGTGTCGAACTTCTCGAGCTCGACGTCGTGGTCGACGATCGACTGCAGCAGGTTGAGCGTGCCGACCGTGTTTGCCATCACCGTCTCGTACGGCCGGTGCCAAGACTCGCCGACGTGCGCCTGCGCGCCGAGGTGGAAGATGAAAGGCCGGTCGGCTGCCGTGACGAGGTGGTCGCGGATGAGGTAGTCGACCGATGTCTTGTCGGTGAGATCTGCGAACACGACGGTCACGTCGCGGCGCAGATGACCGATGTTGTTCAGCGCGCCCGACGAGGTGGCGCGCACGAAGGCGATGACGTTTGCGCCGGCCGCGACGAGCGCCTCCGTAAGGTGGGAGCCCATGAAGCCGTCGGCGCCGGTGACCAGGCAGGTACGTCCGCGGTACGCGTCCGCGAACTCAGTCTGCAGAGCGTCGAGCTCTGCCTGTGACCACGTGGTTGTATCGTCGCCGGGCATCGATGGAGCGTAATCGGTCAGGCACGATTTCGAGCGGGATTCTGACGGGGATCTCGACTGCGGCCGTCAGCGGCTCGGCCGCGGTCGCCGGCGTCATTCTGTCCCGGAAATTTGGGCACGGCGTAAAGACAGATGGTTTCTTTGCGGCGTATCCGCTCTATCTCGCCGTAGTCCTCGTGGCGAGCGTCGTGCGCGTCATCGCGCTGCCGCGGTTCGTGCGCGCTGCGAACGACCGGCGGCTGGGGGCCGAGGTCGGCGTGTGGGCCGCCGCGCTTGCTGTGCCGCTTGTCGCGGTCGTCGTGCTCGGCCTGGTGGTCCCGCACGGCATCGCGAGTGTGCTGACCTCCGAAGTTGGCGCGCGCCACTATGCGGCCGAGCTTTTGCCGTGGGTGCTTGCGTCGGCTGCCGCGCAGGTGCTGGGCGGGATCGTTGCCAGCGCGTTGGGGGCGATGGACGACTACGTGACACCCGCACTCGGGTTCGCCGTCGGCTCCCTTGCCGGGCTCGCAGTGACGATCGCGCTGATCGGCCACGGCCTGATCGCATTCGGCTGGGGGATCGGCGTCAACGGCGCGATCTCGTTGCTCTGGCCGCTGGCGGTCCTTGCCCGGCGCGGCGGTGTAGGACGGCCAGACGCGATCCCGTGGCCTCGGCTCGTGGAGCTCGCCGAAGGCGTCACGCTGCCCGTGGCGCTGCAGGGGTTGTTCGTGATCGCGAACCGGTTCGCGTCCGGCATCGAATCCGGGGATACGACGACCTTCTCCTACGCGTACCTGATCGCTGCGTTCTTCGTCTCGATCACGGCCACGTCGCTCGCGCTCGTCACGACGGTTCCGTTTGCGCGCGAGGGCGAGTCGCCGGAACGGAGTGGACGTCATGTCGTCGCGGCGTCGTGGCTCTCGCTCGTGCCGATCGGTGCCGCGTCCGGCGTGTTCGCTGTCGCGGGCGCGCTCGTGACGAGGCACGTGCTCGGCTCGAAGTACGGCGGCGCGACCGGCGCCGAGTTGAGCCGGCTCGTCGTGTACTTCGCGCCGTTCATGGTCGCGTCCGTCGCGTTCACGATCGCGTACCCGCTGATCTTCGTGCGCGGGCGCGCCCGCTGGCTGCCGGCGGTCGCAGTTGCGGCGCTCGCCGTGCAGGTGCCGCTGGAGTGGGGGTTGCGGGCCGCATTCGGCCTGGGCGGGCTCGCGGCCGGCATGGCTGTGACGACGGCGGCGACGCTCGCGGCACTGCTCGTCGCGCTGCGCGCGCTGAAGATGACGACGCGCGGGGTCGTCATCGCAGCCGTCATCTGCGGTGCGCTTGCAGCGCTCCTTTTCGGCGTGCCGGGCGCCGTGCTCGGGCCGATTGCCGCAGCTCTTGTCGGGCTCGCCCTCTACATAGCGGCGCTCGGCGTGTGGCGGCCGTCGGGGCTGCGCCATGCGTGGGCCTACGTGCGTACGCTCCAATAGTGCTCAAGGACCTCATTCGCCGCCTCGGCCGCACCGGCATCGGCAAGAACCTGATTCACGCCGCGGTGCTGCCGGATCCGTCGCAGATGCGATTTCGAAACGTCTCGGCGTGGCCGGAGAACGTGCGCGGCTTCGAGGACCTGGCGTTCATGTTCTCGGCGAACCAGCTGAACCACGGCGTCGCGTCGCTGCAGTTCGACGAGGCGGCGCTGCTCTTCCGGCTCGCTCGAGACGTCACGGTTGGCCCGGTCGCCGAGATCGGCCGCTTCAAAGGCGGCAGCACGATCGTGTTCGCTTCGGCTTTGCCGGAGCATGTCCAGCTGTGGTCGTACGACTTCCACGTCGCGTTGCGTCCGGACATGCCCGGCGAACAGCTCGATGCGGAACTGCACGACGCCCTCGTGCGGCTCGGCGTCGCAGACCACGTGCAGCTCGTCGTCGGCGACTCGCGCACCGTGGAGCCGCCGTCACACGAGCTCGAGCTGCTCTTCATCGACGGCGACCATTCGTACGAAGGCGCGAAGGCGGACTTCACCCGCTGGTCGCAGTTCGTGAGGCAGGGCGGTCACGTGCTGTTGCATGACGCGGTCGACACAGGCGGCTACGGCAACGTCTACCCCGGCGTCGCGCGGGCGGTCGCTGAGGTCGGCGAGGGCTGGCAGCGGCAACCCGGGGCGGGGTCGATCGCGCACTTCACGAAGCTGTGAACCTCGTCGCGGTCGTCGTCAACTGGAACGGCGGCGACGACACGTTGGCCGCCCTCGAGTCGCTCGCGGGCATCGACGCGATCTGTGTCGACAACGGGTCGACGGACGGCTCGGCCGACGTGATCGCCGAGCGGTTTCCGGGCGTCGATCTGATCCGCGTCGGCATGAATCTCGGCTTCGCCGGCGGCAGCAACGTCGGTATCGGTCGCGCGCTCGACCGCGGCGCCGACTGGCTGCTGCTCTTGAACAGCGACGCGATTGCCGAACCGGGACTGGCCGGCGCGCTCGAGCAGGCCGCAGTTGCGCGCCCGGATGCCGGACTGCTCGCGTGCGTCGTCTTGTTCGAGGACGGCGAGACCGTGCAGTACGCGGGTGCGCGCTTCAACGCGCTGCTCGGCTACTCGGGCAGGCAGAGCGGGCACGGCGACAAGGCCGTCGAGGTGCACATGCAAGACGTCGATCGCGTCGACGGCGCGGCGTTCGCGGTGTCGCGCGCGGCCATCGAGCGTGCGGGGCCACTCGACGAGCGGCTGTTCGCCTACGTCGAGGATGTCGACTGGTCGCTGCGCATTCGCGCCGCGGGGTTTGCCGCAGTGCTCGTGCCCGGCGCGCGCGTGCGGCACAAGGGCTCCGCGTCGACGGGCGGCCCGCGCTCGACGGCGAATCTCTACTACGACACGCGCAACACCATCGTCGTTGCCGAGCGCTACCGGCCGCTGCCGGCCGGTCTGCGCAGCCTGCGTCGCGGCGTCATTGTCGGCGCGCACCTCGTGCAGGCGGGTCTGCGCGGTATTGGTGCGCGTGCAGTCGTCGCCGGATGGCGCGATGCGCGGCGAGGGAAACTCGGTCAGAGAAGCTCGCGGTAGACCGCTTCGGTCGCGCGCGCTGTTGCGTCCCAGCTGAACTGCGCTGCGCGCGCGAGGCCGCGCTCTCGCCACTGCTCGGGATGGTCGAGCACGTCGCGAATGCCGTCGGCGATCGACGAAGCATCGTTCGCGTCGAACAGCCGCGCCGCATCGCCCGTGACCTCCGGCAGGCTCGCGGCGTCGCTGCACGCAACCGGACAGGCGCTCGCCATTGCTTCGAGCGGCGGCAGCCCGAAGCCTTCGTACAACGAAGGAAAGACCAACGCCGACGCGGTGCGGTACAGCAACGCGAGCTCGTCGTTCGAGACGATCCCGAGCGCCTCGACGCCGTCCGGAACGGAAGCGAAGCCGCCGCCGGTGAGCACGAGGCGAAGCTCGGGGCGTTCGCGGCGCACGAGCGCGAACGCAGCGAACAGGCGCGCGTGGTTCTTGTGCGGCCAAGGCTTCGCGGGATAGAGCAGAAACGGTTCGCGCCGCCCGTCGCCGGGATGGAAGCGCGCGTGGTCGACGCCGGAGTGCACGACACGCACCCGGTCCTCGCGCAACCGTAATGTCGCGAGTGCGCGCCGCTTCGCGAACTCGCTCAGGACGATCACGCGATCGGCGCGACGCGCCGCGACGTCGTACGCGAGCGCGCGATACGCACGCTCCGCGCGCGGCGTGAGCGCCGGCAGGTCGCGGTGCTGCACGTCGTGCAGGGTCAGCACGGTCGGTGCATTCACGCGCGGCACCGGCACGGTCAGCGGGTAGTGCACGAGGTCGACGTCGCCGAGCAGCTCGCGCAGCGCGCCGGGGCGCAGCGTCGCCTCGGTGAGCGAGGCCAGCCGGCGCGCGCGGCCGCCCGACACGCGGTAATCGGCCGCCACCTCGGTGGGCAGGCCGCCACCGGCGTCTGGTGCGAGCTCGTTCGTCAGGACGCGGTAGTCGAGCTCTCCGACGCTCGCCAGCCCCCGCAGCAGCTCGCGGGCGTACCACTCGCTGCCCCCGACGTAGCCTGGGACGAGCGTCAGTAGGGCGATTCCGACCATGTCGGCGACGGTAGACGATCCCGCGGAGGCATTACAGAGCCGTAACCCCCGCTCTTTACACTTCGGCGCTGTGACAGAGCGGGAAACTGACGTCGCGGCACTCTTCGCGCGCCTGAAGGAAGAGGTACGCGCGGCCGGGCCGCGCGCGGCCGATGTGCCGCCGGCTCACGTGCGCCTGTCGGTACGCGACCAGGCGGAGCGGCTCTGGCCGATCTCGGCGGAGCGGCCGATCGTCGGCAAGGGCGGCCCGATCAAGAACGTGCTGCGCCGGCTGATGCGGTGGTACGTCGAGCCCGCGTTCGCCGACCAGCGCGCGTTCAACGACGCGGTGCTGAAGCTGATCGACGATCTCGACGAGCGCATCAAGCGGCTCGAGAGCAAATGAG
>DASUKC010000094.1:0-18529 GCA_036278975.1 Gaiellaceae bacterium
CGATGTGGCACGGCGCTTCGACGCGTCCGGGTCCGTCGAGCTCGAGGCTGCCGCGCGTCGTGCCGCGAACGAGGCGCAGACCGCGGCCGGCGAGCGCGCACGTCGGCAGGTCGAGGCCGAGCAGCGCTGGGCGCAGGTCGCAGCGGTGGAGCGCGCAGCGCAAGCCGGGTTGTCGTCGCAGCTCGAAAGCGTGCTTGCCAAGCGTGCGGAGGCGGAAGGTCATCTCACCGGCGGCGGCCGCGACGCACTGCTTGCGCTACGCGGTGCTGCGCAACTGCTCGGAGTACGTCACGAGTCGGCACAGCGACTGCTCGGCGAGCTCGAAACGGATCTTGCCGACGCGCGCCGGCGCCCGGCAGGCGCATCGCCTGCAGCGCTCGGTCGCGCCGCCGACGAAAGCGATGCGGCCGTGCGCGCAGCACGCCGCGAGCACGAAGATCTGCAGGCGCGGCTCGCGCTTGCGCGCGAGCGGCTGACCGCACTTGAGCAGTCACTCGCCGAGCGTGAAGGCCTGCCGCCGGCGGCACGCGCGCTTGCCGAGCAAGGCGAGCGGCTCGTTTTGCAGTCCTTCGAGGTTGCCGCGGGCAACGAGCGTGCGGTTGCGGCCGCGCTCGGCCATCGTGCCGCTGCGCTGCTCGCCGACGACGCCGAAAGCGCGCTGCGTCTTGTCGAGCGTGCGCAGTCGGCCGGTCTCGGTTCGGTGACGGTGCTCGTCGGCCACGATCCGGCTTCGCTCGCCGCGCTGCCCGTCGTGTCACGCAATGAATTGCTCTCGTCGCCGGTCCCCGCGGTGACGCAGGACGGCATCGGCTGGGATCCGCAGCGCCGCGAGCTTTGGTTCGCGGGCGAGACGGCCGAAGCCGTGTTGCTCGAGCTCGATGCGCGCCGTCGCTCGATGCACGAAGAGATCAACGCGATGGCGGAGCAGGTCGAGCGCTCTGCAGCGACTGTCGCCGACGCGCAGCGCGTCGCCGCCGAGGCAGCGGCGCGGTTCGCGCCGGTTGCACACCTGCGCACCGCGCGCAACGCAGACCCGCGGACGCTCGAGCGGCTCGTCGCCTGCACGACGCGTCTCGACGAGACGCTGCGCATCGTCGCGGCGACCGCGGCGCGACTCGAGTCGCCGCTCGCAGAGCGCGGCACGCGGCTCGGCGACGAGCTGCGTGCGGTCGCATCGCGTGAAGCGGAGCTTCGCCGGGCCATCTCGGAGCACGACACGCGGGCGCTCGCAGCAGAGCGCCAAGCAGGCGGCCGCACCGCGGTTGCCTCTGGCGACGCCGCGACGCTGCGTCACGAAGCCGAGTCGCTGTGGTCGCTCGCCAACGAGGCGGCGGATGCGGCTGAGGCTGCGGCTGAGCGCGCACGCAGCGCCGCGCGCGCACTCGCCGATGCGGATCCGTCGTCGCGTCGCAAGCCAAACGAATTGATGCTCGAGCGGCTTACGAACGGCGCTGTGCGTCTGGAGAAGGCACTGGACGTCAACCCGGAGCGCTTCGAGGCACCGGTGCGCGAGCGCGCCGAAGCGCAGGCTGCACGCACCACCGAGCTCGGAGCGTCGCTTCGTTCTCTGGCGGCGCAGGAAGTGGAGCTCCGTAACCAGTCGTCGGCGGCGGGCGAGAAGCTCGCGGCGATCGACGTCGAGCTCGCGCGCGCGGACGCCGAGCGCGACGAGGCTCAGCGCCGTCTCGATGCGGCGGGCGAAGAGCCTGCCGAGGGCGAGGACCGCGACGAGTTCGCGGAACGGCTCGCGCGTCTCGAGAAGCGTCGTGAGCAGCTGGGCCAGGTGAACCCGCTGGCGAAAGAAGAGTACGAGGCGGAGAAGGAGCGGCTCACCGAGCTGTCGACGCAGCGCGCCGATCTCGAAGCGAGCCTCGCCGAGCTCGAGAAGCTCCGTGACGACCTCACGCGCACCGTCGAGACGCGCTTCGCCGAGACGTTCGCCGGCGTCGAGAAGCACTTCAAGGACGTCGCGGAGACGCTCTTCCCCGGCGGTGAAGGCCGGCTGCGCCTTGCCGAGCCGGAAGAAGAAGGCGACGAGCCCGGGATCGAGATCGAGCTGCGCCCCGCGGGCAAGAAGGTGACACGGCTCTCGCTGCTCTCGGGTGGCGAGAAGGCGCTCGGCGCGATCGCGTTCCTGTTCGCGCTGTTCCTCGCGCGGCCGAGCCCGTTCTATCTCCTCGACGAGGTCGAGGCCGCGCTCGACGATACGAACATCGGCCGCTTCACCGCGCTGCTGCGGACGTATGCCGACCGCGCGCAGTTCATCGTGATCACGCACCAGAAGCGCACGATGGAAGCCGCCGACGTGCTCTACGGCGTGACGATGGGCCCCGACGGCGTGTCGCAGATCGTCTCTCGGCGCCTGCCGCGCGACGAAGAAGTCGCCGCGACCGCGTAGCCTGCGGGGATGGCACGTTCCTGGGCCGAGCTGCTCGGCAACTCCGACGCGCCGACGGAAGCCGAAGAGGAGCGGAGCGGGTTCTTCTCGCGCCTGCGCGACTCGCTCGGCAAGTCGCGGCGCGCGCTTACCGAACAGCTCGCGGTTGCGGCGTTCGATCCCGCGGACGATGCATCGTGGGAGCGGCTCGAGGAAGCGCTGATCTACGCCGATGTCGGCGTGCGCGCGACGGCCGAGCTCGTGCGGCGTCTCGAAGCGCGTGGCGACCTCACCGAGTTGAACAGCGCGCTGGCGGAAGAGATCGCTGCACTCTTCGGCGAGCCGGCGACGCTCGATGTGCAGCACTCGCCGGCCGTTGTGCTCGTTGTCGGCGTGAACGGCACCGGCAAGACGACGACGATCGGCAAGCTCGCGCATCAGTTGCGCGCGCACGGCCGTTCCGTGACGCTCGGTGCCGCCGATACGTTCCGTGCCGCCGCTGAGGAGCAACTCGAGATCTGGGCGCGGCGGTCGGGCGCGCAGTTCGTCGGCGGTGAGCGCGGCGCCGATCCG
The DNA here is from genome assembly GCA_036278975.1 of Gaiellaceae bacterium. Lineage (GTDB taxonomy): Bacteria > Actinomycetota > Thermoleophilia > Gaiellales > Gaiellaceae > PALSA-600. Next base: position 2,951 of record DASUKC010000094.1, read on the forward strand.
GCTGCGGTTGCCTACGACGCGATCGGTGCGGGTGGCGACGTCGTGATCGTCGACACCGCCGGCAGGCTGCACACGCAGACGAACCTGATGGACGAGCTGGCGAAGGTGAGCCGCGTGATCTCGGGCCGGATCGACGGCGCTCCCCACGAGACGCTGCTCGTCGTCGACTCCACGACGGGGCAGAACGGCTTGCAGCAGGCGCGGCTCTTCAACGAGGCGGTCGGCGTGACCGGCGTCGCGCTGACGAAGCTCGACGGCTCGGCAAAGGGCGGCATCGCAGTCGCGATCGCCTACGAGCTTGGGCTGCCCGTGAAGCTGGTCGGGGTGGGCGAGACGCTCGAGGATCTCCGCCCGTTCGACGCGGACGACTTCGCTCGTGCTTTGATATCGGGATAAATATCGTCTCGTCAGACCGGTTCACGATCGCCGAGCTCGCGGAGCTGTTCAACCGCGGCTACGAGGGCTACGCCGTGCCGATCCACATCGACGAGCCGACGATGCAGCACATCGTCACGTCATGGAGCATCGACCTCTCGCGCTCGCGTGTCGCGGAAGGCGCGGGCATCTGCAATCTCGGCGTGCGCGGCGACCGCGGTTGGATCGGCGGGCTCGGCGTCGTGCCGGAGCAGCGGCGCAAGGGCATCGGCCGCGCCCTGATGGAGGCCGTCCTCGATGTTGCGCCGCCGACGGTGGACCTCGAGGTGCTCGAGTCGAACGAGGGCGCGAAGCGTCTGTACGACGATCTCGGGTTCGAGGTGACACGGCTGCTCGAGATCTGGTCGCTGCCGGAGGTGCCCAGAGTGAGGGCGAGGCGCGTTCGCCCGGCGCCGCTCGGCCAGACCGATCTGCCGTGGCAGCGCGACGACGAGTCGCTACCCGACGACTACGAGCGCTGGGAAGTGGACGGCGGCGCGATGCTGCTCAAGGGTGGCAACGTGCTGCAGCTGCAAGCGCGCGACATCGACGTGGCGACCGCATTGCTCTCACGTGGGAAGGCCCTGAACTACGTCAACGTGCCAGAAGGCGACGTCGCGAGCGCTGCGCTTGCAGCGCTCGGCGGCACGATGTCGCTGCGTCAGTTCGAGATGCGGCTCAGCCGTTAGCGGCGCGTCGAGCTTCCTTCTCCGCCAGCTCGGCCATGCCGCGTTCGTAGAGCTCACGAAGACGCCGCGCCGACTCGGGAATCTCGGGAAGTCTCTCGGGCTTATTCCCCTTCTTCTTCCTCTTCATCCTCCAGCACCTTTCGAATTGCGCGTACCTCGACCATCAGGTCTGCGACTGCACCGATGATAGCCAGCACCTCGGTTCGATAAATCAACGCCTCGTCGTCTGGCATCCGGCCAGCGTGCTGGGCAGCGACTTGCTGGTCAATCCGTCGAACGGATTAGTTCGCTGACGAACGCGACCAGAGGTTGATGTCCGCCTCCGTCGCGTACTGATCGATCTCCGCGAGCTCTTCGCCCGAGAACGAAAGATTGTCGAGCGCGCTCAGCGAGTCCTCGAGTTGCGCGATGCTGGAAACGCCGATCAGCGTCGACGTCACGCGCGAGTCGCGCAGCGTCCATGCGAGCGCCATCTGCGCGAGGCTTTGGCCGCGGCGCTGCGCGATGTCGTTGAGTGCGCGGATCTTTGCAAGCGACTGCTCGGTCAGTAGATCCGGTGAAAGAGAAGAATGCTGCGTCGCGCGTGATCCTTCGGGAATGCCGTTCAGATACTTGTCGGTGAGCATCCCCTGCGCGAGCGGTGAGAACGTGATGCAGCCGACGCCGAGCTCGCCGAGCGTGTTCAGCAGACCGCCTTCGATCCAGCGGTTGAACATCGAGTACGACGGCTGGTGGATCAGGAGCGGCGTGCCGAGCGCGCGCAACATCTCGTACGCCTCGCGTGTGCGGTCCGGTGAGTACGACGAGATGCCGGCGTACAACGCCTTGCCCTGGCGCACAGCGGTGTCGAGCGCGCCCATCGTCTCCTCGAGCGGCGTGTCCGGATCGAAGCGGTGCGAATAGAAGATGTCGACGTAGTCGAGGCCCATGCGCTCGAGCGACTGGTCGAGCGACGCGAGCAGGTACTTGCGCGAGCCCCATTCGCCGTACGGGCCGGGCCACATGTCGTAACCGGCTTTCGTCGAGACGAGCAGTTCGTCGCGATACGGGCGGAAGTCTTGTTTCATCGCCTTCCCGAACGTCTTCTCTGCCGACCCGTAGGGCGGCCCGTAGTTGTTCGCGAGATCGAAGTGGGTGACGCCGAGATCGAACGCGCGGCGCAGGATCGCGCGGCTCTCCTCGAACGGCCGGTCGCCGCCGAAGTTGTGCCAGAGCCCGAGCGTGATCGACGGAAGCTGCAGCCCGCTGCGCCCGCAGCGGCGGTACTGCATGCGGTCGTAGCGATCGTCTGCGGCGGTGTACGTCATGTCGCGTGCTGGGTGACGTTGATCACGGCGCCGTTCGGGTCGCGCACGAAGAAGCGGCGCAGCCCCCACGGCTCGTCGGTCAACGGATAGACGATCTCACATCCCGCAGCGACGGCGCGCGCATGCACGTCGTCGACGTCGTCGACCTCGATCGAAACGTCGGGATGAACGTGCGCGTGAATGTCGAGCTTCATCACGCTCAGCTGCACCTCGCGCGTCTCGGTGCCGAAGAAGAGGATCCAGTCGAGCCCCGGCTTTTCCTCGAGACCGATTACATCGCCGTAGAACTCGCGGCTCGCCTCGAAGTCGTCGGAGCGCACGTTCGGCTTGATGCGAAGGACTGCCATGAGCGCGAAGCTACCATGCGCCTTCGTGTTCGACAGCCTGTCCGACAAGCTGCAAAGCGCGCTCGGCGACCTTCGCAAGAGGGGCCGCCTCGACGAAGAAGCGATCTCGCACGCGATGCGCGAGATCCGTCTCGCGCTGCTCGAAGCCGACGTCAACTTCACCGTCGTCCGCGATTTCGTCGCGCGCGTTCGCGAGCGCGCCGTCGGCGAGGAGGTGCTGAAGAGCCTCACGCCAGGACAGCAGGTCGTGAAGATCGTCCACGAGCAGCTGACGGAGCTGATGGGCGAAGGCGAGTCCGGTCTCGCCTTCGGCAAGTTCACCGTGATCCTGCTCGCCGGCCTGCAGGGCTCGGGCAAGACGACCGCCGCCGCGAAGCTCGCGCGGCATTTGAAGGCGAACGGCCGCAAGCCGGGTCTCGTCGCCGCCGACCTGCAGCGCCCTGCGGCGATCGACCAGCTCGAGCAACTTGGGAAGCAAGTCGACGTTCCGGTCTATCGAACAGAAACCAAAGACGCGGTTGAAGCGACGCGCAGCGGCATCGAACGCGCGCGCGCGGAAGGTCTCGACACCGTGATCGTCGACACCGCGGGCCGCCTGCAGATCGACGACGAGCTGATGACCGAGCTTGCGCATGTGCGCGACGAAGCGAAGCCGCACAACGTGCTGCTCGTCGTGGACGCGATGACGGGTCAGGAAGCCGTCAACGTCGCGCAAGCGTTCGACGAACGCATCGCGTTCGACGGCGTGATCCTCACGAAACTTGATGGAGATGCGCGCGGCGGCGCTGCGCTCAGCGTGAAGGCGATCACGGGCAAGCCCATCAAGTTCGCGGCAACCGGTGAGAAGCTCGACGCGCTCGAGGTGTTCCACCCCGACCGCATGGCGTCGCGCATCCTCGGCATGGGCGACGTGCTCACGCTGATCGAACGCGCCGAAGCCGCGGTTGCCGAAGACGAGCAGGCGCAGATGGAGAAGCGCTTGCGCGCGGGGAAGTTCACGTTCGACGACTTCCTCAGCGCCTACAAGATGCTGCGCCGGATGGGGCCGCTCCAGGGCGTCCTCAAGATGCTGCCGGGCGTCGGCCAGCAGCTCGGCGACGTGGACGTCGACGACCGCCGGCTCGGCCGCGTGGAGGCGATCGTCCTTTCCATGACCCCTGAGGAACGCCGCTTGCCGCCGCTGATCGACGGTAAGCGCCGCGTACGGATCGCCAAGGGCTCCGGAACGTCCGTCGAGGAGGTCAATCAGCTCCTCCAGGCCCGAAAGCAGATGGAATCCATGATGAAGCAGCTCGGGCGTGGCAAGATGCCGGGGCTCCCGCAGGCGCCGGGTGCGCCGTCGGCCACCCGCAAGGCGTCGTCGAAGCGGAAGAAGCGCAAGTCCAGGAGATAAAAGGAGACAGATGGCAGTCAAGCTGAGGCTCACGCGTGTGGGCTCGAAAAAGAACCCGATCTACCGCGTGGTCGCGGCGGACTCGCGCTCCCCGCGCGACGGGAAGTTCCTCGAGATCGTCGGTCGCTACAACCCGCAGACCGACCCGTCGACGATCGAGCTCGACGAGGCGAAGGTCAAGGACTGGCTGAGCAAGGGTGCACAGCCGAGTGGGACCGTCGCCAAGTTGCTGAAGACGCAGGGTATCCAGTAACCCGGCGTAGATTTGGCGGAGCAGCGCCCCTATGCGGAGGACGTCGGCTTGGCCGGCGTCCGGAGCGAGTAAATGGCAGAGCTGCTCGCCTACTTGGCGCGTGAGCTCGTCGACGATCCGGAGGCGGTTCGCGTGGAAGAGGAGGAGCGCGACGGCTCGCTCGTCCTCGTGCTCCACGTTGCCGCCGACGATGTCGGCAAGGTGATCGGTCGCCAGGGTCGCATCGCGCGCTCGCTCCGCACGCTCGTGCGCGCAAGTTCCGCGCGCGAGGGCCGGCGCGTCCTTGTTGAAATCGCTGATCCAGAATGACCGGCGTAGGCTCGACGGAGCCGCCCAGTAGCGGAGGCGCCGGCAAGTACGGCGCCGGAGCGGGAAGAGTGCGGATCGGGCGCGTCGGCCGTCCGCACGGCATCGACGGCGCGTTCTTCGTCGAGCAGCCGAGTGAGGACACACGCTGGTGGCAGGTCGGCGCGACGTTCTTCGCGGACGGCGAGCCCGTCGAGGTGATCGTCAAGCGCACGTCGTCGGGCCGTCCCGTCCTGAAGCTCGATCGTTCGGTTGAACGCGGCGCCTGGTTGGAGGTCGAGCGTGATGCGCTGCCGGAAACGGAAGACGACGAGTACTACGTCTTCGAGTTGATCGGCCTCGACGTGGTGGAGGAGGGCGGCCGCGCGCTCGGGACGGTGATCGCGGTGACGCCCGGTGTCGCCAACGACATTCTCGAGCTCGACGGCGGCGTGCTGCTGCCGATGGTCGAGGACTGCGTGAAACACGTCGATCTCGCAGCGCGTCGCATCGACGTCGCGAAGGGCTTCGCCGAATGAGGCTCGACGTCTTCACCTTCGTCCCGCATGCGTTCTCGTGGCTCACGGAACAGAAGCCACTCGCGACGGTGCTCGGCGGCGAGTTGCAGCTGCAACTCTACGGCTATCGCGAGCACTCGCCGCTGAAGGCAGGGCAGATCGACGACGAGCCCTATGGCGGCGGCGCCGGAATGGTGCTGCGCGTCGACGTCGTTGACGCTGCGCTCGAAGGCGTGTACGGCGACGCGCGCCCGAAGCGCATCGTCGCGCTGACGCCGCAGGGCCGACAGCTCACGCAGGCCGTCGTCGAAGAGCTCGCAACAGAGGAGCACGTCACGCTGTTGACCGCTCGCTTCGAAGGCTTCGACGAACGCATCGTCGAGCACCTTGCGACAGACGCCATCTCGGTCGGCCCGTATGTCCTCTCGAACGGCGACCTGCCCGCGATGGTGCTGGTTGATGCAATCGCACGCCGCTTGCCGGGCGCACTCAGCGAGGGGTCGGGCGAGATCGAATCGTTCTCGGAGGAGCTCGGCGGAGCGCTCGAGTATCCCCACTACACTCGTCCTGCAGAGTTCAAGGGGTGGCGCGTCCCGGACGTGCTGCTGTCAGGCGATCACGCACGTATCGACCGCTGGCGGAGGGAGCACGTTCGTTGAGAAATCCGATCGACCACCTCACGCACGGCTTGCCGCGCGGCTGGCGAATCACGATCGACTGGCTCGTCACCGTCGCGGGCGCGATCTTGATCGTGCTCGCGATCAAGACGTGGATCGTGAACCCGTACCGCATCCCGTCGAGCTCGATGGAGCCGACGTTGCACTGCGCGCGCCCGGGAGTGGGCTGCGAGGCGAGCTTTTCCGACCGTGTGCTCGCCTGCCGAATCTGCTTCGACGTCGTCGGTCCGAAGCGTGGCGACATCGTGGTCTTCAAGACGCCGGCGATCGCGAAGCAGCGCTGCGGCGAAGGCGGCACGTTCGTGAAGCGCCTGATCGGCCTGCCCGGCGACACGTGGAAGGAGGTGGACGGCGCCGTCTACATCAACGGCCGGAAGCTCGACGAGCCGTACATCCAGTCGGGGCACGACGACAACTTCAGCTATCCGGCCCGGAAGATCCCGAAAGGGCAGTACTTCTTCATGGGCGACAACAGAGCCTCGTCCTGCGACTCGCGGGAGTGGGGGACGGTGCCGCGGCACAACCTGATCGGCAAGGTTGTCGCGACCTATTGGCCGCCGAACCGCATCAAAATCTGGTGAAACACGCTGCTACTATGGCCCGCGGCTGATCCTTTTGAGCACGACGATCCAAGATATTGAGCGGCGGCAGCTGCGCGAGGTACCGCGCTTCAAGGCGGGGGACACCGTGCGTGTGCACTTCCGCGTCATCGAGGGCCAGCGCCAGCGCATCCAGGTGTTCGAGGGGATCGTCCTGAAGCGGCAGGGTGCAGGCGTCCGCGAGACCTTCACCGTGCGCAAGAACTCGTTCGGTGTGGGTGTCGAGCGCACGTTCCCGCTCCACTCACCGAAGATCGACAAGATCGAAGTCGCCGCGATCGGCGACGTCAACCGCGCGAAGCTCTACTACCTGCGCGGCAAGGTCGGCAAGAAGGCTCGCATCCGCGAGCTGCGCGAGAACTGAACCGACTCCTCGCGCTCTCTCTGGTCGTCTTCGTGGCGACCGCATGCGGTACGCCGACGCACGACGTTGCAGTGCGCATCGCGAAGACGTACGCGCGCACGCACGGCTACACGAGCAAGGTCGCGTGCACGAGCGGCTTCGGGTTCTTCAAGGTGCGCTCGCCCGACTACGTCTGCACCGTGCATCACACGCCGACCGACTGCGACCAGATCGAGGTGAAACGCTCGGGCAGGCCTGCGGCATGGCATGTTCGCGTGTACCGCAGCAACGTCGACTGTGTGCTGCCCGCTTGATCGACGACGCAGTGTGACGTTTCCGCAAAGAGCGTGTGACGTCGCCCTCTGTGGGCGCGGGCCGGGTCTATCCTCGGCGCATGCCAGTGAAGCGCCCCGGGCAGAAGCTGCTGCGGTTCGACCGGAACTTCGGCGCCCGCTTCGTCGCCGGCGCTGACGAGGCAGGTCGCGGTCCGCTCGCTGGGCCGCTCGTCGTCGCCGGTGTGCTGCTCGACTACGACACGCTGCGCGACCATCGCGTGCGAGGGCTTGCGCTGCTCAACGACTCGAAGCAGGTGGACAAGGACACCCGCGACGAGCTGTATCGCACGGTACTCGCGTGCGCCGCGCGCGTCTCGGTGCATGTCTATCCGGCGACGGTGATCGACCGCGACGGCGTGCACGTCGTGAACATGCGCGGGTTGAGCGCTGCGTTGTGGGCCTGTCAGCCGGCAGACGTGTGTCTCGTCGACGGCTGGGATCTGAAGGACCTCGCGCCACCGCACATACGGCTGGTGAAGGGCGACGCGAAGAGCGCGGCTATCGCCGCCGCGTCGATCGTCGCCAAGGTGACGCGCGACCGGTACATGAGGAACGTGGCTGACGCCATGTACCCGGCGTACGGCTTCGGTTCGCACGTCGGCTACATCACGCCGTCGCACACGCAGATCGTGCAGGAGCGCGGCCCTTGCGAGCTGCACCGCCGCTCCTGGAATGCGAAGGCGTTCCTCGCCGCCGAGGCATGACTCCGAGCGCCGCGCGGCGCTGTGGTACCGGCTGCGCGGCTGGCGCATCCTCGACACGAACATCTGGCTCGGCGGCTTCGAGCTGGACGTCGTTGCGCGCCGCGGGCGCGTGCTCGTCTTCTGCGAGGTGAAGTCGAAGACGGGCGCCGGCTTCGGCGATCCGCTCGAGATGGTCACGCCGGAGAAGGAGCGGCGCATCCGTCGCGCCGCCGAGCTGTGGCTGGCACGGCATCCGGAGGCGGCTGGGTTGGTCGTGCGGTTCGACGTGGTCGCCGAACGCGCCGGGCGTCTACAGCACGTGCCGAACGCGTTCGGGTAGGGCGGGAGCGCCGGCCGTCGAATGACGGAGGGTGAGCGCCTCGCAGGACGAGCTGTACGCACGCCTCGATGTCGACCTCTCGTGGTCGGAGCGCGAGTTGCCCGAGCGTGAGCGGACGAAGCATGTCCACCGGCTGCATCCGTATCTCGGGAAGTACATTCCGCAGCTCGTCGAGGAGCTCTTCCGCCGCCATGTCCCGCGCGGCGGTCGCGTGCTCGACCCGTTTGCAGGCTCGGGGACGACGCTCGTGCAGGCGCTCGAGAGCGGATTCGACTCGACGGGCGTCGACATCGCCGCCTTCAACTGCCTGCTGATGGGCGTGAAGTCCGCCGACTACAACCCGTTCGTACTCGAAAGCGACCTGCGTGAGGCCCTTGCACGTTTCGAGCGTGGGGAAGGGAGCGCGCGCGGGACGACGGCGTACCTGCGGACGTGGTTTGCGCCACAGGCGCGCGCAGACCTGTTGCGCTTCCGCTCGCTGCTCGGTGAGTACGAGCATGCAGACGTCTTGCGTGTCGTGCTCGCTCGCGCCGCTCGGTCCGCGCGTGCGACGACGCACTTCGACCTCGATTTCCCGAAGGAGCCGCAGCTCGAGCCGTATTGGTGCTTCAAACACCGTCGTGAGTGCCGCCCGATCGACCGAGCCGACCACTTCCTGCGCCGGTACACGCTCGACACGCTGGCCCGGCTGAAGGAGTTTGCGAAGGTGCGCAAGGCGCGCGACGTGAACGTGTTGCACGGCGACGCGCGCGAGATCGACCTCGGTGGGCCGTTCGACGCGGTTGTCACCTCGCCGCCGTATCCGGGGCTCATCGACTACCACGAGCAGCACCGTTACGCGTACGAGCTGCTCGGGCTCGACGACCGGCGCGAGCGCGAGATCGGCGCCGCCGCCGCCGGCACGTCGCTCGCGTCGCTCACGGCGTACGTCGATGGGATCGCCGACGTCTTCGCCGCCTGCGTCGCGTCGCTCAAGCCGCGCGGACGCGTCGTGATCGTCGTCAACGACCGTCGTGAGCTGTACCCGCAGATTCTCGAGCGGGCGGGCCTTCGCGTCGAAGAGCGATACCGCCGTCACGTCAACCGGCGCACCGGCCGTCGCGCCGGCGAGTACTTCGAAGATGTGATCGTCGCGCGGCGCGCATAGTCACGCTTTAGGCGCACTCACGTCACAGACACGTGACACCTTCCGGCCTAGCGTGGAACGGTGCTCGCACGAACCGTCACGCATGCCCTGGTCGGGCTCGATCCGCGTCGCGTCGAGGTGGAGGCGCACCTGCAGCTCGGCACGCCGTCGTTCGCGATTGTCGGCCTGGCCGACCGCGCGTGTCAGGAAGCCAAGCACCGAGTTCGCTCAGGGATCACCTCCGCCGAGCTCGAGTGGCCCGTCCGCCGCATCACTGTCAATTTGGCACCTGCGGGGCTCCAAAAGTCGGGATCGGGCTTCGATCTGCCGATCGCGCTCGCTGTCCTCGCCGCGTCGCACCAGTTGCCGCCGGAGGCGCTCGACGGTCACGCGGCATTCGGCGAGCTCGCCCTCGACGGCCGGCTGCGTCCCGTCGCCGGTGCGCTGGTCGCGGCCGAAGGAGCACGTCGCGCCGGGCTGACGCGGCTCGTCTGTGCGGCCGAGTCGGCGCCGGAGGTCGCCCTCGCCGGCGTCGAGCCGATTGCCGCGCATCACCTCGCCGACGCGGTCGCGTACCTGCGCGGCGAGCGCGCGCCGCCTGAGATCGATCTCGAGGCCGGAGCGCGGTCGCTCGAGGCTGTCGTGGCGCTCGAACCCGATCTCGCCGACGTCCGTGGCCAGGAACGCGCGCGGCGTGCACTCGAGATTGCGGCGGCCGGCTCGCACAACCTGCTGCTCGTCGGCCCGCCGGGTACCGGCAAGACGATGCTCGCGCGGCGCCTCCCGGGCATCCTGCCGCTGCTCGACGACGAGGCCGCGCTCGAGGTCACGCGCATCCACTCGGTCGCGGGGGTGCTGCCCGCCGGCGCGGCGCTGATCCGCGTGCCACCGTTCCGCGCGCCGCACCACTCGGCGTCCACAGCCGCCGTCGTCGGTGGCGGCGCCGGACCGCGTCCCGGCGAAGCGAGCCTCGCGCACCGCGGCGTGCTGTACCTCGACGAGTTACCCGAGTTCCAACGGCCCGTACTCGAAGCATTGCGCCAGCCGCTCGAGGACGGTGTCGTCTCTGTCGCACGCGTGCTTGGTCGCGCGGTGTTCCCTGCGCGGTTCGAGCTTGTCGGAACGATGAATCTGTGCCCGTGCGGCGCCCGGGGCGACCCGTCGATCGCCTGCATCTGCACGCCGCAACGCATCCAGCGCTATCGCGAGCGGTTGTCGCGCGCCCTGCTCGACCGTTTCGACCTCGTGCTCGCCGTTCCGCGAGCCCGTGGTGAGGAGCTCGCAGGACCGCCGGGTGAGCGGTCGGCGCTCGTTCGCGGCCGCGTCCTCGCCGCGCGCTCCCAGCTTGCGGCAAGTGCGCCGACGCTTTCACCTCCCGCGGCTGCGCTTTTGACGTCCGCCGTCGAGCGCCTCGCGCTCTCGGGACGTGGACGCACACGTGTCGCGCGCGTCGCAGCGACGATCGCTGCGCTTGCCGAGGCAGACACGGTCGCACCCGAGCATCTCGCCGAAGCACTGTCGTATCGCCCGCCGGCGGAGCTGTCGGCATGAGCGACCTCGCCGTCGTCGCCTTCGCGGCCGAGACCGGTTCGCACCTTCTGCGTGCGCCACGCGAGCAACGCTTCGCCAAGTTCGCGGCGACGTTCGACGAGGACGCATACCGCACACGCCTCGCAGAAACCGGGATCCGCTGGCTCGCCCGCGACGACCCCGGGTTTCCCGCGCGACTCAGGGCGATCCACGATCCGCCACTTGGGCTCTTCCTGCGCGGCAACGGGGGCGTCGAACTGCTGCACGGCTCGACGGTTTCGATCGTCGGCGCGCGTGCCTGCTCGTCCTACGGCGAAGAGGTTGCAACGTCGTTTGCTCGCGCCGCTGCGCGCGCCGGCGTTGTCGTCGTATCAGGGATGGCGCGTGGCATCGATGCAGCGGCGCACCGCGGTGCGCTCGACAGCGTTGCTTCCGACAATGGCATCACGGTCGCCGTGCTCGGGTGCGGTATCGACCGTGACTACCCGAGCAGTCACGCGGCACTCGCGGTGCGCATCGCAGAGCGCGGGCTCGTGGTCTCCGAGTACCCGCCCGGTGTCGAGCCCGCGCCGTGGCGCTTTCCGGCGCGCAACAGAATCGTCGCCGGCCTGGCGACCGTCACGGTGGTTGTCGAGGCGCGCGAGCGCAGCGGCGCGTTGATCACGGCCGACCTTGCGCTCGAGGAGGGGCGTGAGGTGCTCGCGGTTCCCGGTGAGATCACCTCGGCGCTCTCGCACGGGACGAACTCGCTCCTGCGCATTGGGGCGACACCGGCGACGTGCGTCGCCGACGTGCTAGAAGCGCTCGGCGTCGACCCGGCTGCCGCCGCCACAACGACCGAGCTCGAACCGAGACTCGCGGCGGTGCATGCGGCGGTGGTCGACGCTGCGGCCACGGCCGACGATCTCGTCCGGCGCACCGGCTTCGACGCGGCTCAAGTCGCGGCGGCGCTCGCCGAGCTCGAGCTGCTCGGGCTCGTCGCGCAGGCTGAGGGGCGATACCGGGGGGTGATGGGCTAAGCCTGGGTTAGTTGACGCGCGCGACTACGATCGCGCGCGATGCCGACAACCTCATATTGGCTCGACGAGCCGGCCGAACCGCTGCGCGAGCGGCCTTTCGAGGGGCGTGCGGAGGTTGCGGTCATCGGCGGCGGCGTGACGGGCTGCTCGTGTGCGCTCACGCTCGCACGGCGCGGCGTGCGAGTGCGCCTGCACGAAGCCCGGACGGTCGCCGGCGGCGCGAGCGGGCGAAACGGCGGGTTCGCGCTGCGCGGTGCAGCCGTGCCGTACGACGTTGCCCGTGCGCAGCACGGTCAAGAGGCAGCACGACTGCTGATGGACCTGAGCGAACGCGCCCTCGACGGGATGGCCGAGCTCGCCGGCGACGCCCTGCGTAGAGTCGGCAGCCTCCGTTTGGCCGCCGACGAGGCAGAGGTGGAGGCGCTCCGCCGCGAGCACGACGCGCTGCGCGAAGACGGCTACGCCGTCGAGTGGGTCGACAGGCTCGAGCCGCCGCTCGATCGCCTCTACCTGGGCGCGATCCTGCACCCCCACGACGGGGCGCTGACCCCTGCCCGTTGGGTGAGGCGGCTTGCGGCGCACGCCGCAGAGGCGGGCGCGGATATCCGCGAGCACGACGCTGTCCAAGTCGACGAGCTCGATGCCGACGTGGTCGTCGTTGCCGGCGACGGCTTCACCGCGTCGCTGCTTCCGGAGCTCGCCGACCGAGTGCAGCCGACGCGCGGCCAGGTGCTCGCGACGGAGCCGCTCGACGTGCGCCGCTACGAGCGGCCGCACTATGCGCGCGACGGTTACGACTACTGGCACCAGCTGCCGGACGGCCGTCTCGTCATCGGTGGCAGCCGCGACGCCGCGTTCGCCGAGGAGAGCACAGACGTCGAGGACGTCACCGAAGCCGTACAGAGCCGGATCGAGTTGCTGGTGGAGCAGCTCGTCGGGCAGCGACCCGCGATCACGAAGCGCTGGGCCGGCATCTGGGGCACGACGCCGGATCAGCTCCCGCTCGTCGGGCCGGTTCCGGGACGCGAGAACGTCTGGGTCGCGGGCGGCTACTCGGGGCACGGCAACGCGCTCGGGTTCGCCTGCGGCGACCTCGTCGCGCGCGCAATCCTCGGCGAGCAGCCGCCCGAGCTGGCGTTGTTCGACCCGGCGCGCTAGCGCGTCTGGAACGCGCGCAGCCCGAAGGACTGCGGCGGGATCGCCGAGCCGTCCGCGGTGCCGAGCACCGAACGACCGCCGACGCGGGCGAGCACGAGCGCGAACGCGAGCCAGGGCAACGGGACGAGGAGAAGCAGAAGGTTCATCGGCTTCATGATGCCGATCCTGTAAACGCTCCCGGCGGAAACGGCCCAGATCGTTGCAAAGCTCTTACACGTCTGTTGCCGAATCAGCTACTCGGGGTCGTCGTGGCCGCCGGCGGGACGTTGGGCTTCGGAAGCAGCGACCGGCAGGCGGCCTGCGCCTTCGCGAACTTTGTCTGGTTCTGGTTCGCGCCACCGAAGGTGACGCCGTGCTGTTTAAGACACGCGGTGTACTTCGCAAACCCTGCACCGCCGGCGCCGCGCGCGCGGAACGTCTGTCCTTTGCCGCCGTTCGGGAGCAGCTTCTGGCACGCGGCGAGCGCGCTCCGCTGCTTCGGCGTCAGGTTGACGGCGCGTTGGGCGAAGCCACCACCGCCGATGCGAATCGGGCCGCTTCCGGGGTTTGCAGGCTTCGGTCCGGTGAACGTTCGCTGCTGGCCGCCGGGTCGAGCGCGGAAGGTGGGGATGGTCACGCCGTGGTTCTTCAGGCAGCTCTGGAACTTCTGGAAGTCGGCCGAGAACGCGCTGCGGTTGCCGCCGGTCGTCGTCGTCGTGGCTGACGTGCTGGCTGTCGTCGCGGCGGCGTGCGACGTCGAGCCGCAGCCCGCTGCGAGAAAGCCGAGCGAGCCGACAACGAACGCAGTACCCGCCGCGCCGATGATGCGCCGCCTACCCATTGCCGTTCACCGTGATCGAGCGCGCTGTCGTGCTGCCGTTCGAGCCCTGGGTGCCGACGATCGTGACCGTGTCGCCCGGAGCGATCGACTTCACCGAACCGGTGACCGACTTCGTCACGCGCGCGGACTTGGCATGCACGACCGTCGTGTTGCCGGAGCTGTCGGTGACGTAGAGGTCGTTGCCCTTGATCAGCGTGACCGTGCCCACGGTTGCGCCGCCGCCGTTGCCCCCGAGGAACGCGGGAGCACCGCCGCCGTTTGCGCCCCGGCCGCTGAAGAACGTGCCGGCGCGGCCGCCACTGCCTGACTTCGCGAAGCGCGATGCGAGCGCGGCGAGATTGGCGTTGCCGCCACCCGAGGAGCTCTTCGTGCCGAAGTGCTTCTGGGTCTCGACGCCGCCGACGAACGCCGCGGCGGCCGCGACGGCGACGGCGAGCGCCAGCGTCAGCAGCGGTGTACGCCGCTTGCGCCGGGCGATGATCTGGGTGAGCAGCTCGTCGTCCGCGTCCGGGATCGGAGCGGCATGTGTAGTGGTGGTCATTGGTCGCTCCTACTCGTAACGGAGTGCTTCGATGGGACGCAGGGACGCTGCGCGGTTGGCGGGATAGATGCCGAAGAAGAGGCCGACGGCGACGCCGACGCCGAACGCGAGGAACACGGCATACGCCTGAACGACCGGCTGGACGCCGACGATCTTGAAGCGGCTTCCGACGAGACCGGCGGCGACGCCGAGCAGGCCGCCGAGAATCGAGAGCAGCACCGCCTCTGTGAGGAACTGTCCGAGCACGTCGCCCTTGCGTGCGCCGATCGCCTTGCGGATGCCGATCTCGCGCGTGCGCTCGGTGACGGTGACCAGCATGATGTTCATCACGCCGATCCCGCCGACGAGCAGCGAGATCGCGGCGACGGCCGCAAGCAGCACCGTGAACGTGTGGTTGCTCGAGCTCGTCGCCGACAAGAGCGACGCCTGGTTGAGGATCGAGAACGCCGCGCTGCCGTCGGTGTTGTGGTGTAGCGGCGTGAGGATCGATGTCGCCTCCGCCTCGGCGGCGTTCACCGCCGAGGACGACTTCGCCTCGAGCACGATCTGGTCGATCTGCCCGCTCTCGCCGACGAGCAGGTCCTGTGCGGTCGTCAGGGGGAGGACGACGAGGTCGTCCTGATCCTGGATGCCGTTGGAGCCTTTCGACTCGAGCACGCCTTCGACGCGGAAGGTCGCGCCGTTGATGAGAAACGACTGGCCGAGCGGGTTCGAGCTGCCGAACAGGTTTTCGGCCGTCGTCGGCCCGAGTACCGCGACGCGGTTGTGGTTCGCCTCGTCGCCGGACGTGAGAAACGAGCCGGCAGCGACGGTTTCCTTACGCGCCTCGGCGTAGCCCGGCGTCGTCGCGAGCACCTGCGCCGATGACTCGGTTGCCGACCCGCGCGTGAGCGTTCCGTCGTTGACGTCGATCACCGGCGACACGGACTTGATGTCCGGCGCGATGTTCTTGTCCTCGAGCGCTTTGACGTCCTTCAGCGTCAGGAACTGGAACGAGATCGACCTCGCCGCCGCGCGACCGAAGAACCGGCCGCCGGACTGCACGGTGAGCATGTTGGTGCCGAGGCCTTCGATCTGCTGCTCGATCGACGCAGACGAGCCGCGGCCGACGGCGACGAGGATGATCACGGACGCGACGCCGATCGTGATGCCGAGCAGCGTCAGGAACGAGCGCAAGCGGTTGGCGAGTACGCCTTGCACCG
>DASUKC010000095.1:0-6135 GCA_036278975.1 Gaiellaceae bacterium
CGGATCCACCAGTACATCTCGATGTGCACGCCGCTCCTCTGGACGCGGCAGCCGGACACGATGGGGATGCTCGGCCTCGCGATCAACGCCTGCGGCGAGCGCGACGGCCACGTCGAGGCGGTCGACCGGATCCGCGAGTTGCTCCAGGCGGCGCACGACCTGTGGGGCACGTGGACGGCGCTTCCGACCGACGCGGAACGCTTCCAGGCGGGCCGGCTGACGTCGCGCCTCGTCCACCTCGCCGACATCGAGGCGGTGACCGTCTGTGGTTGAGCTCGTCGTGAACGGCGGACGCTACGAGCTCGATGCGCCCGTCGGCACGTCGCTCGCGGAGGCGCTCCGGGAGCGGATCGGGCTCACCGGCACGAAGCTCGCGTGCGGCGAGGGCCACTGCGGCGCCTGCACCGTGCTCGTCGACGGGAAGCCGGCGCTCTCGTGCATCACGCTCGCGCACCGGCTCGACGGGCGCGAGGTGACGACGATCGAGGGGCTCCGAGACCACCCGATGGTGGCCGCGTTCGTGCGCGCGGACGCGCTGCAGTGCGGCTTCTGCACGCCGGGTCAGATCGTGAGCGCGGTCGCGCTCGTCGAGGCGAGCCCGGAGCCGGGCGCGGATGAGATCCGGCACCGGATGGCCGGCAACATCTGCCGCTGTGGCACCTACCCGAAGATCGAGGAGGCGATTCGAACGTGGCAAGGCTGATCCGCACCGAGAAAGAGATCGAGGGCCGCTACGAAGAGGTCTGGATCGTCGTCGAGGAAGACGCGCTCGACCAGTGGCCGGCGGGACCGCTCGAGATCGTCGGCAAGCCAGCGCCGCGGATGGACGGCTACGAACGAGCGCGCGGTGAGGCGGTCTATACGGCCGACCTCGAACTGCCCGGGATGTTGCACACCGCTGTCCTTCGCTCACCGCATCCGCATGCCCGTGTGCGCAGCATCGACCTCTCGAAGGCGCTCGCGGCGCCCGGCGTGCACGCAGCGATCGGGCCAAACGATATTCCGCAGCTCGTGGACGAGTGCTGTTATCAGGGTCATGCAGTTGCAGCCGTGTGCGCGGACACGTACGCGACCGCTCGGGCCGCGCTGAGTCTGATCGAGATCGACTGGGACGTCCGCGAGCCGCTGCTCGACCCCAACGAGGCGGTAGCGCGGCGCAGCTTCCTGTCCGACCCGCGCGTGCGCGAGCGCGGCGACGCCGATAAGGGTCTCGCCGCGGCCGACGTGATCGTCGAAGGCGAGTTCCGTACGCAGGTCGTGCTGCACAACTCGATGGAGACCCATCAGGCAGTCGTGCAGTGGTTCGGCGACGGGATCGACGTCTACATCTCGACGCAGGCGATCTGGGCCGTTCGCGACCGTGTCGCCGAGCAACTCGGAGTGGCCGCCGACAAGGTGCGCGTCGTGTGCAACTACATGGGAGGCGGTTTCGGATCGAAGAACGGTCCAGACGACTACACGTTCATCGCCGCTGAGTTGGCGAAGCGCACCGGCCGCCCGGTCAAGTGCGCGTTGACGCGGCGCGAGGAGAACCTCGCAGTCGGCAACCGTAACGCGACGATCCAGCGGTTGACGGTCGGCGCGAAGAGCGACGGGACGCTGACGGCATTGCTCGGCGAGTACGTCAACGCGGTCGGCTGGGGAGGCTGGATGGCGCCGACGGACGGCCCGATGCATTCGCTGTACGCCTGCGCGAACGTTCGCTCCACCCTCTACGGCGCGAAGCTCAACCTGCCGCCGATGAAAGCGTTCCGTGCACCGGGTTTCGTCGAAGGCACCTTCGGCCTCGAGTCGCTGCTCGACGAGCTCGCAGCGAAGCTTGGCATCGACCCGCTCGAACTGCGACGCATCAACCACGCAGATCACGACGCCGAGGACGACCGCCCGTTCTCGAGCAAGAACCTGCTCGAGTGCTACCGGCGCGCCGAGCCGCACTGGGAACGGCGGCACGAAGTGCGCGCGCGCTCGACCGAGACCGTGAAGCGCGGCGTCGGCATGGCCTCGCAGGTGTGGTACGGCGGCGGCGGCCCGCCGAGCTATGCATGGGTGCGTGTCGGCTCTGACGGGCGCGCGAACGTCGTCACCGCGATGCAGGACATCGGCACCGGAACGAGGACGGCGATGGCGATGATCGCCGCCGAGGAGCTCGGCATCCCGTTGGATCACGTGACCGTGTCGCTCGGCGATTCGTCACGCGGCCCGCACGCAACGATGAGCGCGGGGTCGTCGACGACGCCGTCGGTGGGACCGGCCGTACGCGCCGCCGCCGCCGATGCGCGCCGGCAAATCGAGGAGATCGCCGAGCAGCGAGGCACGCCGGACGCGCCGCTGGCAGAAGTCGTCGCACTGCTCGAGGACGCACAGATCCTCGGCACGGGCGCGCGCGGCCCAAACCCGACCGGCATGCAGGTGCTCACGTTCGGCGTGCAGGTGGCGGAAGTCGCCGTCGACATCGAGACCGGCGAGATCTGGGTCGAGCGCGTTGCGGCGATCCACGACGTCGGCCGCGTGATCAACCCGCTCGGCGCGCGCAGCCAGATCGAGGGTGGGATCATCCAGGGCATCGGCCACACGCTCTCCGAGGAGCGGCTGCACGACCCGAAGACGGGCACGATCCTGACGACGACGCTCGACGCATATCGGCTGCCGACGATTGCCGACGTGCCGGAGATCGTGAGCGAGCTGGTCGACGAGCCGGATACGCACCTCACGAACCTCGGTTCGAAGGGACTCGGCGAGCCGCCGATCGTGCCGACCGCCGCAGCGATCGCGAACGCGATCCGTGACGCGACCGGCGCCGACGTGCGCAGCCTGCCGATCTCGCGCGAAGAGATGCTGCGCGCGCTCCGTGAAGCTGAATCTCGGAAATCAGGGGAACAGCGTGGAGCTCCGGCGGCCGTCTAGCTTGGCTGACGCGGACGGCGGGCTTGCGCTTGCCGGCGGCACCGAGGTCATCCCGCTGCTCCGCTCGGGGATCTTGAGGGCGGACACGCTCGTCGACGTGCGCGGTGTGATTCCGCGCGGCATCTCCGGCACGGAGATCGGCGGCGGTGCGACACTCGCGGAGCTCGAGGTCGATCCGCAAATCCCCGACGTGCTGCGCGAGGCATGCCGGCTGGCTGCAAGCCCGCAGCTGCGCAACATGGGCACGCTCGCAGGCAACCTGCTGCAGTCGACGCGCTGCTGGTACTGGCGCCTCAAGTGGCCTTGCCGCTTGCACGGTGGTGACGAGTGCTTCGCACACGACGGCGAGCATCGCGAGCACGCGATCTTCGCGAACGACTTCTGCGCGTCTGCGCACCCGTCCGACGTCGCGGCCGCGCTGCTCGCGCTCGACGCAACGGTGAAGACCACGTCGCGTACGTTTCCGATCGGCGAGCTGTACCGCGTGCCCACGGAGGACGACCGCAACATCACGACCCTCGGCGAGGGCGAGCTGATCCTGTCGGTCGAGGTGCCGGAGTGCGACGCGTCGATCTACCTGAAGGCGATGGACCGCAAGCGCTGGTCGTTCCCGATCGTCGGCGTCGCGGCAGTGCGCCGCGGCAGCGACACGCGCGTCGCGCTCGCGGGCGTCGCGCCGGTTCCGTGGCTGCACGACGGAGGCGATCCCACACCGCTTCCCCGCAACGCGTACAAGGTCGAGATTCTCGACGCGCTGGTGCGGCGCGCTACTGCTGCTCTCTAAGGATTCGCACGCCCTCCGCGAGCCACGCCCGGGCGCGCACGATGTTCGGCGTGTCGGGTGCCAGCACGGCGGTGTCGTGCTGGAGCTCGGTCATCAGCAATAGGTCGGCATTCGTGAGCGCTTGCTCGATGCGTTCCGCAAGCCGGTCCGGCTTGATCGCAAGGGGCTCGAGCCGCGCCGCGAGCCGCTTCGTCGTCGGCGGCCAGACGCGGTTCAACGCGTAGACGATCGCCAACACGCGCTGCGTGTCGTCGAGCATGCGTTCGAGCAGTGCGACCCGCTCCGCCGGGCGCGCGATCGTCAGTAGGCCGGCCGCCGCAAAGCCGCCCCACGTCAGCGCCGCGTTGTCGATGCGCGCGAGCGCGAGCTCCTCCGGATAGTCGTCAAGGCGCGCCTGCCACTTCTCGAGCAGGCCCGATGTTCGCAGCGCGATGCCGTGAGCGAGCGCATCACCGGTGCCGCTTGGCTCGCCTTCGAACAGCGCGTCGACCTGTTCCTCGGCGAACGCCCGCGGCCACCAGATCAGTTCGAGCGGCACACCATCGACGTCGCCGGAAACCCTGTTCGACGGCGTTCCCTGCAAGCCCCACGTCCCGAGCCGCTCGAGCCCTGCAGCCGACGAGAGGCGAAAACACTCGTCGAGCGAGAGGTGCTCCTGCGTGATGACGAGCATCTCGATGTCCGACACGTCGTCGGCGACACCGCGCGACACGCTGCCGGTGAGGACGATCTCCACCGCGACGTCCTCGGGCACCGCGTCGGCGACGCAGCGCGCGATCTCGGCCAGCCGTTGGCTCTGCTCGGTCGGTAGGGTGCCCGCCATGCGCGCCATTCTCGCGGTTTTGTCCATCGCGGTCCTTGCGACGTTCGCGGCCACAGCCAACGCCGCGGTGCGTGCGACCGGCTGCGCGAAGGTCGCGATGCCGAAGACGGCGCCGCGCCACGCACCCAAGCCGACGGCGAAGCTCAACCCCAAGAAGACGTACTACGTCACGATGCAGACCAACTGCGGCAGCTTCACGTTTCGTTTGGCGGTGAAGACTTCACCGCACGTCAGTGCGTCGTTCGTGAGTCTTGTCAAGCGCGGCTTCTTCAACAAGACGATCTTCCACCGCATCGTGCCCGGCTTCATCATCCAGGGCGGCGACCCGACCGCGACCGGCACGGGCGGCCCCGGCTACGAGACCGTCGACACGCCGCCGAAGACGCTGCGCTACACGCACGGCATCGTCGCGATGGCGAAGACGCAGACCGAAGCGCGCGGGACGAGCGGCAGCCAGTTCTTCGTCATGACCGCGAACGCGCAGCTGCCGCCCGACTACGCCCTGCTCGGGATCGTGACCAAGGGTCTCGCGGTCGTCGATCGCATCGGCAAGCTCGGCAACAGCAGCGAGCAACCGACGCAGGTCGTCGAGATCGAGCGCGCGTTCGTCACCGTCAAGTGACGGTCGCGGCCGTCGTCTTGGCGGCCGGTGCGTCGACCCGCTACGGCCGGCCGAAGCAGCATGAGCTGCTGCCCGCGGTGCTCGCACGACTCGAGGGTCTCGATGTTGTCGTCGTCGAAGGCGCGCATCCGCTGGATGTCGCTGCTCGCGTCGTGCGCGCCGACGAGTGGGAGCGCGGCCCCGGCGCATCTCTGCGCGCAGGCCTGGCGGCACTTGGGGACGACGTGACACACGCGCTCGTCGTGCTCGCGGACGGACCGGCGCTCGACCCGCGCGCGGTGCAGCGGCTGATCGAGCATCGCGACGACGCACCAGTGCTCGCGGCGAGCTACGACGGCACGCGCGACCACCCGGTGCTGCTCGCGCGCGGCGTCTGGGACGCGATCCCCGACGAAGGCGGTCGCGCGCTCGAGCCGGTGCTCGTCGACTGCTCCGACCTGGAGCCGCCGGGCGACGTCGACTACGCCTAAGGCCGGTACTGCTGCGCGAACGTCTGAACCGTGTCGATGTGCACGCGGATCCAGACGCCGCTCGCGAGCGGCTCGAACAACTTCATCCCTCCGCCCGCGACGATCTGCGCGAGCTGCGTGACCGAGATCGACGTCCCGCTGAGCTTCGAGCCGCTCGTCAGCACCGTGCCGCGAACGTTCGCGGGCACGCGGAAGAAATAGGCGCGGTGGCTCTCGTCGAGGGAGTAGTTGTCGTTCGGAACCGCCTCGCACTTCTCCGGCGCACACGCCACATGGAGATCCTCGGCTGCCGCAGCGTTCGCAGTGATCCCGCTCAGGAACAAGGCAGGGTCGAACCGCAGCAGATACTCCGATCCCGAGCGCTGCAGCGAGACGATGTGGCCGTAGTAGAACTGCACTCCACTCGTCGCCGGCGACAACGACTTCGTGACGGTCCGCGTGACCGTCTTCGTGGCGCCGCATCCTGCGAGCAGGAGTGCGAGCAGCGCAACGCGAGCTACGTGAGAGGCGTGCGTAGTGCGGCGAGCCTAGC
>DASUKC010000096.1:0-44922 GCA_036278975.1 Gaiellaceae bacterium
ATCGACCGGCGGCACGCCCGAGAAGGGCTCGACGAAAACATCGATCTCTCCACCGCACGGCAGCCCGACGCTCCACGCCTGCTCGTCGGCGATCCCGTACGTGACGAGCTCGCAGCTTCCGTCTTCGAGCAGCGTTCGCGCGCGCTCGGCGACGTCGGCCTCGACACAGCCGCCCGAAACCGACCCGAACAGCCGACCCGACTGCGTCACGGCGAGTTTCGAGCCGAGCGGGCGCGGTGCGCTCCGGCGCGTGCCGACGACCGTCGCCAGCGCGACCTGTTCGCCGTCGGAGCGCCACTGCTCTGCCTTTGCGAGCACCTCGTCGATGTCAGTCATGCTACGCACGTGGATGCGGTCGACGAATTGCTGCGACGCGTGGATGCCGGCGAACTCGGCGATCCGCTGCCGGTGCTCGCGTATCTCGCAGGCGAGGCAGTCGAGATCGACGTCGGCGAGCTAAACGGTGCCCGTCGTCGCGCGATGCTGCTCGTCGCGGCGGGCGGCGACCCCCATCGCGAGCTCGGTGTCGACGATCGCGCCGTGCGGGCGCTCGCGGCAGACCTCTACACCGACGACCGCCGCGCGCGGCTCGGCCACCAGATCGACGGCCTCGCCCACCGGGTGCACGACCTGCCGCGCGCGCGGGACGCCGTGCTCTTCCTCGCGTCCGACGTCGACCTCGCGTGGCGCCTCTACGCGCTTGGACTGCTCGCGGAGGAGGTAGGCGATGCGTGAATTTGGGTATGTGGTTTTGAACCTATGCGCATCGCCCTTGCAATCTGTGTGTTCCTCACTTTCGCATCGGCCGCCAATGCTTCGCAGCTGATCGACCGGCACGCCACCGGCGTCACCCTTCAGGTCAACAAGAAGGGCGAGGCGATGATCACCTACCACGCCGCCGGCAAGCTCAAGCACGTGCTGGCGTGGGGCGCTGTCAACGCGAAGCCGCCCAATCAGTCCTCGACGCAGGTGAAGTTCAAGCTCGACTACTCGGGCGGCTACGGCAAGTACCACCGCACGACGTACTGGCTCGTCTTCAATGGGAGCTGCCTGCCGTACGACGGGCCGGCGCTCGCGTGGAAGGTGACGGCGTGCAAGGCGCCGGACGGCTCGTATTGGGCGCTCCAATCCTGGCCGCGCGAGCTCCCCAACTACGCCGGCGTGCCGAAGACCACGAACCAGGGCGCGTGGGAGCTTCGCCTGTCCCATTGGACGGGCGCGCTGCCGGTGCTCGACATCCACGTCGACTGGGCGTACCGCAAGTTCGACCAGATCTTTGGCACATACACATACGGCGGCGTCGGCGTGCACGGGTTCCACTCGACGTCTGGGGGCCACCCGCTCGACAGCTATGGGCGCAACATCTACGTCGACACGCTCGATTCCGCATACGGCAAGGGGTGGAAGCGTGACAACAGCTTCTTGACGCACGGGCCTGGCGGGTCGTTCTGTTACGGCTTCTACCCGCACGGCTCGCATCCGAGCGGAATGGGCTCGCAGTACCGCGCGACGGTTGAGGGGCCCGGGGTCGCGCCCGACGTGATGTCGCGCGTCGCTGCGCCAGGCGCGTACAACGCGGACGCCGACAAGGAATTGAACGACATTCTGCGGGCGCTGAACGACCCCAAATGCAAGGCCAACTAGGCGTCTAGGTACTCTCGCGCTCGTGCAGGAGCGCGGAGATGAGCAGCGGTCGCTGTTTCGCAAGTGGCCGGCGGGCGTGTCGGTCGTCGTTGCCGACGTCGGCGGACGCCGCGCGGCGCTGACGGTCTCGTCGCTGACGTCGCTCTCCCTCGAGCCGCGCCTTGTCGGCATCTCGATCGCGCTCGAGGCGTCGCTGCACGAGCTGATCAAGGACGCCGACGAGTGGGCGGTGTCGATCTTGAACGGCGAGCAGGCGCATCTCGCCCAGCACTTCGCGCGCAGCGTTCCGCCGATCGCGTTGTGGGACGGCATCCCGGTGCGCGACGACGATCCGCGGCTGATCGCGGACGCCGCCGGCTGGCTCGTTGCGCGCACGGTCGACCAAGTGCGCACGGGCGACCACACGTTCTTCGTCGGCGAGATCGTCTCGATCGAAGAAGGCACCGCGGCGACGTCGCTGATCTACGCGCACCGCGACTACCACGGTCTGTGATCTCCGCCGTCGTCTTCGACATGGACGGCGTGATCGTCGACTCCGAGCAGGTATGGGACGACGTGCGCGAGCAGTACACGCTCTCGACAGGCGGCACGTACGGACCGACTGCGGCGCGCGACATGATGGGCATGAGTGCGCCCGAGTGGTCGCGCTACATGTCGGAATCGCTCGGCGTTCCCGGCACGCCGGAGGAGATCAGTGCCGCCGTGGTCGAGCGCATGCTCGCGCGCTACGGCGACGCGCCGCCGCTGATCGACGGTGCGGTGGATGCGGTGCGTTCTGTCGGCGTGCACTGGCCGGTTGCGATCGCGTCGTCGGCGAACCCGGAGTTGATCGAGGTCGTGCTGCGCGCGACGGCGCTCGATTCGCTGATCCGCGTTGCGGTGTCGTCGCAGGAAGTTGCGCGCGGTAAGCCGGCGCCAGACGTCTACCTCGAAGCGGCCCGTCGCCTCGGCGTCGACGCGGCGTCATGCACCGCGGTCGAGGATTCGCACAACGGCATCCGGTCGGCGAAGGCTGCGGGTATGCGCGTGATCGCGGTGCCGAACCCGCACTATCCGCCTGACGACGAATCGATCGCGCTCGCCGATGTCGTCGTCGCGTCGATTGTCGACGTGGCCGGCGTTATCTAGGCGCGGCCGAGCAGCACGCAGCCGTTGTGGCCGCCGAGGCCCATCGCGTTCGACAGCGCGACGTCGACTCGAGCCTCGCGTGCCTCGTTCGGCACGTAGTCGAGGTCGCAGTCCGGGTCGGGCTCGCGGTAGTTGATCGTCGGTGGCAGTACGCCCTTCTCCAGCGCGAGCACGCACATGATCGCCTCGATTGCGCCGGCGGCTCCGAACGTGTGACCCATCATCGACTTCGTCGACGACACCGCGAGGTTGTACGCGTGGTCGCCGAAGACGTCCTTGATCGCCTTCGTCTCGGCGGCGTCGCCGAGCGGGGTCGAGGTGCCGTGTGCGTTGATGTAGCCGACGCGTTCCGGTGCGACGCCTGCTCGCTCGATGGAGCTGCGCATCATCTTCGCAACGCCCGTCGCCTCGGGCTCGGGCTGGGCCATGTGGTGCCCGTCGTTCGATGCGCCATAGCCGAGCACTTCGGCGTGGATCGTCGCGCCGCGGCGCTCTGCGCTCTCCCAGTCCTCGAGCAGCAACGCACCTGCGCCTTCCGACATCACGAAGCCCGCGCGTGTCGCGTCGAACGGGCGCGACGCGTGTGGCGGGTCGTGGTCCTCGGCTGCGAGCCCGCGCATCGCGGTGAAGCCGGCGAGGATCAGCGGGACGATGCACGCCTCGGTTCCGCCGGCGAGCACGGCGTCAGCGGCGCCGCGCTTGATCATCTCGGCCGCTTCGCCGACTGCGTGCGAGCCGGTCGCGCAGGCCGACACGACGGCGTAGTTCGGGCCGCGGATGCCGAGCGAGATGGCGAGCTGGCCCGAGATCGAGTCGACCAGCACGTTAGGCAGGAAGTTCGGCGACACGCGGCCGGGGCCGCGCTCGCGCAGCGTCTCCGCCTGCTCGAGGATGCCTGGTACACCGCCGATCGCCGAGCCGAAGATGACGCCGACGCGGTCCGGGTCGAAGCCGTTCAGGTTGGCGTCGGTGAGCGCCTCCCGTCCTGCCGCGACGCCGAGCAGCACGTTGCGCTCGAGCTTGCGCGCCTCCTTCGCGGAGACGACGGAGGTGGGGTCGAATCCCTTCACTTCGCCGGCGACGCGGACCGGCAGGCCGTCGGTGTCGAAGGTGCTGATCCAGCCGATTCCGCTCTCTCCGCGGAGCGCGGCATCCCACGTCGAGGCAATGTCCAGGCCGAGCGGGGTGACGGCGCCGATGCCGGTGATCGCGACGCGCTTCATGCGCCAAGGCTACCCGGCGGGTTTGATCGCACTACGAAGTGGACACACTGGATGGGTGACCATCCTTGTCGAGCGGCCCCGGTTGGTGCTCTTCACGTCGCGGGTGTCCGGTCCCTGCCGGCGTATCGAGGGTTATCTCGCGCAGGTTCTGCAGCGGGGACGCAACCACGAGACGTTCCGCTTCACGTCGGTGGCGCGTGAGCAGCGGCCGGATCTCGTCGAGAAGTTCCGGATCGTGACGATGCCGACGCTCGTGGTGATCGAGGAGCGCAAAGTGCGCGGGCGTCTCGAGGGCGCGGTCGGCTGCAACGAGATCGAGTCGTTTCTCGCGCCCTGGCTTCAGTAGTTTCTGGGAGTGCCACCCGCGAAGCTGCCGTTCCCGCCGATGGAGGCGAATCTCGTGCGCGAGCTGCCGGAGGGCGACGGCTGGCAGTACGAGCCGAAATGGGACGGCTTCCGCGGGGTGTTCGAGAACATGGGCAAGGAGCTCGCGATGTGGTCGCGCAACGGGCGGCCGCTGCTGCGCTACTTCCCGGAGCTTCGTCCGCTTGCGGAGCATCTTGCGCCGAAGTCGGCGCTCGACGGCGAGATCGTGATCATGCGCGACGGCGCGGTCGACTTCGATGCGATGCAGATGCGTCTCCATCCGGCGGAGTCGCGCATCAAGCGGCTGTCGGCCGAGATTCCGGCGGAGTTCATCGTGTTCGACGTGCTCGTGTGGGACGGCGAGCCCGTGTGGAAGTTGCCGCTCGACGAGCGGCGTGCACGGGTGGAGGTTTTGCACGGTTTTCGCCTGTCGCCGGCGACGCGCGAGGTTGCCGACGCGCGCGCATGGCTCGACCGCTTCGAGGCGCTTGGGCTGGACGGTGTGATCGCGAAGAAGCTCGGCTCGCCGTATCTACCGGGCTCACGCGACGCGGTCGTCAAAGTGAAGGAGAACCGCACGGCCGACTGCGTCGTGATCGGCGTGCGCTGGAAGAAGGGCACGCGCAACACGCCGGCGACGCTGCTGCTCGGGTTGTTCGGCGATCGTGGAGGGCTCGAGTATGTGGGTAGCTGTGCGGTCGCGGCGTCGCGCGTAAAGGAGGTCTCGGAGCTCGTGTTGCCGCTGCTCGACGAGACCAGCGATGCGACTTTCAGCGAGCCGAACCGGTGGGGGACCGGCGAGCTCGAGCAAGCTGCCGTGAAGCCGAAGCTGGTGGTCGAGGTCCGGTACGACAAAGTGCAGGGCCATCGTTTCCGGCACGGCACGAAGTTCATCCGCTGGCGCGACGACAAGGACCCGGCGGATTGCAGGTGGCAGGAGTTGTTGCCGCCGCGCGACCCGAAAGCACCGACGGTCGAAGCGCTCTTCGCCTAACGCAGTTCGGCGTTCGAGAAGAGCTCTTCGACTGTTGCGTCGACCGTCCGCGCGATCGCGAGCGCGAGTGAGACGGACGGCGTCGCGCGCAGCGTTTCGATGCGGCCGATGGTTTCGCGCGACGCGTGCACTGCGTCGGCCAGTTCGGCTTGCGAGTAGCCGCAGGCGAGCCTCGCGTCCGACAGGCGCCAGTTGCGTTTCGACAAGAGCACGGCGAAAGGCTGGCGGTGTTCGACCGTGGGCGCAAGTCGTCCGTTGCGGACAATTCCGGGCGGCAGCCGACGTTGGGGTGGACGTCACACGAACGTCATGTCCGAAGCGTCAGTTGAGCTCGAGGCCGAGCTTCGCGAAGCGCCTCCGCAGCGACGGCGGGTTGCGCCACATACCTTGCATGGGGTCGCCGACGGACTCGATTCGCGCGGGTATCGATGTGAGCGTGAACGCCTCGGGCTCCACGTCCGCGACTTCGTCCCACGCGAGCGGTGCGGACACGCGCGCGTCGGGCGTGGGGCGGATCGAATATGCCGACGCGATCGTGCGGTCGCGCGCGTTCTGGCCAAAGTCGACGAACACGCCGACGCGATCCGCGACCTTCCACGTCGTCGTTGCCACTCTCTGATCGTCGATGCGGCGCTCGACCTCTTCGGCGACGGCTTTCGCGAAACGGCGGACGTCGGGGAACAGCGTGTCGGCCTTGATCGGAGCGAGGATGTGCAGGCCGGTCGCGCCCGACGTCTTCGGGTACGACCGCAGGCCGAGCTCCTCGAGCACGTCACGCACCACGAGTGCAATCTCGCGCACGAACGGCCACTGCCCGTCGCTCGTCGGATCGAGATCGATCAGCAGATAGTCCGGCTGCTCGAGCCGCTCGACCCGTGAGTGCCATGTGTGCAGTTCGATGCAGCCAAGATTCGCGACCCACGCGAGCGCCGCCGCGTTGTCGACGATCGCGAACACCGTCGAGTGCCCGCTCGGGAATTGCACGAACACCTCGTCGACGTAGTCCGGATGATTCTTCGGCACGCGCTTCTGATGGAAGAACGCCTCCGCAACACCGTTCGGGAACCGCTTCATGTGAAACGGCCGCCGGCGCAGATGCGGCAGAACAAGCTCGGCGACGCCGAGGTAGTAGCCGACGACGTCGCCCTTCGTCAGCCCGCGCTCCGGGAAGAAGAGCTTGTCCGGATTCGAGATCGCGACGTCGTGACGGACCACGCGCACGCAGGGAGTATCGTGGAGGCGTGTTGGAAGGCCACCACTCACTCTCCGAGTCGACGCTCGAGCCGCTCGACGACTACCTCGTCGTGCAAGCGCTCGACGAGACCGAGACCGCGAGCGGCCTCATCGTCCCGGTGAACGAGGCGGCGCAAGTGCGCACCGGCATCGTCGCCGCGATCGGTCCCGAAGTGGAAGCGATCGAGCCCGGAGACAAGGTGTTGTTCCCGCGCGACGCCGGCTACGAAGTGCGGCTCGCGCGCTCGTCGCATCGCGTGACCGTGCTGCGCCGCGAAGAAGTCATCGCGCGCATCGCCGACTGACGGCCGATACCATGCGCCCGCTCGGAGGGGTGGCAGAGCGGTCGAATGCGGCGGTCTCGAAAACCGTTATCCGTCGTTAGGCGGATCGAGGGTTCAAATCCCTCCCCCTCCGCTCAGCACGACAAGGAGAGGTGTCCGAGTGGCCTAAGGAGCGCGACTGGAAATCGCGTACGTGCTGAAAGGTGCGTCGCGGGTTCAAATCCCGCCCTCTCCGTTTCAAACGAGCGCCCGCCGCAAGCGGGCGTTCCGCATTTGGATCGAGGAAAGCTCAGTTACGATGCGGCCGCCCGGAGAAGTGGCCGAGTGGCTGAAGGCGGCGCCCTGCTAAGGCGTTAGGTGGGGGATTCCCTGCCTCGAGGGTTCGAATCCCTCCTTCTCCGCTTTACGCGGGGAGCGTCAGTGCGTCGACGTGAAGACGAACGCTGCGACGTCGTGAATCTGCTTCGCCGTCAGCTTGTCCTTGAACGACGGCATGATCGCGCCGCCGTTTTCGACCTGCGTGACGATGCGCGCGTACGGCGGCTTCAGCTGATCGAGATTCGGTCCGACCGTGCCGTGCGAGTTCGCCGCCTTCAGCGTGTGGCAGCTGATGCAGCCCGCGGACGTGAAGACCGCCTTCCCCGCAACCGGGTCGCCCTGAGTTGTGCTGCTCGGTTGAGTCGTTGCCGCTGTCGTCGCCGTCTCGGACGCGGCCTTTGCCTCCGGCTTCTCGCGGCCGAAGAAGATGACGGCCGAGATCATCGCGACGAAGAACACGACGCACAGCACGACGTACCAGCCGAGCCCGCGTCCCGGGAAGTTCTCGTTGAAGCGCGGCAGCACGAACGACGAGATCAGCGCGAAGATGATGAACGCCGCGCCGACGACCACCAGGCCGACTTTGTGCCCGGTCGATAGGCCGGCCACGACGAATGTGATCGCCGAAAGCATGGCCGGAACCTATCGAACCGAGAACTCGTTCGTGACTACGACTGCGCCGCCTCGCCCGCTGCCACTTCGCCGACGCCCGACTCGGGCGTGCCGACGGTGGCGACCGGGTCACTGCGCAGATAGAGCATCTCGTACACCGATGCTGCGATCACGGCACCCGCGAATGGGCCGACGTAATAGACCCACCAGTGCTTCCAGTGATCGCCCACGAGCTGCGGGCCGAACGCACGCGCGGGGTTCATCGCGCCGCCGGTGACGGCGTATGCCATCAGCACGCCGAACGCAATCGTGAAGCCGATCGCCAGACCGGAGATCTGCTTGAACGCGCCGCGCGGGTCGACAGCCGTTGCGAAGACCACCCACACGAGGAAGAACGTGAGGATTGCCTCGACGACGACGCCGACTCCCGACGTGATGCCCGTGCCGAGTGACGGAACCCCGAGGTTCCCACCGCTCTGCGCGTCGCCGGGGAGAATCCACTTCAAGAGCAGGGCTGCGAGTGCTGCCCCGCCGAACTGCATGATCCAGTACCAAACCGCCAGCTTCGGCTCGATCCTCCGTGTGACGAGGAAGCCGAGTGTGACCGCCGGGTTGATGAACCCGCCGGACATGAAGGCGGATGCCGAGACAAACACGGCAATGACGAGGCCGTTCGCAAGAGCAAGGTCGACTGGAGCGCGCGCGTACGCGGCACCACCGGCCGCGACGAAGATCAGCGCGAACGTGCCGACGAACTCGGCGAAGCCTCTACGGATGTAATCGCCAGCCATCATGCGGCGAACGTTAGGTCCCGCCTCGGACGGCGCTACAGCATGAAGGCGCCGTTGTTGTGGTCGATCGCCTGCCCGGTGACGCCGAGCGCGTCGTCGGACGCGAGCCACGCAACCGTTGCCGCGATCTCTTCCGGCTCGCTCATGCGCCGCAGCGGCACTTCTTTCACCGCGATCGCCCACGCTTCGTCGGCCGTCTTGCCCGGCCAGTCCGACAAGCCGTCCCACGCCATATCCGTATTGACCCAACCCGGGCACACCGCGTTCACCTGAATCTTGCGCGGCGCAAGCTCGGCTGCGTATGCGCGCACGAGCCCGAGCAGGCCGGCCTTCGATGCGCAGTACGCCGTGTACCCGGAGACGCCGATGCGCGCGAGGATCGACGACGTGACGATGATGCGCCCGCCGTCTGCGAGCAGCGGCTCCGCGGCGCGGCAGCACCAGTAGGTACCGGAGAGATTCGTGGCGACGATGTCGTCCCAGCGGTCACCGTCGCCGGGCTTGTTCTCGCCGCCGATGCCGGCATTCGCGACGAGGATGTCGAGCGGCTCTTCGAACGCGGCGAGCACGGCGTCGCGGTCGCGGATATCAAGCGAACGCGTGACTGCTCCGCGCACGACGTCCGACAACCGGGACTCGTCGCGCGCCAGCAGCGTGAGTCGCGCGCCCTCCGACGCGAGCCGCTGCGCGATCGCGCGACCGATGCCGGTGCCGGCTCCCGTGACGACTGCGTGCTTCCCTTCGAGGCGCATACCCTTGAGCCTATGTACAGCATCCGCCATGCGGAGCCCAGCGACTACGCGCGCGTGACCGCCGTGATCGACGAGTGGTGGGGCGGACGCGAGATGGCCGCGATGCTGCCGAAGCTTTTCTTTGTCCACTTCCGCGACACGTCGTTCGTCGCCGACGACAACGGCGAGCTCGCAGCTTTTCTGTGTGGCTTTCGCTCGCAGACGTTCGACGACGAGGCGTACATCCACTTCGTCGGCGTCTCGCCGAAGCAGCGGAAGAGCGGGCTCGGCCGCGAGTTGTACGGCCGCTTCTTCTCGGCAGTCGCGCCGCGCAGCGTCGTGCGGGCGGTGACGTCGCCGCTGAACGAGCAGTCGCTCGCGTTCCACCGTTCGCTTGGCTTCGAGCTCGAAAGAGTCGATGACGACTACGACGGCGCGGGTCAGTCGCGCGCGCTGCTCGTGAAGCGGCTTTGAACTTCCACGACTCGGGCGCCGGCCCGCCGGTCCTGTACTTCCACGGCGGCGGCGACTCACCGTCGTCGCGTCCCGCGGAGACGTACGACGCGCGCGTGATCTCGGTCGAGCGCTGCACGCTCGTCCCCGGTCGCACGTTGCGCTCGTGGGCGCGCGATGTGGTCGGGCTCGCGGACGAGCTCGGGCTCGAGCGCTTCGGCGTGATCGGCTGGTCGGCCGGGGGCCCGCATGCACTTGCGGTAGCGGCGGTCGCGCCCGATCGCGTCGATCGTGTGTCACTCGTTGCGTCGATGCCGCCGCACGATCTCGTCGCGCTGACGAGCCGCAGCATCTATCTGACGGTGCGTGTCGCACGCCGGTCGCAGTGGCTCGCGACTCGCATGCTCGAGCGCTGGGGTCGCGAGCCAACGCCGGAGCTGACGCAACCAGTTCACACCGCTGCGTACGCGCGCGGCCGCGTCGAGTCCTTCGCCGGCGGCGGGCGGTGGCTTGCGCAGGAGCTCGCATACCTCGCGCGCCCGTGGGGCTTCGAGCTCGCCGACGTGAGGGCGCCGGTTGCGGTGTGGTGGGGGAGGCGCGACCGCGCGACACCGCCGGTGATCGCGGACGAATATGTGAAGCGCCTCCCCGCCGCGACGCTGAAGCTGGTCGACGACAACCACCAGCTCTTGTTCAGCCGCTGGCGCGAGATCCTGGTGGACGCAACGCCGCAAACTCGTCCGTGATCTCGAGCTGACGCGACGCAAAGCGGAACAACGCCGCGGGCCTGCCGCCCGAGCGTCCCGGTGCGCGCCGACCCTCGACGCGCTCGAGCACGCCTCGGCGCACGAGCACGCGCTGCAGGTTCGTCGCCGACACGTCGTAGCCAAGCGCGGCGACGTACACCTCGCGCAACTCGGAGATCGTGAAGGTCTCCGGTGCGAGCGCGAAGCCGACGTTCGTGTACGACAGCTTTGCGCGCAACCGTGCGCGAGCGGCTCGTACGAGGTCGTCGTCGCTCGTGTCGCCTTGCGGGAGCTCACGGCCTGCAGGCACGAGCCCGAGATACGACGTCGCGAGCGTCCCGTCTGCGAGCAGACGCGTGTCGAGCTGCTCGACGTAGGCGAGTGCGTCCACGTCCGCGGCGCGAGCGAGGGCTGCGTCCAGCGCTTCGCCCGGCGCCCGGTCGACGCGACGAAGAGACGCTTGGAGGTTCCCGCCTCGAACGCCTAGGACGACGGCAATGACTGTGTGATCACTAGAATCCGCCACGAGTTTTCGCCCCACAGTCTAAAACCTCTAGGAGCCCCGTGAAGAAAGCCGTGGTCGTTGTCATTTCTCTCGCCGTGATCGCCGCGGGCTGCGGCTCGACGAAGCACAAGACGTCGTCGACGACCACCGCGTCGTCGACGTTCAAGGTTGGCCTCTCGACCGACACCGGCGGCTTGAACGACCGAGGCTTCAACCACCTGGCATACGTCGGGCTGCTGCGGGCGCAGAAGGATCTGGGGATCGAGCAGCGCGTCGTGCAGGCGACGTCGGCCGCGGAGTACGTGCCGAACCTGAGCTCGCTTGCGCGGCAGGGCTACAACCTGATCATCGGCGTCGGCTTCACGGAGATCCAGGCGCTTGAAACCGTCGCGAAGCAGTTCCCGAACACCCATTTCGCGATCGTCGACGTGTCGAACGCCGACGAAGGGAGCCTTCCGAACGTCGAGGGGCTGCTCTTCAAGGAGCAGGAAGCGGGCTACCTCGCGGGCTACGCGGCAGGTCTCGCCGCGAAGGCGCGCGGCGGTCACGCCGTTTCGAGTGTCGGCGGCGAGAAGCAGCCGCCGGTCGACCGCTACATCGCAGGCTTCCAGGCGGGCGCGAAAGCCGCCGACCCCGGTGTCGAGACGCTGAACGCCTACTCACAGGACTTCAACGCGCAGCAAAAGTGCAAGGAGGTTGCGCTCAACCAGATCCAGGCCGGCTCGGTCGTCGTCTTCCAGGTCGCAGGCGGCTGCGGGCTTGGCGCGCTCGACGCGGCGCGCGAGCAGGGCGTGTGGGGGATCGGCGTCGACGCCGACCAGGGCTACCTCGGTAGCTATGTCCTCACCTCGGCGCTGAAGCGCGTCGATACGGCGGTCGAACAGGCGATCAAGGACGCGGTTGGCGGCCACTTCAAGGGCGGTCAGGACGCGGTGTACTCACTCGCGCAGAGCGGCGTCGGCATCGGGAAGTTTTCGCCGAAGGCGCCCGCGGGCATCGCTGCCAAGGTGGAAAACGTGCGCAAGCAGATCGTCGCCGGCAGGATCAAGAACATCCCGACGACCGTTGCCAAATGACGCTCACCGACAAACAGCGCGCCTTCATCGACGAGCCGAACTTCGCGACCGTCGCGGTCAACGACGACCGCGGGCGTCCGCGGTCAACGGTCGTGTGGGTCGACCGGGACGGCGACACGCTGCGCTTCAACACGACCACCGTGCGCGCGAAAGGACGGCATCTCGCGCACGGCGGCTACGTGTCGGTGCTGATCGTCGACGAGCACGACTTCCATCGCTGGCTCGAGGTGCAGGGGCCGGCGAAGCTGGTCGAGGAGGGAGCGGTCGAGCACATCCACGCGCTCTCGCAGAAGTACACCGGGCACGACTTCACGAACCCGCAGGACCGGGTTACTGTCCTCGTCACGCCCGAGCGCGTCAACGAATACGAGTTGTAGCTGCATACCTGAATTAGGAATATGCTCGCGCGATGGACCTGGCGACCGCGGCGCGCGAGCATCTCTGGCTTCACTTCACGCGGATGACCGGCTACGAGCCGCCGGTCATCGTGCGCGGCGAAGGCTGTTACCTCTGGGACGACAAGGGCAAGCGCTACCTCGACGCGCTCGCGGGGCTCTTCAGCGTCAACATCGGCTACTCCTACGGCGAGGAGATCGGCCAGGCCGCGCTCGCGCAGATGCGCGAACTGCCGTTCTATACGAACTGGTCGTATGCGCACCCGCGCGCGATCGAGCTCGCGCAGGTGCTCGCCGACCTGCCCCCGTCGCAGCTGACGCGTTCGTTCTTCGTCTCCGGTGGCTCGGAGGCCGTCGAGTCGGCGTGGAAGCTCGCGCGCCAGTACCACTCCGCGCGCGGCGAGCGCCGCTGGAAGGCGATCGCGCGCCGCACGGCGTACCACGGGACGACGATGGGCGCGCTTTCGATCAACGGCATCCCCGCGTTGCGCGCGCCATTCGAGCCGCTCGTGCCGGACGTGGTGCACGTGCGCAACACGAATCGCTACCACCGCCCGGTCAACGAGACCGAAGAGGAGTTCACCGCGTTCTTGCTCGCGGATCTCGAAGAGGCGATCGAGCAGGCGGGGCCGGGAACCGTCGCGATGGTGATCTTCGAGCCGGTGCAAAACGCGGGCGGCTCGTTCACGCCGCCGGCCGGCTACTTCCAGGGCGTGCGCGCACTATGCGACCGCTACGGGATCTTGCTGTGCGCGGACGAAGTGATCTGCGGTTTCGGCCGCCTCGGTGCGTGGTTCGGGAGCGAGAAGTACGACATCCGCCCGGACATCGTCACAAGTGCAAAGGGATTGTCGTCGTCGTACGCCGCGATCGGTGCGGTGCTCACGACCGACAAGGTATTCGACGCGTTTGCCGGGGACACGTCGATGTACGCGCACGGCATCACGTTCGGCGGCCATCCCGTCGGTTGCGCGATCGCGCTGAAGAACATCGAGATCATGAAGCGCGAAAAGATCGTGGAGCGCGTTGCAGAGAAGCAGCATGTGTTGCAGCAAAAGCTGTCTACGCTGCTCGAGCTGCCGATCGTCGGCGACGTGCGCGGCACCGGCTACCTGTGGGCGATCGAGCTCGTGAAGGACAAGGACACGCGCGAGACGTTCTCCGACGGGGAATCGGAGTCGCTGTTGCGCGGCTACCTCTCGCCGGCGCTGTTCGAGGCAGGGCTCATCTGCCGCGCCGACGACCGCGGCGACCCCGTTGTGCAGATCTCGCCGCCGCTCATCGCGGGCGAAGAGGAATTCGACGAGATCGTCGGCATCCTCGGCGACGTTCTTGCCGAAGCGGCGCGGCGGATCGGCCGATGAGCGCCGACGTCCGCATCGAACACGTCACGAAGCGGTTCGATAACGACGTCGTTGCCGTCGACGATCTCTCGCTCGACGTCGAGAGCGGTCACTTCTATGCGTTGCTGGGACCGTCGGGCTGCGGCAAGACGACGACACTGCGCATGATCGGCGGGTTCGAGGAGCCGAGCGAAGGCGCGATCTTCCTCGGCGACACACCCGTCACGCGATTGCCGCCGCATAAGCGCGACGTCAACACCGTCTTCCAGAGTTACGCGCTCTTCCCGCATCTCACCATTCACGAGAACGTCGCGTTCGGTCTTCGGCGCAAGGGCGTGAAGGGATCGGAGCTCCGTGAACGCACAGCCGAGATGCTGCGTGTCGTCGGCCTCGAGGGTTACGGCAACCGCCGGCCGAGCCAGTTGTCGGGTGGCCAGCAGCAGCGCGTCGCGCTTGCGCGTGCGCTCGTCAACCGCCCGCGGGTTCTCTTGCTCGACGAGCCGCTCGGCGCGCTCGACCTCAAGCTCCGCAAAGAGATGCAGCTCGAGCTGAAGCGCATCCAGAGCGATTTGCAGATCACGTTCGTGCACGTCACGCACGACCAGGAGGAGGCCATGACCATGGCCGACCGGATCGTGGTGATGAACGGCGGTCGCATCGAACAGATGGGCCTGCCCGCCGAGCTGTACGAGCGTCCGGCGACCGCGTTCGTCGCAAGCTTCCTCGGCATCTCCAACCTGCTCGACGGAACCGTCACGGGCGCCGACTCTGTCGCCGTCGACGGCGCGACGATCCGCGTCGCATCCGACGCGCTCGCCGGGCGAACCGGTCGCGTCGCCGTGGGGATCAGGCCGGAGAAGCTGCGGATCGGCGGAGGAGAGGCGAACGTCCTCGGCGGCGAGATCGTCGAGAGCGCCTACGTAGGCGTCGCCACGCAGTACGTCGTCAAGACGGACGTCGGCGAAGTGACGGTCTACGTCCAGGGAGCAGGTCCACACCGGGCGGGCGAGCGAATCGAGGTCTCGTTCGCGCCGGAATCGACATTCGTAGTGTCACGAGAAGGAGGCGGAAATGACTGACGTGGTCACGCGCCGAGAGTTGCTGCGCCGTGCCGCGGGCGGCGGTGTTCTTCTGACCGTGCCCGGGTTGCTCGCAGCCTGCGGTGGAAGCTCGAACAAGGCTGCGGCGACCGCGACGACCGCCGCGGCGCAGACGTTGCCGAAGACGATCAGGTTCTCGAACTGGCCGCTCTACATCGACGTGAAAGGCAAGACGCATCCGTCGCTGAACCAGTTCACGGCGAAGTACCACTCGCACGTCAAGTACGTCGAGGACATCAACGACAACGACAGCTTCTTCGGGAAGATCGAAGGACCGCTGTCACAGGGTCAGTCGGTCGGCCGCGACCTCATCGTGCTCACCGATTCGTCGGGTCTCCCGGGTCGCATGATCGAGCTCGGCTGGCTGGAGAAGCTCGACAAGTCGGCGATTCCGAACATCAAGAACCTGCAGCCGGTGCAGCAGCATCCGAGCTGGGACCCGAACCGCGACTACAGCCTGCCGTGGCAGTCGGGGATGACGGGCATCGGATATGACCCGAAGCTCGTCGGCGGCGACGTCACGTCCGTGCACGAACTGCTCACCAACCCGAAGCTGAAAGGGAAGGTCACGCTCCTCACCGAGATGTCCGACTCCGTCGGGCTCGCGATGCTCGCCAACGGCGACGATCCGGGGAAGGTCACCGACAAGACGTTCGACGCTGCGATCAAGCTGCTGCAGAACGCGGTCGACTCCGGCCAGGTGCGCCAGTTCACCGGCAACGACTACGCGCCGCTGCTTGCGAAGGGCGACATCTACGCGTGCTTCGCGTGGTCGGGCGACATGGTGCAGCTGCAGGCCGACCATCCGGGCCTGAAGTGGCTCCTGCCGACGGACGGCGGGATGATCTGGACCGACAACATGCTGATCCCGAAGGGCGGCAACGCGTACGCGGCGTCGGTTCTCATGAACTGGTTCTATCGGCCCGAGATCGCCGCCGAGGTTGAGGACTACGTCAACTACATCTGCCCGGTCGTCGGCGCCGACAAGGTGCTGGAGAAGACCGATCCGGCGATCGCGAAGAACCCGCTGATCTTCCCGACGCAGAAGATGCTCGCCAGCACGCACCAGTTCGACCCGAAGGCGCTGCTCAACGAGAAGTACAAGAAGGCGTTCCAGAAGCTGACAGGCGGCTAGGGCGGATGTTTCACCGGCGTAAGTGGGCGATCCCGTACCTGCTGCTCACGCCGGGCACGGCGTGGCTCGTCATCTTCTTCGTGGTGCCGATGTGGTACCTGGGGAAGATGTCCCTCTCACAGGGGCTGTTCCCCCTGTTCAGCTTCAGCTGGGCATGGGGGAACTTCCACGACGCCATCAGCTCGTACCGGACGCAGTTCATCCGGTCGGGCGAGTACGCGGGAATCGCGACAGCGATTGCGCTCGTCGTGAGCTACCCGCTTGCGTACTGGATCGCGTTTCGCGGCGGGCGCTGGAAGAACCTCTTCCTGCTGCTCGTCATCGCGCCGTTCTTCGTCACGTATCTGATCCGAACGCTCGCCTGGGAGACGATCCTCTCGGACAACGGCCTCGTGGTGCACACGCTTCAACACCTCGGCATCCTCGGTAGCGACGGCCGTCTGCTCGCGACGTCGACGGCTGTGATCGCAGGCATCACCTACAACTTCCTGCCGTTCATGGTGTTACCGCTGTACGTCAGTCTCGAGCAGATCGACGTGCGGCTGATCGAGGCGGCGGAAGACCTGTACGCGTCGCGGCCGTGGGCATTCGCCCGGGTGACGTTGCCGTTGTCGCTGCCCGGCGTGTTCGCAGGCGTGTTGCTCACGTTCATTCCCGCGGCCGGCGACTTCATCAACGCGCAGCTGCTCGGCACGCCGCGGCAGTACATGATCGGCAACGTCATCCAATCCGAGTTCCTCTCGGTGCGCGACTACCCGACGGCTGCGGCGTTGTCGTTTGTGCTGATGGCGGCGATCCTCGTGCTCGTGCTGATCTTCGCGCGCGCGCTCGGAACCGACCGGTTGACGGTGAGCCACGCGTGAAGTTCGTCCGGCGCCACGTGTTGACCGCGTATGCGGCGCTCGCGCTCGCATACCTGTTCCTGCCGATCGCCGTCGTCGTCGCGTACTCGTTCAACAACCCGAAGGGCCGCTTCAACTACACGTGGCAGGGCTTCACCTGGAGCAATTGGACGCACCCGTTCGCCTACCCGGGGCTGAGCGGCGCGCTGAAGATCAGCGTCGAGATCGCGCTGCTCTCGAGCGTCGTCGCCACCGCCCTCGGCACGCTGATCGCGCTGGCGCTCGTCCGCTATCGCTTCCGCGGTAGCGCGACGACAAACCTCCTGATCTTCGTGCCGATGACAACGCCCGAGGTCGTGATGGGCGCGTCGCTGCTCGCGCTCTTCGTGAACTGGAAAGTGCCGCAGGGGTTCGGGACGATCCTGATCGCGCACATCCTCTTCAACATCAGCTACGTCGTCGTAACGGTGCGCGCGCGGCTCGTCGGCTTCGACCGCCATCTCGAAGAGGCGGCGATGGATCTCGGCGCGAACGAGTGGGTCACGTTCCAGAAGGTGACGCTGCCGCTGATCATGCCGGGCATCCTCGCCGCGGGGCTGCTCGCGTTCGCGCTCTCGATCGACGACTTCGTGATCACGTACTTCAACGCCGGCGCAACGGTGACGTTCCCGCTGTTCGTGTGGGGCGCCGCGCGGGTCGCGACGCCGCCGCAGATCAATGTGATCGGCACGGCGATCTTCCTCATCGCCGTGACGGGCATGCTCGCGAACATCCTGTTCCAGAACGTTCGCCTGCGTAAGACCGCCCAAGTAGTCTGAGAGTGTGTTGAAGCGGACGGGGATCGTCCTCGTCGCGGTTGCGGCCGCGATGTGGGGCTTCGATCAGTGGATCCGCGCTTCGCTGAAAGGCAGCGTGTCGGCTTCGACGATCGTCTTCGGCGAGCACGTGCTGCTCGTCGCGCTGACGCTGCCGCTGGCGTTCACCGCCTTGCGCACCGTGATTCGGCTGGGCTGGCGGCATGTGCTTGCTGCCGTGCTCATCGGCGCAGGCGCATCGGCCGTCGCGACAATCCTCTTCACGCAGGCGCTCTTTGCGCATGGCGACTTCGTCACGCCGGTCGTCCTCCAGAAGATTCAACCGGTCTTCGCGGTGATCGGCGCGATGGTGCTGCTCGGCGAACGACCGCGCGCTCGGTTCGCGCTGTTTCTCGTCCCAGCGCTCGTTGGTACGTGGTTCATGGGTGTGGCACACCCATTTCATCCGCGCGCTCACGGCGTAGCGACGATGCTTTACGCACTCGGCGCCGCGCTTCTGTGGGCGCTCGGCACCGTGCTGGGTAGATATCTCGCGCGCGACATGCGCTTCGAGCACATCACGACCTTGCGCTTCATCTTCGGTCTTGGCGGCAGCGGGGTTGCGTTGCTGGTGCTCGGCGAGCCGGCATTTTCGTCGTGGCACAACTCGTGGTGGATTGCCGTGCTTGCGCTCGTGACGGGGTTCGCGGCGATGTTCATCTACTACTTCGGCCTGCGGTGGACACCCGCGGTGCTCGCGACGATCGCCGAGCTCGCCTATCCGATCACCGCAGTGCTGATCGGTTACTTCAAGTTCGGGCAGACGCTGACCGGCTGGCAATGGTTCGGCGTTGCGCTGACCGCGATCGTCGTTGCACTGTTGCCGGCGCGTCCCCGTGATGCGGTCGATTCGGTCTCCGCGGCCTCTCCTCAACCGGCGTAATGGTCACCATCTGCGACGTCGGGCCGCGCGACGGCCTGCAGAACGAGGGGGACGTGCTCGCGCCTTCCGTTCGCGCTGAGCTCGTGTCGCGGTTGGCAGCGGCGGGTGTGCCGCGGATCGAGGCGGTGTCGTTTGTGCGCGACGACCGCGTGCCGCAGATGGCAGGCGCGGAAGAGGTTGTCGCTGCTGTTTCGCGTGGCGGTGCGGAATTGTCGGGGCTGGTGTTGAACGAGCGCGGCTACGAACGCTTCGTCGCGACCACGCTCGATCGCATCAACTGCACGCTCGCCGCGACGGAGACGTTCAACCAGCGCAACGGCAATGCGACATTGGACGAAGCCATTGCGCGCGTGCAGGCGATCGTCGCGCGCGCAGAGAAGCCGGTGACGGTGACGCTGTCCTGCGCGTGGGGCTGTCCGTTCGAAGGTGAGGTGGATCCGGGTGTCGTCGCCGGCATCTGCGAGCGCTTGAGCGGTGAAGTCGTGCTGGCGGACACGATCGGGGTGGCCACGCCGGGTCGCGTACGGGCGTTGGTCGAGCGCGTGGGAGCGACCGGTGTGCATCTCCACAACACGCGCAACACGGGCTACGCGTGCGCGTGGGCGGCGCTGGCTGCGGGCGCGACGCTGCTCGACGCGTCGATCGGCGGGCTCGGTGGCTGTCCGTTCTCGCCGAGCGCGACCGGCAACATCGCGACGGAGGATCTTGTCTGGCAGCTCGAGCGCGAAGGAGTGGCGACGGGCGTTGACGTCGGCGCGCTGGTCGAGGTTTCGCGCTGGCTCGAGGGTCGGCTCGGCCGTGCGCTCGAGGGTTACGTGTACCGCGCGTCGCCGTGGCCGTAGTCCGCGACTGGCGCGGGATCGCCGATCTGCCGGCGCTGCAGTCGCTGGCGGTTGCGCAACGGCGCGTGGCGCCGCTCCGGACGAACTGGCATTCGGGCGATCTCGCGTGGCAGATCGCGCGGGAGTCGGAGTGGGACATTCGCATCTGGGAGGACGGAGGCGAGATCGTCGGCTGGACGTGGAAGAAGGGCGACGAGCTCGAGTTCGAGGTACGCGACGATCATCGTGCGTTGGTCGCGGAGATGCTTGAAGACTCCGGGCTGCGAACAGTTCGCGTCTTGGTTGACGACGAGGAGATTGTCGCCGCGATCGCCGAACAGGGCTTCACGGGACGCGGTGAGTGGACGATGTACTTCAACCGCCAGGCCTTCGACGCTCCGCCGCAGGTTCTCGAGGTGCCGGATGGTTTCACGTTGCGGTCGATCGAGGCGGCTGATCTTGTCGAGCGTGTGGAGATCCACCGGGACGTGTGGGCGCCGTCGAAGCTCACTGCCGAGAAGTTCACGAACGTGATGGCGACGCCGCCGTATCGCAGGTCCCTCGACTGCGTGGCGGTTGCGCCGGACGGTGACTTCGCGTCGTATGCGTTGCTCTGGCCGGAGGACGCGACCGGCGTCGGTGAGCTTGAGCCGGTGGGCACGCGTGAGCAGTACCGCCGCCTCGGTCTCGGTGCGGCGGTGTGCACGTTCGCGTTGCGCCAGTGGTACGACCAGGGTGGCCGCGAGGCGATTGTCTACTGCGTCACGGCGCCCGCGTGCGCGCTCTACGAGTCGATCGGCTTCCGCCGCTACGCAACTTTGGGAACGTTTACGCGACCCGCGGTCACCGCTGCGACGTAACCCGGGGTCTGGCCCGGGCCTGACCCCGCCGCACCCGCGGATCTGGCTCCTCGACGAACTTTTTGAACGCGACGCGCGAACCCGCGAGTGCGCGCGCTGCCTTGATGTCAACGATGTCGTCCGGCAATGCGTGGCCGATGATCGCCCCGTAACCCGACCACGCGTAATGCTCCGGGAGACGGCACATCTGTGCGCGCGTCGGGTTCAACGCGACGTAGCGACAGACATCCAACTGATCGTGCGCCGATTCGACGATCCGGCAGCCGAAGCGGGATTCGAACACATGCCCACGCCGGCCGCGCTCGCGGTTGAACCATTGCGCGAATCGCCCGTTGAGGCGCTTCAATCCGCTGCTCAGGGTCTCTTCATTG
This sequence comes from Gaiellaceae bacterium, assembly GCA_036278975.1. Lineage (GTDB taxonomy): Bacteria > Actinomycetota > Thermoleophilia > Gaiellales > Gaiellaceae > PALSA-600. The sequence continues at coordinate 20,709 of DASUKC010000096.1, forward strand.
AGTCGCAGAACGAGGTGGTAGTGCGTCGTCATCACCACGTAGGAGAGGCACGTCCAGTTGCTGAACTCGACCTCCTCGCGAAGGTACGTCAGCATCCGGTCCTTCTCAACCGTGGTCTTGAAGATCGGTAGCTCGTCGATGCCGTGCGTCCAGACGTGGTACGTGAAGTCGACGATCTCGATGCGCCGTTGCCGTGCCATCACCTCACGTTGCACGCGCGAACCGAGTTGCGCTAGGGCGCGTGCGTGAATCGTCACGCAAGCGTTCGAGTTATGTATGGGGTCTGGCCCGGGTCTGACCCCGGGTTACCGCCGCGGAATGAGGAACGAGCGCTCGAAGTCGCAGACGACCTCGTCGCGCTGATTGAGGCCGCGCGTTCGCACTTCGACGACGCCGAAGTTCGGCCGCGACTTCGACACGCGCGCCGACAGCACCTCCGTCTCCGAACGGAGCGTGTCGCCGATGAACACCGGCTTCGGCAGGCGGATCTCCTTCCAGCCGAGATTCACGCCACCCTTCTCCGTCGTGTCGCGCACCGAGAGCCCGAGCACGAGCGACAGCGTGAACGTCGAGTTCACGAGGATTTGACCCCACTCCGACGCACGCGCGGCCTCCTCGTTGAAATGCAGCTCGTTCGTGTTCATCGCGAGCATGGTGAAGAGGAGGTTGTCGGCCTCCGTCACCGTCCGCGAAACCGCCGACGCGTAGACATCGCCGGCAGCAAAGTCCTCGAACACCCGCACGCGATTACCGTACCGCCATGAACCGCCTCGCCCAAGAGACGTCTCCGTACCTGCTGCAGCACGCAGCGAATCCCGTCGACTGGTACCCCTGGGGAGACGAGGCGCTCGGCCGCGCAAAAGAAGAGGACAAGCCGATCCTGCTTTCGGTCGGCTACGCCGCCTGCCATTGGTGCCACGTCATGGAGCACGAGTCGTTCGAGGACGCGGCGACCGCGCGCGACATGAACGCCAACTTCGTGTGCATCAAGGTCGACCGCGAGGAGCGGCCCGACGTCGACGCGATCTACATGGACGCCGTCGTCGCACTCACCGGTCAGGGTGGCTGGCCGATGACCATGTTCCTCACGCCCGACGGCGAGCCGTTCTTCGGCGGCACATACTTCCCGCCCGACCCGCGGCATGGTCTGCCGGCATTCCGCCAGGTGCTCGCAGCGGTCGCAGAGGCATGGCGCGAGCGCCGCGACGACGCGGTGCGCAGTGCCGGCGAACTCGCAACACACGTCCGCGCGACCGCAACGCCGCCGCCGTCGAACGATCCGCTCACACCTGAGCTACTTGACGAAGCGCAAGCGAATCTCGCCAACGGTTTCGACACGACGTGGGGCGGGTGGGGACGCGCACCGAAGTTCCCGCCGGCGCCGGTGCTCGAGTTCTTGCTCCGCCGCGGCGAGACAGAGATGACGCGCAAGACGCTCGACGGCATGGCGGCCGGCGGCATGCACGACGTTGTCGGCGGCGGCTTCCACCGCTACTCGGTCGACGAACGCTGGCTCGTCCCGCACTTCGAGAAGATGCTCTACGACAACGCGCTGCTCGCGCCCGTCTATCGCGGCGACGAAATCTCGAACCGCACGCTCGACTACATGCTGCGCGAGCTCGCGCTACCCGGCGGCGGCTTCGCGTCGTCGCAGGACGCGGACACGGACGGCGTCGAAGGGCTCACGTACACGTGGGCTCCGGGCGAAGGCGCACCCGAAGAGCTGCTCGAGCCGTTCGAACACGGCCGCTCGATCATCCGCGGCGAGCTCGACGACGACACGCGGGCGCATCTGCTCGAGACCCGCAGCGCACGCGTGCAGCCGCCGCTCGACAACAAGGTGATCGCATCGTGGAACGGGCTCGCGCTCGCCGCGCTCGCACAGGGCGGCCGCACCGCGGAAGCGACGGCGCTCGCCGAGTTCATCCTCGGCCCGCTCTCGACCGAAGACGGCCGCCTGCACCGAACGCTCAAGAAGGGAACCGGCTATCTCTCCGACTACGCCGACGTCGCGTACGGAATGCACGAGCTCCATCTCGCCACCGGCAACCCGCAGTGGCTTAGAGAAGCGCACCGCCTAGCGACGCTCGCGGTCGACCTGTTCGAGGACGACGAACGCGGAGGCTTCTTCGAAACACCGCGTGACGGGGAGCGCCTCTTCGCGCGACCGAAACAGCTCGAGGACCATCCGACGCCGAGCGGCAACGCCATGCTCGCCTTCGAGCTGCTGCGGCTGGGCCGCATCTGGGGCGACGAGTCGTTCGAACGGCGTGCGGCGGACACGCTGCGGTTGGTGCGCGATTCGATGACGCGCGTGCCGACCGCCTTCGGCTGGATGCTGGTGGCGCTCGACCAATACCTCGCGCCTCACCGCGAGCTCGCGATCATCGGCGACCCAGGCAGCGACGTCGCCAGAGCAGCCGTCGCGCACGCACAACCAACCGACGCGATCGCCTTCGGTCCCGCCGACGACATCCCCTTGCTCGCGGGGCGCCACCTCGTCGAGGGGCGCCCCGCGGTGTATGTCTGTGAGCGTTTCGCGTGTCGCGCGCCGGTTAGCGACGCGTCAGCGTTCGCATGAACGGACGACGATTGGTGGTCGTCGCAGCCTCGCCGTCGCCGACTTCTTCGCGCTCCGCCGTCGTCGGCTCGTTCGCAGCGGCCGGCTCGTGCATCACCGCCGTCGCCGGTGCGGGCTCGTGCCTTGGCGTCGCCGCCGGAGCGGGAGCGGCAGCAGGCACCATCGCACGCTCGCGCCGCCCGACCATGCTCGGCTCGAGCACCGTGCCGAACACGTAGCCGATCCCGAACGCGAGCACACCGACCCACGTTCCGATGTCCGTCACGACACCGCGGATGCCGATGTCGCCCGACCAGCTCAGGACGTGGTTGCGGAACCAGTCGCCGTGCGGCTGCATCGCGAGCAGCACCCAGCCCGCGCAAATCAGCACGGGTAGGAAGGCGAGCAGGAACGTGCCCGGCGGGTGGCCGCCGCGTCCGCGCAACTGCGTTAGCGCCAGCACCAGGCCGGCACCGGCGACGATCCCGTACGCCGCCCAGTAGCCGCCGGTCGACCCGCGCCCGATCTGCGCCGCGAGCCAGAGCAGGAAGCCGGCGACGCCGGCCCCGACGAGCGTCGCGACAGCCCTGTTCCATCCAGTCATTGGCGATCCCTCGCTTTCGTGGTCGCCCATTCATTCCCGGTTTGTCGCAAGCTCAACCTCTAAGGTTCGTCCTGTGCCGCTGCTGGCCGTACAGAACGTGACCCGCCGCTTCGGCGGGATCGTGGCGATCGACGACGTGTCGCTCGACGTCGAGCAAGGCCAGATCGTCGGCCTGATCGGCCCGAACGGCGCCGGCAAGACCACGCTGTTCAACGTGATCACGCGCATCTACCGCCCCGACGCAGGGAGCCTCGAGTTCGCGGGGCGCACCCTGCTGCGCACGCCGCCGCACCGCATTATCCGCCGCGGCATCGCGCGCACGTTCCAGAACGTGGAGCTCTTCCGGTCGATGACGGTGCTCGACAACGTGCTCGTCGGAGCACACACGCGCACGCGACCGTTCAGCGGTCGCGCCGTGGAGAAGCGCGCGTTCGACGTTCTCGACTACGTCGGGTTGGCGGACGTCGCGCATCGCCCGGCCGCGGGACTGCCGTTCGGAACGTTGAAGCGCGTCGAGCTGGCGCGCGCGCTCGTCGCCGAGCCGCAGCTGCTGTTGCTCGACGAGCCGGCCGGCGGGCTCAACCACGAAGAGGTATCGGAGCTCGGCGCGTTCATCCGCAAGCTGCGCGACGACTTCAAGCTGACGTTGCTGCTCGTCGAGCATCACATGGGTCTCGTGATGGGCGTCGCCGATCGCATCCATGTGCTCGACTTCGGACGGAAGATCGCCGAAGGGACGCCAGACGACGTGCGTCGCAACCCGGCGGTGATCGAGGCGTACCTGGGCGCCGACGCATGACCGAGCTCGTCTGGGACGGCTGCGTCAATGTGCGCGACGTCGGCGGGCTCGTTCGCGCCGACAACATTCGCTTTCTCTCGGACGAAGGCTGGCAGGCGCTGGTCGACCACGGCGTGCGTCGCGTCGTCGACTTGAGGTTCGCGCACGAGCTCGCCGAAGACGTTCCGCGCGAGGCTCCCGTCGAAGTGGTCCACATTTCGCTGCTCGGCGACGAACGCAACGAAGAGTGGGAGGCGGGGTACGACGCGCTCATGGACAGCACGCCGACGGCAGAGGAGTACCTGGTTAGCGTGTACACGATCTTCCTCGAGCGTCACCGCGACCGGTTCGCGCGTGTGTTCGAGGCGATCGCGGATGCGCCGCCCGGCCCCGTCGTCGTGCATTGCTTCGGCGGCAAGGACCGCACAGGGCTCGTCGTCGCACTCGCGTTGCGTCTCGTCGGCGAATCGCTCGACGAGGTGGCAGCGGATTACGCGCGCACCGAGTTGAATCTTGCACAGCGGCACGCGCGTTGGGTGAGCGAGGCCGAGGACGAGACCGAGCGCCGGCGGCGCACACTGCTCGGGCCTGCGCCGGCCGCTGCAATGCGCCGCGTCATCGAGCAACTCGAGTCACAGCACGGCAGCGTCGAGGCGTATTTGCGCGGCGGCGGGCTGTCGGACGCCGCGATCGTAAGCGTGCGTAAGCGGCTGCAGGACTAGCCGACAGCCAGGCGAATGGTCCGGCCTCGTGCGCCGGATGCTTGTCGTTTTTGCCGTCGCCGCTGCTGTTGCTGTTGGGGGCGCAGTGCTCGTGCCCACCGCGCATGCGGCGGGGAGCGTGAACCCGCAGATCGCCGGTCTGCAGGTGGCTCTGCGTGCGTGGGGGTTGTACTCCGGACCGATCGACGGCATCTCCGGTCCGCTGACTGCAGCCGGGTTGCACAAATTCCAGCAGCACCATCACCTTCCGCTCGGCGTTGCGAACGCGCGCACGCGCGTTGCGCTCGGGCCGCTCGGCCATCCGCTGTTCGGCTCGCGGCTGCTGGAGAAGGGCGACTTCGGCTGGGACGTGTCGGTGTTGCAGTTCGTGCTCATGCGCGACCGGCTGTACCACGGTGCGTACACGGGTTACATGGATGCGTCGACCGTCAAGGCGCTGCGCCGATTCCAGAGCCGCGCCAAGCTACAGGTGGATGGGATCGCAGGAACGCGCACGCTCGCGTCGCTCGCGGTGCGCGCACGCGTGCCGGTGCGCATGGTCCCGGTGGCGGAGCATTTCCAGGTCTACGTCGTGCGCTCCGGCGATTCGCTGACGGCGATCGCGCGCCACTACGGCACGACAGTCGGCGCGCTCGCGCGCCTCAACCACCTCCGGGCCAGTCGTGTGCTGCTGATCGGCAAGCACCTCCGCATCCCGCATGCCTCGGCGAGCGCTGCACCACGTGACGTGCGGGCGCTGCTCGGCACGTGGGCGTCGCGCGAGGGCCTCGACCCGAGCCTCGTGCGCGCTCTTGCCTGGATGGAGTCCGGCTACCAGACCACGCTCGTCTCGAGCGCCGGCGCGCGCGGCGTGCTGCAGATGATCCCGTCGACGCGCGAGTACGTCGAGCGGGTTCTCCTCCACCGGCGCCTGCCGAACACGGTGGACGGCAACATCGAGGCAGGCGTCGTGCTGCTCAAGCACCTGCTCGGCGTGTTCAACGGCGACCAGAATCTTGCGCTCGCCGCTTGGTACCAAGGTGAAAGAGCAGTGCGTACGCGCGGTGTCTACGCGGTCACGCGGCCGTTCGTCGCGGACGTGCTCGCGCTACGCGCGCGCATGTAACTACGTCTCGAGCGCGAGCAGGTCGTCGACCGTCTCGCGGCGGCGGATGACCTTCGCCTCGCCGCCGCCGACGAGAACTGCCGCAGGACGCGGCACGGCGTTGTACGTCGAGCTCATCGCGAGCGTGTACGCACCTGTCACCGGCACGGCGAGGATGTCGCCGCGGCGCGGCTCCGGCAATTCGACCCGTTCGATCAGCACGTCGCCCGACTCGCAGTGCTTGCCCGCGACGGCATAAGCACCGGACGGCTCTTCGCTGGCACGGTTCGCGAGCAGTGCCGCGTAGCGCGCGTTGTACATCGCGGGGCGCGGGTTGTCGGACATGCCGCCGTCGACCGTGACGTACGTCGTTGCTGCGCTCGCGCGCTTTACGCCACCGACGGTGTAGAGCGTCACGCCTGCGCGCGAGACGAGCGAACGACCGGGCTCGAACACGAGCGACGGTTGCGGCAGACTCTGCAGCTGCCACGCGCGCTGCAGTTCACGCACGAGGCCGCCGACGAACTCTTCGACGGTGAACAGCGGCTCGTCCGTCACATGGCGCACGCCGAGACCGCCGCCAAGATCGACGACGCGCGGCGTCCAGTCGAGCTCCGCTTGCGCGCGAACCGCAAATCCCGCGAGCCAGTCGACCGTCATCAACGCCGCGCCGAAGTGCTGCAGCTGCGAGCCAACGTGTACGTGCACGCCTTCGCATTCGGGAACGCGGCGCAGTGCTTCGATTGCGTCATCCGGCGGCAGTCCGAACTTCGAGCCGTGGTGCGCCGTCTTCACGGCTTCGTGCGTGTCGGCTTCGATGCCGGGCGTCACACGAACGAGGAAGCGCGACGCTCCTGCGTCGCGCGCACGATCGATCTCGTCGAGCGAGTCGAGCACGATCAGCGCTCCACATTCAGCGGCCGAGCGCAGCAGCTCGTCCTCTTTGTTGTTGCCGTGCACGACGATCTTCTCGCCTGCGATGCCGGCTGCCTGCGCGAACGCCAGCTCGCCGACAGTCGAGACGTCCGCGCCGAGGCCCTCTTCCGCGAGCAGCCGCAGCATGGCGACCGACGGGAACGCCTTCGTCCCGTAGACGACGAGCGCATCCGGCGCGGCCGCGCGGTACGCGCGCGCCTGCGCGCGCAGCGTCGCCTCGTCGTAGATCACGACCGGCGTGCCGAACCGCCGTACGAGCTCCGTGGCAGGAAGACCGCCGAGGGTCAGGATTCCGCCGGAAAATGAGGCATCGTCCGGCAGCAGCTCAGTTACACTGTCCATGTGAACCACCTTCTTACCTGACCCAGGGAGCCAACGCGGCGAACGCCGCGGCAGCTTCCGACGGCCTCTCATTTGAGAGGCTTTTTCGTCTCTAGGGGCGTGATGGAGAAGTACGACGCACAGCAAATCGAGCAGAAGTGGCAGCAGGTCTGGGCTGACGAGCGCGCGTTCGCGGTCGCCGACCCGCAGCCGGGCGACGACGACCCGCGCTTCTACATGCTCGAGATGCTGCCGTACCCATCAGGGACGCTGCATATGGGGCACGTCCTCAACTACACGCTCGGCGACGTCGTAACGCACTTCCGCCGGCGCAACGGCACGCGCGTTCTGCGCCCGATGGGCTTCGACTCGTTCGGGCTGCCGGCCGAGAACGCTGCGATCCGCGAAGGCGGCCACCCGCGCGAGATCACCGAACGCAACATCGCGTCGATCGAAACGCAGATGAAGCGCATGGGGTGGGCGATCGACTGGGACCGCGAAGTCTCAGCCCATGAGCCGACCTTCTATCGCTGGACGCAGTGGTTGTTCCTGCGCTTCCTCGAAGAGGGGCTCGCGTACCGTAAGGCCGCGCCGGTCAACTGGTGCCCGCACGACCAAACCGTCCTGTCGAACGAGCACGTCGTCGACGGCCGCTGCTGGCGCTGCGGCAACATCGTCGAGGTTCGCAACATGGAGCAGTGGTTCTTCAAGATCACCGCTTACGCCGACGAGCTGCTCGAAGATCTTGCGACTATTGACTGGCCCGAGCGCACGAAGAAGATTCAGCGGCAGCACATCGGCAGGTCGGAAGGCGCCGAGCTGCTGTTCCGCGTCGACGAGCTCGATATCGACGTTCCCGTCTTCACGACGCGTGCCGACACGGTGTTCGGTGCCACATTCTTTGTCGTCGCGCCCGAGGCGGCGCTCGTAGACACCCTCGTCGAGGGAACGGAGCGCGCAGATGAGGTTCGCGGTTACGCGCGCGTCGCCGCCGCGCGTCCGACAGAGGAGCGCGCGACGCGCGAGAAGACGGGCGTCTTCACCGGCCGCTATGCGACGAATCCCGCGACGGGCGAGCAGATTCCGATCTGGGTCGCCGATTACGTGCTCATGGAATACGGCACCGGCGCGATCATGGCCGTGCCCGCGCACGACGAACGAGACGCTGCGTTCGCGGAGGCCTTCGGCCTGCCTGTCGTTCCGGTGCTCGACGACGACGGCAACCTGATCAACTCTGCGCAGTTCGACGGTCAGCCATGGCGCGATGCAGCGAAGGCGATCGTCACGTGGCTGGGCGAGCACGGCCGCGGACGCCCGTCGATCAACTTCCGCCTACGCGACTGGAGCTGGTCGCGCCAGCGTTACTGGGGCTGTCCGATCCCCGTCGTGTACTGCGACGCCTGCGGCATCGTTCCCGTGCCCGACGAGCAGCTGCCTCTGCTGCTGCCGGACGTGAAGGACTATCGCCCGAAGGGCGAGCCGCCGCTCGCGTCCAACACGGACTGGCTGAACGTCGAGTGCCCCCGCTGCGGCGGTCCCGGCAAGCGCGAGGCGGACACGATGGACACCTTCGTCGACTCATCGTGGTACTTCCTGCGCTACTGCGACCCGCACGACACGCAGCGTCCGTTCGTGCGCGAGCACGTCGACTACTGGATGCCGATCGATCAGTACATCGGCGGTATCGACCATGCGAAGGGCCACCTTCTTTATTCGCGCTTCTTCGTGAAGGCGATGAACGACATGGGCCTGCTCGGGTTCCGCGAGCCGTTCCAGCGGCTGTTCCACCAAGGGTGGGTGCGGATGGACGGCAAGAAGATGTCGAAGTCGCAGGGCGGCGTCGGGCCGGACGAGCTGATCGACCAGTTCGGAGCCGACGCGATTCGCGTCTACATCCTCACGCGCGGCCCCGCCGACCAGGACATGGATTGGTCGCCCGACGGCATCGACGCGACTGCGCGTTTCCTCCGCCGGCTGTGGCGTGTGGTGCACGAGGCTGCGGGGCGTCCTGCGTCGCCTGAGGGCGTCGCGACGCCGCTCGCGGTCAAGGCGCACGAGACCATCGCGCGCGTCACCGACGACATCGATCGCCGCTTCGTCTTCAACACGCCGGTCGCCGCGGTGATGGAGCTGATCAACGAGCTGTCGAAGCTGCCCGACGATCCCGCCGCGCGCTTCGCTGCGGAGACGGTGGTGACGCTGCTGCAGCCATACGCGCCGCATGTGTGCGAGGAGCTGTGGGGCGTGCTGGGGCATTCGCGGCTGTGGGCTACGCCGTGGCCGACCTACGATCCGGCGCTGCTCGAACGCGACACCGTCGAGCTGGTGTTGCAAGTGAACGGCAAGGTGCGCGACCGCGTGACCGTGCCGGCTGGTTTGTCCGAAGACGAGCTGGTTGCGCGCGCGAAGGCATCCGAGAAGGTTCAGGCGCACATCGACGGCCGCGACGTGAAAGCGTTCGTCGTGCCGGACAAGCTCGTCAACCTGGTTCTGTAGAGCCTCGTTCTCTGGATACATCGGTGCGCTATTGGCGCGCTTCCGTCACAGACACGTGACACTTCTCCCGGCACGGTGGTGGGATGACCTCGTTCCCGTTCACCGTGCCTCAGCGACGGCTTGCCGCGATCGCGCTCGTCTTGGTCGTGGCGATCTTCCTGGTGGCGAAGCACGCGCATCGTGGGGGCGGGACGCCGCCGCTCGCGGTCGCGCCGCTCCGCGCCGCGACGGGCGCCGAACCTTCACCCGCGCGTGCTCGCTCGCCCGGGCTCGTGGTCGACATCGCCGGCGCCGTGAGGCGACCCGGCGTCTACACCGTCCCAAAGGGCGACAGAGTCGTCGACGCGATCGCGCGCGCCGGCGGCTTCACGGCGCACGCCGACCGCACTGCCGTGAACCTCGCGGCACCGCTCGTCGACGGTGAACAGGTCGTCGTCGCGGGTGCCGGGGCCGGCTCCGGCGGAACGGCGGGATCGTCCGCGCCCGGCGCTCCGGTGTCGCTCAACTCGGCCACCGCCGAGCAGCTCGACACGCTCCCCGGCATCGGGCCGGTCACGGCGCAGAAGATCATCGACTACCGCACGCAGCACGGGCCGTTCACCTCGGTTGACGGGCTCGACGCGATCCCCGGCATCGGCGCCGCGCGCATCAGCGAACTACAGGGGCTGGTGGTGCCATGACGCGGCTGCTGCCTGCGCATGTGCTTGCACTCGCGCTGATGATCGGGCTGGCCGGCGCGAACCTCATGCGCCTCGAGTCACGTGTGAGCGCCTTGTTCGTCGTGCTCACGTTGAGTGGCGTCGCACTTGTCGTGCCGCCGCGAGCGCGCCTGCCCGCGCTCGCGGTTCTTGCGGCCACACTCGGCTGGATGTTCGGGAGCGCGCGGCTCCACGCGCTCGACCGCAGCGCGCTCACTCGCGACATAGGCCGAGCCGGCCACGCCTTGGTCGAGGTGACCGGGCCGCCGCGCACCGGCATGTTCGAGCAGCGGCTGCCAGGTCGTGTGCGGGCCTACGAAGGGCGGCCTGTCGGTGAGCCCGTGCAGCTCGAGCTGCCACTCGGTCGCTCGCCCCCGCAAGGCGCGCTCATCGACGCACTCGTGGTGGTGCGCGCACCGCGCGGGCCGAAGAACGGCTTCGACGAGCGCACCTGGCTGCGCCGGCAGGGCATCCACGTCGTCCTGAAGGTCGACCGCTGGAGCATTGTCGGACGCCGTGGCGGGCTCGGCGGGATCGCCGACGGCCTGCGCCGCTTCCTCGAGCGCGGCTCCGCACCCGGTGTGGCGGGAGAACGCCGCGCGGTCCTCGAAGGGATCCTGCTCGGCGACGAGACGCAGCTCAGCGACTCGCTGAAGACGAGCTTCCAGCGGTCAGGGTTGTTCCACTTGCTAGCGGTCAGTGGCGAGAACGTCGTGCTGCTTGCGGCCGGCGTCCTCGGGCTTGCGTGGCTGCTCGGCCTGCCGCGCGCGGCCGGCCATGCCGGAGCCCTCGCAGCGATCGTCGCCTACGTGTTGGCTGTCGGCCCGCAACCCTCGGTCATTCGCGCGGCCGTGTCCGGTGGAGCGGTGTCGGTCGCGTGGCTGCTCGGCCGGCAGCGCGACCAATGGCACGTCCTGCTGCTCGCGGCAATTGCGCTGCTCGCCTGGAATCCGTACACGGTCTTCGACGCCGGGTTCCAACTCTCGTTCGCGGCCGTGCTCGCGATCTTCGTCTTCGCACGTCCGTTGCTCGGCATGCTCGAGGGCTATCCCGGCGGGCAGAGGTTGCACGCCGCCGTTGCGATCTCGCTCGCGTGCTCAGTCGTCACGGCGCCGCTGCTCGCGCTGCAGTTCGGACGGGTGCCGCTGCTCGGCGTGATCGCGAACGCACTCGCGGAGGCGGCTGTCGGCCCCTTGCTCGCGCTCGCGTTCGGAGCCGCCCTGCTCGATCCGATCGTGCCGTGCCTCGCCGAGCTCCTCGCAGGGGCGAACGCCTGGGTCGCCGCGTACATCGCGCTTGTCGCGCGTGCGATCAGCGCAATTCCGTTCGCGCAGGCAAGCGGACGCGCTGCCGCGTGGGCTGCCGCCGGGCTGCTCGTGGCCGCGGCCTATGCTTGGCGGCGATGCCAGACGACCTGAAGCCCGCGTACCTGATTGCAGGAAGCGACCGGCCGAAGGTCGACCGCGCAGTCGAGCGGCTGCGCGCACGCTTCGAATCCGACGCTGTCGAACTGCATGACGCGAACGAGGAGAGCGGCGAGGACGTCGTCGCGGCCTGCAACGCGCTCGGCCTGTTCGGCGACGGCACACGGCTCGTCGTCGTCGAGAACGTCGAGGCCTGGAAGGCGCCCGAGGCGAAGGCGGTCGCCGACTACCTCAAGTCGCCCGCGCCCGGAACGACGCTCGCGCTTGTCGGCGGCGAGTTGAAGAAGGACGCGCCGATCGCGAAAGCGGTCGCCGGTGCCGGCGAAGCGCTGATCTGGGACGTGCCGCAGCGGGGCGTGAACGCGTGGGTCGCCGAGCAGTTCAAGCTGCGCGGCGTCAGGGTCGACTCGGACGGCTGCCGCCTCCTCGTCGAGCTCGTCGGCGACGATCTCTACGAGCTTGCGAGCGAGGTCGACAAGATCACGACGTGGGCGAACGGTGAGCCTGTTACCGACACCGACATCGAGCTGCTCGTCGCGCCGCGCGCGGAGTCGCCCGCGTTCGTGCTCACCGACGCGTGGGGTGCGCGCGACGTCGCCGGTGTCCTGCGCGCCGCGGAGCGCATGCTCGAACGAAGCGGCGATCCGCGCTCGCGCACGATCCCGCGCGTCGTCGGCTCGCTGACGAGCTACGTCGGCCGCATCCGCGCATGCCAGAAGCTCGAGGCCGAAGGCCTGCCGGCAAAGGAAGCGGCGTCACGGCTGAAGATGCATCCGTTCTACGTGCAGAAGCTCTACGCGCAGGCGCGGAACTACAGCCCAGAAGAGCTGCAGGACGTCGTCGCGCGGCTCGCCGACCTGGACTGTGCTCTCAAGGGTGGTTCCCGACTGGCCAACGATCTCGAGCTCGAGCGCGCGCTCGTCGAGATCACGCTGCCTGCGCCTTAAGAAGGTTCCGCGATTTAGCGAGAAAGCAGGCGCGCGGCCTGCGACTTCTTGCGCGCGGCGGCGTTGCGATGCAGGGCGCCGCGGGCGACTGCGCGATCGATGATGCGAACGAGGCCGCGATGCTCTGCCTCGGCGGCCGTCTTGTCCCCGCCCTCGACGACGCTGGCGAGACGCTTGGTGAGCGTCTTGATCGTCGACTGGTAGCGCAGGTTCTCGAGCCGCTGCTGGGCTGCGGTGCGGACGCGCTTCTTCTGCTGCTTGATGTTCGGCATAAGGCGCGCGGATGGTAGCAGCGCCGCTCTTTCTTTACGGATCCGGCTGAGCGGCTCCTTATGCTCCTCTCGTGGACGACCGGGCGCGCGAGCGCATGGAGCGCCTCGCCGCACGGAACGACCGGCGGCGGGCGAAGGGCAGGCCGACCTGGGACTTCGACGAGTTCCCGCCCGGGTTCGGTGACGGCGCCACCGAAGGCTCCGGTTACATCGATCCCGACCAGCCGACGATGACGATCTCCAGCTCGTCGCTGCGCCAGGCGGAGGCAGGCGGGGAGCCGCGCCGGCGGCTTGCCGTGTCGACTGCGATCTTCGGTCTCTCGACCGCACTGTCGCGGGTGCTCGGGCTCGTGCGCGAGATGGTCGCGGCCTATTACTTCGGCGCGGCCGGCCGCATCAACGCGTTTACGATCGCCTTCCAGGTGCCGAACCTCGTGCGCGCGCTCGTCGCCGACGCCGCGCTGTCGTCCGCGTTCGTGCCCGTCTTCAGTGACTTGCTCGAAAAGGGCGAGCGACGCCGCGCGTGGCGCGTCGCGTCGACCCTCTTTTGGCTGATGCTGCTCGGGCTGACCGCCCTGACTGCGCTCTTCATCGTGATCGCGCCGTGGGTGATCGGCATCTTCGGCGACCCGGGGCACGACCGCACGCTTGCCGTCGGGCTTTCGCGCGTGCTGTTCCCGCTCGTCGCGCTGCTCGGTGTCAGCGGAGTCGTCGTCGGGATCCTCAACAGCTACGACCACTTCACCGTGCCGGCGCTCTCGCCGGTCTTCTGGAACGTGGCGATCATCATCGGCCTCGTGATCGGCGTGCCGCAGGAGAGCACCCCGAACGGGAAGCTCTACGTCTACGCGATCTCCATCCTCGCGGCGACGGCGATTCAGGTCTTTCTGCCGATGCCCTGGCTGCGCACGCTCGATCGCGGCGAGGAGAAGTTGCGCGTCGTGCTCGACTGGCGCGACCCGGCGGTCCGCCGCGTGTTCAAGCTGATGGTTCCTGTCACGCTCGGCCTCGGGCTGATCAACGTCAACGCGGTGATCGACATGTTCTTCGCGTCGCGCTATATCGACGCCCAGCTCGCGCCGACCGCGATCCAGAAAGCATTCCTCGTCTACATGCTTCCGCAGGGGATGTTCTCGGTTGCGATCGCGACCGTGCTCTTCCCGACGCTGTCGCGGCTCGCATCGCGCGGCGACATGCCGGGCTTCATCGACGCCGTCAATCGCGGGCTCCGGCAGATCGCGTTCCTGCTGATCCCGACCGCCGTCGTCAGCGCCGTTCTGGCCGAGCCGATCATCCGCATCCTCTACCAGCGCGGCCACTGGCATCCCGCACAGACGCCGGTCGTCGCCGGCGCGCTCGCCGCGTTCAGCGCGGGCCTCGTCTTCAACGGCGCGATGCTCATGCTCACGCGCGCGTTCTTCTCGCTGCAGGAGAACTGGATCCCGACCTCGGTCGCGCTCGCGAATCTCTTCGTGAACGCGCTGCTCGACTTCGCCTTCTACCGCTTCGGCACCTGGGGGATCCCGCTTGCGACCGCCGTCGTCAACGTCGGCGGCACCGTCGCGCTGCTCGTCTTCTTCCGCCGTCGGCTCGGCCGGTTCGGCGGTAGCGCGCTCGCGTCGTCGCTGACGAAGATCGTCTCGGCGTCGGCCCTCGTCGCCGTGATTGCGTACGTGGTGTGGTGGCCGCTCGACGACCTCGTCGGCCGTTCGTTCCCCGGGCAGGTCGTCTCGCTCGGGTTCGCACTCGCGGCGTCCGTCGGCGTGTACTACGCAGCGTGTTCGGCGCTCAAGGTGCGCGAGTTGCGGGCGCTACTCTCCTTGCGAGGCCGCTTCTCAGGCGCCTAACCGGGCATGGACCAGCAACGCATCCGTAACTTCTCGATCATCGCGCACATCGACCATGGCAAGTCGACGCTGGCCGATCGCATCCTCGAGCTCACGAATGCCGTCTCGGCGCGTGAGATGCGCACGCAGGTGCTGGACTCGATGGACCTCGAGCGCGAGCGCGGCATCACCATCAAGGCCCAGGCGGTGCGCGTCGAGTGGAAGGGCTACCAGCTCAACCTGATCGATACGCCCGGCCATGTCGACTTCACCTACGAGGTGTCGCGCTCGCTGCAGGCGTGTGAAGGCGCGCTGCTCGTGGTCGATGCCGCGCAGGGGATCGAGGCACAGACGCTCGCGAATGCGTATCTCGCGATCGAGAACAACCTCGAGATCGTTCCCGTCGTCAACAAGATCGACCTGCCGCAGGCGAATCCCGACAGCACCGCGGCGGAGGTCAGCGACCTGATCGGTGACACGCCCGATCACGTGTTGCGCATCTCGGCGAAGACGGGGCAGGGAGTGGAGGGCGTGCTCGACGCGATCGTCGAACGCATCCCCGCGCCCGACGGCAGCCGCGAAGCGGCGGCGCGCGCACTCATCTTCGACTCGTCCTACGACCAGTACCGCGGCGTCGTCGCGTTCGTGCGCGTCGTCGACGGCGAGCTGCATCCACGCGATCAGCTGAAGGCGATGGCGCTCGGCACGCGCTTCGAGGCGCAGGAGATCGGCTTCATGTCACCGGCGATGCGTCCGGTCGACTCGCTCGCGGTCGGCGAGGTCGGCTACGTCGTCACCGGGCTGAAGGACGTCGGCGAGTTGCGCGTCGGCGACACGCTGACGACGGTCACCGGCGCGGCGGCGGAGCCACTGCCGGGCTACAAGGACGTGAAGCCGATGGTGTTCGCGGGGCTCTTCCCGACGGATTCCGACGACTACCCCGAGCTGCGCGACGCGCTCGAGAAGCTCAAGCTGAACGATTCGGCGTTGTTCTACGAGCCCGAGACGTCGCAGGCGCTCGGCTTCGGCTTCCGTTGTGGCTTCCTCGGCCTGCTGCACATGGAGATCGTGCGTGAGCGGCTCGAGCGTGAGTTCGACCTCGACCTGATCGTCACGGCTCCGAACGTTGCGTATCGCGTGCGCGCGCTGAACGACTCCGAGTGGGTCGAGGTGCACACGCCTGCCGACCTGCCGGACTCGTTCGAAGAGGTCGAGGAGCCATACATCAAGGCGTCGATCATCGTCCCGAAGGAATACGTCGGCACCGTGATGGAGCTGAACAACGAACGACGCGGCCGGTTCGATCATCTCGAGTACCTCTCGGAGGAGCGCGTGCACCTCACGTACGAGTTGCCGCTCGGCGAGATCGTGCTCGACTACTACGACCAGTTGAAGTCGCGCACGCGCGGTTATGCGAGCTTCGACTACGACATCTCCGGTTTCAAGCAGGCGACCCTCGTGCGCGTCGATGTGCTCGTCGGCGGCGAGCCGGTCGATGCGCTCTCGCTGATCATCCACCGAGACTTCGCGTACGAACGCGGCAAGGGACTTGTCGAACAACTGCGCAAGGAGATCCCGCGCCAGATGTTCGACGTCCCGATCCAGGCGGCGATCGGGTCGCGTGTCATCGCCCGCGAGACCGTCAAGGCGCGGCGCAAGGACGTGCTCGCGAAGTGTTACGGCGGCGACATCACGCGCAAGCGCAAGCTGCTCGAGAAGCAGAAGGCGGGCAAGAAGCGCATGAAGCAGGTCGGCGGCGTCGAGGTGCCGCAAGAGGCGTTCCTCGCCGTGCTCAACCTCGGCGACTCGCCGAAGAAGTAGCGATGGCGCTCGAACTCCGTCCCGAATGCGAACGCTGCGGTGCGGCGACGCCCGCGGACGGAGCCGCATTCATCTGCACGTACGAATGCACCTTCTGCCCCGACTGCGCGGGCACGCTGGAACACGTCTGTCCCAACTGCGGCGGCGAGCTCGTTGCGCGCCCACGCCGCGTGCAGCCGTGAACGGCGCGCGCCACCTCTACGTCCACCTGCCTTTCTGCTCGTCGCGTTGCGGCTACTGCGACTTCGTCACCGTCGTCGGCCGTCGCGACGATCACGCCGGCTATGTCGACGC
The DNA here is from genome assembly GCA_036278975.1 of Gaiellaceae bacterium. GTDB lineage: Bacteria > Actinomycetota > Thermoleophilia > Gaiellales > Gaiellaceae > PALSA-600. Next base: position 37,492 of record DASUKC010000096.1, read on the forward strand.
ATTGCTGCACGAGCTCGCGCTCGAGCGCTCGCACCTCGCGCCGCGGCTCGAGACGGTGTACCTCGGCGGCGGCACGCCGACGTTCACCGAGCCCGACGCGCTCGAACGCCTGCTGCACTCGCTGCCGGAACGCGACGAGCTGACCGTCGAGGCGAATCCCGAGACGGTGACGCCCGAGCTGGCGGCCCTTCTCGCACGAAACCGTGTCGACCGTGTGTCAATTGGCGCGCAAAGTTTCCACACGCGCCTTTTGAACGTGCTCGAGCGCCAGGCAACGCCCGAAGATGTCCGGTGCGCAGTGCACCGTCTTCGTGATGCCGGAATTGGCAACATCTCGATCGATCTCATCTATGGGATCCCGGGCGAGGAGCCCGCCGACCTTGCACGCGACCTCACCGAAATCGTCGAGCTCGCTCCCGAGCACGTCTCCGCGTACGAGCTGGAAGCAAAACCCGGAACACGCTTCACGCACGCCCACGGCGACGAGCTCGCGCAGCAGGCCGAAGCCCTCGAGGGATCGTTCGAGGCGGTTGTCGACGCGCTGACCGGCGCCGGCTACCGGTGGTACGAGACCGCGAACTTCTGCCTGACCCCGGAGCGCGCCGGCGGCCGCGACCTCCGCGCCCGGCACAACCTGGGCTACTGGCGCGGCGAGGACTACCTCGGGATCGGTGTGGGAGCAGTCAGCACAATCGAGAACCGGCGCTGGCGCAACGCGCCGTCGCTCTCGCGCTACGTGGCCGCGCTCGCGGCAGGGCAGCCTCCGCCGCGCGAGGTCGAGGACGTCGGCGGGAGCGTGCGCGGGATCGAACGCGTGATGCTCGGCCTTCGGCTGGACGAGCCGCTCCCCCTGGGCGACCTCGGTTCGGTGGTGGACGCCGTCGAGCTCGAACGGCTCGAGCGATTGGGCTTGGTGGCGCGAAGCGGCGACGGCGTCAGCCTCACGCGCCGCGGGCGCTTCGTGGGCGGCGCCGTAACGGCCCGCGTCCTGGTTTGACCACCCAGTTTGACGACGAAGCCTGACCTTCGGCCTACCATGGACGCATGGAGCTGGTGCTCTCCGAGCGGCAGTTGGAGGTCCTCCGGCGCGTCGTCGAGGAGTTCGTCGCAACCGGGCAGCCGGTGGGCTCCCGCACGCTCGTCGACCGGGCCGGGCTGACCGTTTCGCCTTCCACGGTGCGCGGCGAGCTGGCGGAGCTCGAGCGGCGCGGGCTGCTCACGCACCCGCACACCTCGGCCGGGAGGGTGCCGACCGAGCGCGGCTACCGGATCTACGTCGACGAGCTGATGAGCCGGCCCGAAGGCTCCCGCGTGGAGTCGCCGTTCCCGCTCGCGCTCGCGCCGACCGAGATCGACGAAGCGCTGCAGGCGACGTCCGAGATGCTCTCGCAGGTCACGAGGCTGCTGGCGCTCGTCTCGGCACCGCGGCTCGAGGCGGCGACGGTGCGTCACGTCGAGGTGCTGCTCCTGCAGCCGGACGTCGTGATGGTCGTGGTGATCCTCTCGACCGGTGCGGTGACGAAGCTCCGCTACACGTTCTCGGAGCCGGTCGACTCGGGTCTCGTCACGTGGGCGTCCGACTACTTGAACGACCAGCTGCAGGGACGGCGCGTCGGGTCGCGCGCGTTGCGCAACGCGTTCGCGGAGCCTGCGCTCGGCGGGCGCGAGCGCGCGTTCCTTGCGTCGATCCGCACCGTCTTCGAGCACCAGGGTGCAGAAGAGCGGCAGCTCTTCATCGGCGGCACGGCCGGGCTACTCGACGAGTTGCGCGACGAAGAGATCGGCGCATACAGAAGCTTGATGGAGGCGCTCGAGAAGCGCGTCGCGCTGCTCGACGTGCTCGCGCAGCACATCGATCCGCGGCTTCCGTTCGCACACGTCGGCGAAGAGCTCGAGCAGCCGGGACTGCGTGACCTGTCACTGGTAGGTGCGACGTACGGGCTGGCGCACGAGACGCTCGGTGCGGTCAGCCTCGTCGGCCCGCTGCGCATGGACTACGAGAAGGCGCTGCGCACCGTGCGCGCCGCGGCGCATGAGTTGTCGCGCTTCGTCGCCGACGCCTACGAGGACGAGTGATGGCAACCGCCAACCACGACTACTACGAGCTGCTCGGCCTGGCGCGCGATGCGGACGAACCTGCAATCAAGAAGGCGTTCCGCCGGATGGCGCGTGAGCTTCATCCCGACGTCTCCGAGCATCCCGAGGCGGAGGCGCGCTTCCGCGAGGTGACCGAGGCATACGAAGTGCTCTCGAACTCGGAGACGCGCGCGCTGTACGACCGTTTCGGGCACGACGGCCTGCGCTCGGGCGGTTTCCGGCCGACGCAGTTCGACATGGGCGGGCTGAACGACCTGTTCTCCGCGTTCTTCGGCGGCGACGTCTTCGGCACGCGGTCGCGCACGAGCGCTGCGCGCGGCGCGGACGTCGCGGCGGAGATCGAGATCGACCTGCAGGATGCGGCGAAGGGGACGACCGGCGAGGTGCCGTTCCGCGTCGCTGTGACGTGCGAGACCTGTGGTGGCGACGGCGTCGAGCCCGGGACGGAGCCGATCACCTGCACGCGTTGCGCCGGTGTCGGACGCTTGCAGCAGGTCACCCGCAGCGTGTTCGGCGAGTTCGTCCGCGCGCAGGCGTGCCCGACGTGCGAGGGCCGCGGCGTGATCGTCGAGCACCCGTGCCAGGCGTGCCAGGGCGCGGGGCGTGTGCTGCAGGAACGCACGGTCACCGTCGACGTGCCTGCAGGCATCCACAACGGACAGCGCATCCGCCTCTCCGGCGAAGGACACGCTGGCGTGTTCGGAGGCCGCGCCGGGGATGTGTACGTGCTCGTGCACGTTCGTCCACATCCGACGTTCGTGCGCGAGGGCAACGACATCTTCTCGCAGGTCGATCTGACGATCGCGCAGGCTGCGCTCGGTCTCCACCTGTCGGTTGACACGCTCGACGGTCCCACCGAGCTCGAGCTGCCCGCGGGCGTGCAGCCCGGCGAGGTGCGCGTGCTGCGCGGGAAGGGGATGCCCGTGCTGCACGGGTTCGGGCGCGGCGACCATCGCGTGCTCGTGAACGTGCTCGTGCCGCGGCGCCTGAGCGACGAGCAGCGGAGACTCCTCGCAGAGTTCGACCGCACGAGCGACGGCGACACATACCTCAGCGACGAGAGCTTCTTCGAGAAGCTGAAGAGCGCGTTCCGCTGACAAATCTCCGCAGAGTCGCGGTGCAGGTGCCTCACGTTCGCGCGGAGGAGGCGCGCGCGGTGATGGTCGAGCTCTTCCCGGAAGGCTTCGAGGAAATGGAGCGTCCCGGCGGCGTCGAGCTCGCCGCGTACACGAACGCGCAGGGCGAAGAGCGCCTCTGGCATGTCTTCGGCGGCGCACAGTCGACCGACGTCCCCGACGGGTGGGAGGACCGGTGGCGCACGTTCCACAAACCGGTGCGCGTCGGCAAGCTGTGGGTCGGCCCGCCGTGGGAGACGCCGGACGCGCGTCTGCTGCCGGTGATCGTCGACCCGGGTCGCGCGTTCGGTACCGGCGCGCATCCGACGACGCAGCTCTGCCTCCAGTTGCTGCAGGAGACCGACCGTGGATCGCTGCTCGACGTCGGCTGCGGGTCGGGTGTGATCTCGATCGCGGCCGCTCTGCTCGGACACGCTCCGGTGATCGCGGTCGACGTCGAGGTCGCGGCGATCGAGGCGACGAACGAGAACGCGGCGCGGAACGGCGTCATGCTCGACGCGCGGCTCGTTGAACCCGACGACTCACTGCCGTCTGCGGACGTCGCGGTGGCGAACATCTCGGTCGACGCAGTGCGCGTGCTGCCGGGGCGAATCGAGGCCGGCGCGCTGATCACGTCGGGGTACCTCGTCGACCAGGAGAGCGGGCTCGCGGGCTTTACGCATCGAAAGCGCGTCGAGCAGGGCAGCTGGGCTGCCGATTTGTACGTGCGCGCCTGAGCGCAGGCATTTACCATCCGCGCGTGGCGACGTTCTCTGTCGACTTTCTCGGCTGCAAGGTCTCGCACGTCGATGCCCACGAGATTCGCGAGCGTCTGCTTCGCGACGGCCACCGTGAGCGAGACGGCGGCGACGTCGCCGTCATCAGCACGTGCTGCGTGACGAACGAGGCCGTCGCGAAGAGCCGCAAGGCGGCCGCGCGCGCCGCACGGACGCACCAGCGCGTCTACCTCACCGGCTGTGCTGCCAACCTGAACGGCGACGCCTTCGCGGGGCTACCCGCAAACGTCACGGTCGTCGCGAAGCGGAGTGAGGAGACAGCAGCGTTCGTCGCCGGCGACGTCGGTGCGATCGGCTGCGTCAACGCCGACGCACGAGCCGACCGCGTGCGCGCATTCGTGAAGATCCAGGACGGCTGTTCCTTCTCCTGCAACTTCTGCGTGATCCCGCTCGTGCGCGGAGCGTCGCGCAGCCGCCGAGCCGATGCGGTGCTGCGCGAGATCCGCACACGTGTCGCCCAAGGGCATCGCGAGGTCGTGCTCACCGGCATCAACCTCGGCTGTTTCCGCGACCGCGAGGACGGCTATGACCTACCGCGGCTCGTGCGCGAAGCGGGGGAGACGCCCGGGCTCGAGCGGCTTCGCCTCAGCTCGATCGAGATCAACCACGTGAATGACGACCTGATCGCTGCGCTTCGCGAGACGCCGACCGTGTCGCGGCACCTGCACGTGCCGCTGCAGTCCGGCGACGACGGCGTGCTCGCCGCGATGCGGCGCCGTTACACCACGGCGACCTATCTGCGCCGCCTCGAACCACTTGCAGATTTCAACCTGACGTCGGATGTGATCGTCGGGTTCCCCGCCGAAGACGACGCAGCGTTCGAGAACACCTTGCGCACGGTCGAGCGCGCAGGCATCACGAAGGTGCACGTGTTCCCGTACTCGCCTCGCCCCGGCACCGTTACAGCCAAGCGCGACCCTGTCTCGCCGCAGGTGAAGAAGGAGCGCGGCGCACGGTTGCGCACCCTCTCGCACGAGCTGTGCCTGCAACGCTGGCGCACAAAGACGTCGGACGTCGTGCTCGTCGACCGTCCCGGACGCGGCTACGGCGACGACTACACGCCGTGGCTCGTCGACGCGCCGGTCGGCGAGCTCGTCGAGGTGCGCGCCGCCGCCGTCACCGAGGAGGGCATCCTTGCCGCCGCAGCGTGACGACTGCTTCTTCTGCAAGCTCGCACTCGAGGGTGACTTCGTGAACGAAACGGACGGTTTCGTGGCCGTCAACGACATCAAACCGCTCGCGCCGGTGCACATCCTCGTGCTTCCGGTCGGCCATGTCGATACGTTCCGCGACGTGAACGCGTTCACCGAGGCCGAGTCCAAGCGCATGCTCGAGTTCGTCGCCGAGACGGCGGCGAAGGTCGGGCTCACCGATTACAAGGTGATGGTGAACGTCGGGCCTGGCGGCGGCCAGACCGTCTTCCACCTGCACTGGCACATCCTCGGCGGCCGCACGCTCGACCATCAGGAGATCGCAGCGTGAGCCTCGTCGGCCGCATCGAAGGCGATCTGCGTGAAGCGATGCTCGCCCGCGACAACGATCGCCGCGATGCGCTGCGGTTGATCCTCGCGGCACTCCGCTCCTCCGAGAAAGACATCCAGCGCGAGCTGTCCGAAGAGGAAGAGCTGCAGGTGCTCCAGCGCGAGCGCAAGAAGCGGATCGAGGCTGCCGAGGCGTTCCGCGACGCGGGTCGCGAGGCGCAGGCCGAGAAAGAAGAGGGTGAGCTCGAGGTGCTCGAGGAGTTCATGCCCGAGCCGCTCAGCGAAGCGCAGATCGTGGAGATCGTCGACGACGCGATCGCCGAGAACGGTGCGACGAGCCTGCGCGACATGGGCCGCGTGATGGCCGACGTGATGCCGCAGGTTGCCGGCCGGGCCGACGGCTCAGCCGTCAGCCAGATCGTCAAAGAGAAGCTGGCCTAACCAGCCTCGACGGCCGGCGCGCTCGCGACGAAGTCGCGGCTGCGCACCAGCGAGAACGCGAGCACTGCGCCGATCGCGGCCACGCCTGCACCGACGAGCAGGATGTCGTGCAGGCCGTGCACGAACGCAATCTTCGCTGCTTCAGTCGGCTTACCGTGCAGATTCTGGGTGCCGACCTTCGACTGGAAGATCGCGCCGAGCGCCGCGATGCCCGTCGCGATGCCGATCTGGCGGAACGTGTTGTTGAGCCCCGACGCCATGCCGGCACGCTCGCGCTGCACGGTCGACACAGCAGTCGTTGCGAGTGGCGCGTTGACGAAACCGATGCCGATGCCGCCGACGAGGAAGCCGGCGAGCAGCGCCGTCCAGTGCGAGTGGACGGTGATGCGGCTCATCAGCCACATCGCGAGCGCATTCAGCGCGAGACCGAAGGCGAGCAGCCCGCGAATCGGCAACGCGCTGCTGAGGCGACCCGCAAGCGGCGCCGCGAAGAACGAGATCACCGACAGCGGCAGGAAGCGCAGGCCGGTCTGCAACGGCGAAAGGCCGAGGATGTTCTGCAAGTACAGCGTGAGGTAGAGGAACATCGCGAACATCGACGACGAGATCGCGAACGCCGTCGTCTGTGCGCCGACGAAGGCGGGGCGGCTGAAGAGCGACAGGTCGATCATCGTCGTCCGGTTGGTCCTCTGCGACGCGATGAAAATCGCAAGCAGCACAACCGCCGCGGCGATCAGCCCGATGATCAGCCCGCTCGACCAGCCGTGCTCGTTGCCCTCGATCAGCGCGAGGATCAGGCAGAAGAGACCGCTCGTCAGCGTGACGAGCCCAAGCGGGTCGAGGCGCCCGTGCTCCGGGTCAGCCGACTCGCGCAGCTGCGCCGCCGCGAGCAGCACGGCGCCGACGCCGATCGGGATGTTCACGAAGAAGATCCAGCGCCACGAGATCCACGAGGTCAGCATCCCGCCGGCAAGCGGCCCGACCGCAACCGCGGCGCCGATCGTCGCGCCCCAGATGCCGAACGCGGTGCCGCGCTCGCGCCCGTGGAACTCCTGCGAGAGCAGCGCCAGCGAAGTGGCGAACATCGTTGCGCCACCGATGCCCTGCACCGCGCGCGCGATGATCAGGAACAGCGGGTCGTTCGCCGCCCCGCAGGCCGCCGACGCGGCCGTGAAGAGGACGATTCCGATGATGAAGAGCTTCTTGCGCCCGAAGAGGTCTGCCAGCGACCCGGCGGTGAGCACGCAGGTCGCGAGCGTGAGGGCGTAGGCGTCGACCACCCACTGCAAATCCGAAAACGACGCGTGGAGAGCGCGCTGGATGGCCGGCAGCGCGACGTTCACGATCGTGATGTCCAGGAGGAGCATGAACGTGCCCACGCAGACGGTTAGGAGCGTCCCCCACTTACGGTCCATTCCGGGAACCTACACTGGACCGCATGCAGGAAACTCTCGACGTCTCCAATGCCGTCGCGGCCGAGCTGGCCGGGATCTCCGACGG
>DASUKC010000097.1:0-11743 GCA_036278975.1 Gaiellaceae bacterium
GGCGCGCGTCACGCCCGGAGGCTAGCCGGGCATGCGGTCAGCCCATCGCTACACTGCTGCAGCCCTCGGGGGCGTAGTTCAGTTGGTTAGAACGCCGGCCTGTCACGCCGGAGGTCGCGGGTTCGAGTCCCGTCGCTCCCGTTCCTAGTACGAGGCCCGACGGGCCCGGTGGAACCGGAACAGCCTCAGCTCATGCTGGCGTGCCTTGGCGATGCCCGGCTGCGCCAGGAGCCAGAGCAGCAGGCTCACGAGGGCCACCCACAACACGGCGTTCACGATGATTGTCGTCGTCAATGACATCTGAGTCTTGAACGACTGAGGGCCCCAATCGGTTACGCGGTAAGCACGCCTTCGTTTCTCTTTGCCCGATAGAGCGCCGCATCTGCGCGTTCGATGACGTCCGCGAGCGGCTCGCGCCCGTCCCAGCAGGCGGCACCGGCGGAAATGCTGGTCTCCGCAGGGGTCACGTCACGCAACCGGTCGATCACGGCCTCCGCGGCTTCGCACGAGGCGTCCGGAAGGATAAGCGCGAACTCGTCGCCGCCGATGCGCGCGAGCAGAACCTCCGGGCGGAGGACGTTCGACCACTCCGCCACGACACGCCGCAGCAGCTCGTCGCCCGCGGGATGTCCGAAGGTGTCGTTGTACATCTTGAGGCGATCGACATCGATCATGCAGATGCTCAGGTTGCCGCCCGCGCGTACCGCACGCGAATGCTCGACGGCGAGACGCTCGTCGAAGGCGCGCCGGTTCGCAGCACCGGTCAGGTCGTCGGAGTACGTCAGCTCGCTCAGGCGAACGACCTTGCTGCGCTCACGCGACAGGAGAAACAACACGGACGTGAACGGCAGCACTGCGAGCAGCGCCCAGCCGCCCTCGGCGGCAATCAGCATCCCCACCGGCGTGAGCACGAAGTCGAAGCCGTAGACGGTTGCGAGGACTCCGGCGAGCGGGCGCAGCGACGTCGCGTTCACAACGCGCTCGTAGATCACGGCCGGCACGACGTCCGCAACGCTCTGCAGCACGACGACCGTCGCGTACAGCGGCCAGCTGTGCCACGAGAACGCGTGCTCGCCGGTCGCCAACAGCAGGAACACCGGTGGCAGCGTGAACCACGACGTGCCGATCGCGTTCGGGCACAGCGTCGGGCGCTGTCCGCGCAGCCTCAGCACACCGGTCGCCGCTGCCGAGCCGAGCCCAACTGCGAGCGGAATGAACTTCAGCGGCATCGCGAAGAGCAACGGGAAGAACGCAACCTGAGAGAGCGCCGCCGAGCCGACGCCGACCTGGTACTCGAAGCGCGTGAGGACGACGAAGACGACGAGCGCCACGACGTCGTAGGTCGTGACGTGCCGATTCGTCGATCCGAACACGGCAAGCGGGATCGCGGCACCGAAAAACGCAGCTGCCGATATCGCCGTGCCGACCACAGGTCGCCGCAAGACCACGTCTTCATTATCGGCAGAAGCGCCCGATCGGTTTATGTCAATTCAGCGAAGCCTCGCGCGACCTCCTTTCCCAGGCGGCAAGCTGCTCGGCGAGGCGAGCGACGACAGCCCGCACGAGCAGGCCTTTCGGGCCTCTTTGCTCGACCTCTGCGAGCCACGCCTCGGCATCCGGATCGCCGCGAGCCACAGCGAGGCCGACGGCGTCGAGAATCGTCTGCTCGAGACCGTCCTCCCAGAGGCTAGGCGCCATCCGCCGCACCCAGCGCCGCGCCTCCTTCGGGTCGCCATCGTGAATCGCGCTCGTGATGAAGCTCAGGCAGAGCAGGCACACGCCGTCGAGGTCGACGTCGAGACGCGCCGCGAACCTATCTGCCTGTTTTGACGAGAGGGCCATCCCCGAAGAGAACCACGCGCCGTGTCACGTGTCTGTGCCAACTTCGTCACAACTTTTCATCGGTGCCACTCGCGGTGCGCGACGCGCGCGATGTTGAGGCCGAGCACCGGGAGCGACCCGACCACGATCACACCCGCAACGGCGTACACCCAGTTGCCGACGATCGGCGCCAGCACGACCGCGAGCGCGCCGGCGCCGAAGTCGAGGATGAGCTCGAGCACGATGCTCGCTACCACGACGTGAGCGGTGCGGCGAATGGTGACGATGACACGGTTCAACGCGCCTCCTTTCGGTGGGCGCGTCCTCCGCCTCCTCAGACTCCAATTCGGAGTGCTCTCCAGCGCGGCTGGGTCGGCGGACGCTCTTCAGAAACCTTAGTCGCTTACGAGAATGCCTAGCCGCGCGGCTTGAGGCCGTCCAACACAACTTGAACGTATCGGCGCCAGTCATCTCCGCGCTCGGCGTGCGCCGTCGCCTGGATCGCCGCGCCGACAAGCGCACCGACGTCGCGCGCGTCGAGCCCGCGCCGCACGGCGCCACTCTTCACCGCACGGCGGATGATCTTGTCGAACGTGTCGTGCAACTCGTCTTTTGCCGCCGCGACATCCGGGTCCATCGAGCACCGCTCGATCCCCTCGAAGAGCGCGCGGTCCTTGCGGCACCGCTCCGCCGCCATCCACACGACCCGCACGAACGCCTTGCCGGCATCGGGCGCGTCGACCATTGCGCGCACTTCGTTGAGCATCTCGCCGAGGTGCGCACGGATCACCGCCGAACGCAGAGCGTCCTTCGTCGGGAAACGCCGGAAGACCGTGCCGTGGCCGACGCCGGCCCGGCGCGCGATCTCGTCGATCGACACGTCGGGGCCGACTTCGGCGTAGAGCTCCGCGGCAGCCTCGAGGATGCGGTCGAGGTTGCGCTGTGCATCTGCGCGAAGCGTGGTTGCCACTAGCGGGCTCCCACCGGAACCGGTTCGCCGCTCACTGCGGCTGCCTCGATGCGCGCGACGTGGCGGCTGCGCAGCATCAGGATCATCACCACGAGCGCACCGACGACGACGGCCGCACCGGCGCCGAACGCCCAGTGGAAGCCGACGACGAGCTGGTGTGCCTGCGAACCGCCGGCCGACGATGTCTTGCTCGCCGCAAGCGTCGACAGTGCCGCGAGGCCGAGCGCGCCGCCGATCTGCTGCGACGTGTTGAACAGGCCGGACGCGAGACCTTGGTCGTCGTCGTCGAGCCCAGTCGTCGCGATCAGCGTGAGCGGCATGAAGATCGCGCCCATGCCGAGCGACGCGACGAGGATCCCCGGCAGCATGTTCGTGCCGTACGACCCGTGCGTCGGCAGCATTGTCAGCAGCACGAGACCGAGAGCCGAGAGGATGAAGCCCGCGGCTGCGACCGGCCGCACGCCGATGCGCGGCGCGTACGCCGACGCGATACCGGCGGAGATCATGATCCCAGCCGTGAACGGCAGGAATGCGACACCGGCCTTCAGCGGCCCGTACCCGAGCACCTTCTGGATGTACAGCGTGTTGAAGAAGAACATCGCGAACATGCCCGACATCGCAAGCGTCATCGCGATGTTCGCGGTGAGCAACGAGCGGATGCGGAAGATCGACAACCGCACGAGCGGTGCCTTCGAACGCTGTTCGATCACGGCGAACGCAGCGAGCAGCACGGCCGCAAGGCCGAAGAAGCCGAGCGTTTTCCCGGATCCCCACCCGGCCGACTGTGCGTCGACGATCGCGTAGACCAGTGCCATCAAGCCGCCGGTGACGGTGATCGCGCCGGCGATGTCGAAGCTGCGGTGGCCGAGCTCTGCGCGCGACTCGGGAACGATCCGGAGCGACAGGAAGAACGCGACGACGCCGACCGGAACGTTCACGAAGAAGATCCATGGCCACGAGAACGTCTGCGTCAGGAACCCGCCGAGCACGAGGCCGACGGCAGAGCCGCCGATCGCGATCGCGGCCCACACGCCGAGCGCGCGTGCGCGCTCCGCGCCTTCCTCGAACGTCGTCGAGATGATCGACAGCGCGGCCGGCGAGATCAACGCAGCGCCGAGACCCTGCACGCAGCGCGCGGCGATGAGGAAGCCTTCGCTAGTCGCAAGCCCGTCGAGCAGCGACGCGCCTGTGAAGATGACGAGGCCGATCAGGAACAGGCGCTTGCGCCCGAGTAGGTCGCCTGCGCGACCGCCGAGCAAGAGGAAGCCGCCGAACACGAGCGTGTACGCGTTCACGATCCATTGCAGGCTGCCCTCGGAAAGGTGCAGATCCGTTTGGATGGACGGCAGTGCGACGTTCACGATCGTCGCGTCGAGAATCACCATGAACTGCGCAAGGCAGATCAGGACGAGGACAATCCATTTGTTGCTGGCGTGACGCGACACCGCGTCCCCCTTCCGCTTCTGGACTCTGTAGTCCGCTTACCGTAGCAGAAGCGGACTGTCCGACCCGGTTACTAGATGGTGACTACCGGCACCGCTCGAGCAGAGCTCCACGACGCCCCCGAACTGGGCGAGCAACGACGGCACGACCCGACCGCGATACGGATTTCGGGGGTCTGGCCCGGGCCAGACCCCATAGGCACGCCATCGGCTAAGGTTTAGGCGTGCCTGAACTTCAAGCGGACGAGGCGATGATCTCGGCAGCGGTCGAGGACTACGCGAAGGCGATCTATCTCGCCGGGGCGGAGGGAACGCGTCACGTCTCGACGACGGTGCTGGCCGAGCGGCTCGACGTACGACCCGCATCGGTCTCCGGGATGCTCAAGAAGCTGGTCGCGCTCGGCCTCGCCGACCACCAGCCGTATCGCGGCGTGAAGCTGACCGAGCGCGGTCAGCTCGTCGCGCTCGAGGTCATCCGCCACCACCGCCTACTCGAGCTGTATCTCGTCGAGAGCCTCGGCATGCGGTGGGATGAGGTGCACGAGGAAGCCGAAGTCCTCGAGCACTTCCTGTCGCCGCAACTCGAGTCGCTGATCGACGCGAAGCTCGGCAACCCGACGCTCGACCCACACGGCGACCCGATCCCGACCGCAAAGCTGAAAGTCGCCGTCGAGCCGACCCGATCGCTGGACGACTGCGAGGTCGGCGAGCGCGTGACGCTCCTGCGCGTCTCCGACTCCGACCCCGAAATGCTCCGGTACCTCTCGGGCCTCGGCATCGCGCCGGGCGCGAAGCTCAAGCTCGTCGAACGCCAACCGTTCGACGGCCCGCTCTCCGTGCGCGTCGGCAAAGAGACACACGTGCTCGGCGCCGTGCTCGCACGCGCGATGCGGGTGACCGCGTGACGACCGCCGACGTGTCACTCGACGCGATCGTCGCGCGCGGCCGTTTGCGCGCCTCGCTGACGATGCTCGGCCCCGCCTTCGTCGCCGCCGTCGCCTACGTCGACCCGGGCAACTTCGCGACGAACATCCAAGGCGGCGCGAAGTTCGGCTACCTCCTGCTGTGGGTGGTGCTCGCAGCGAACGCGATGGCGATGCTGATCCAGTACCTGTCGGCGAAGCTCGGCATCGCCACCGACCGCAACCTGCCCGAGCTTTGCCGCGACAACTACCCCGGCCCAGTCGCATGGGGACTGTGGCTCCAAGCCGAGCTGATGGCGATGGCGACCGACGTCGCCGAGTTCCTCGGCGCGGCGCTCGGCCTCAACTTGCTCTTCCACGTGCCGCTGTTCATCGCCGGCCTGCTCACCGGCGTCATCGCGTTCGCGATCCTCGCGCTGCAGCGCCACGGCTACCGCCGCTTCGAGCTCGCGATCACCGCACTGCTCGGCCTCGTACTACTCGGCTTCCTCTACGAGACCCTGAAGATCGGCCCGTCGGCAGCCGGTGCAGCACACGGCCTCGTCCCGCACCTGCAGGGCAAAGACTCGATCTATCTCGCGGTCGGAATCATCGGCGCGACCGTCATGCCGCACGCGATCTACCTCCACTCCGCGCTCACGCAGAGCCGAATCCCCGTGCAGAACGACCGCGAACGCAAGCGCGTGCTCAACTTCGAGCGACTTGACGTGATCATCGCGCTCGGCATCGCGGGCCTGATCAACATGAGCATGCTCGCCGTGTTCGCGAAGCTCTTCCACGGCACGGGCCACGCGGCGGTCGACACGATCGAGGGCGCGCACACCGGCCTCTCGACCATGGTCGGCGGCACAGCTGCGCTCGCGTTCGCGGTCGCGCTGCTCGCATCGGGCGCATCGTCGTCGAGCGTCGGCACCTACGCCGGCCAGGTCGTGATGGCGGGCTTCGTGAACCTGCGGATCCCCGTCGTCGTCCGCCGCGCGGTAACGATGATCCCCGCGCTCGTCGTGCTCGCGATCGGCGTCAGCCCGACGAGCGCGCTCGTGCTCTCGCAAGTCGTGCTCGCGTTCGGCATTCCGTTCGCGCTCGTGCCGCTCGTGCTGTTGACGAGCCGCGCGGACGTGATGGGCGCCCAGGTGAACCGCCGCGTGACCACCGTCGTCGCCTGGGCGTTCGTCGCCGTTATCAGCGCGCTCAACGTCTTCCTGATAATCCGGCAGCTGTAGTGCCACCAGAGCTAACTGTCGTCGGGTCGATCAACCTCGACCTCGTCGCGCGCGTCGCGCAGCTGCCGCGTCCCGGCGAGACGCTCACCGCGGCCTCGTACGAGCGCTTCCCGGGCGGCAAGGGAGCGAACCAAGCAGTCGCTGCCGCGCGACTCGGCGCGCAGGTGCGCATGGTCGGCGCAGTCGGCGAAGACGCGTTCGCCGACGCAGCGCTCGCCGGCCTGAAAGCTGCAAGCGTCGAGCTGGACGTCACGCGCATCAACGCAACCGGAATCGCGCTCATCCTCGTCGCCGACGACGGCGAAAACCAGATCGTCGTCGTGCCGGGAGCGAACGCACACGTGAAGCCGACGAGCCCCGGCGGCGCAGTGCTCTGCCAGCTCGAGATCCCGAACGCCGTCGTGCATGCAGCCGCAAAGAACGCGAGCTTCTTCGCGCTCAACGCCGCACCCGCACGGTCGATCGACATCGAGCCCGACCTGCTGATCGTGAACCGGCTCGAGCACGAGGTCGTCTCGCGCGGCAAGCTCGTCGCGGTGACGTCCGGCGCGGATGGTGCCGCGCTCTACGAGAACGGCGTCGAAGTCGCGCGTGCGAGCGCGCCCAAGATCAACGCCGTCGACGGCACCGCTGCCGGCGACGCGTTCGCGGCGTGTCTTGTCGTGTCGCTGCTCGAAGGCCGTCCGCGCGACGAAGCGCTCACTCGTGCATGTGTCGCGGGCGCGCTCGCCGCGTCACGCCTCGGCGCGCAGCCCAGCCTGCCCAGCGCTGACGACGTCGACAACTTCTGACGGCTTCCGCGCCGCAAGCACCGAGCCGACGAGGATCAGCGCGAACCCGATCCCCATGCCCGCGGTGAACTTCTCACTGAGCAGCCAGACACCGAGAGCGGCAGCGACGGCCGGGTTGACGTACGTAATCACCGTCGCGCGAACAGGCCCGACTTCGGCGATCAGCGCGAAGAAGACGATGAACGCAAGCGCGGTGCAGACAAGCGCGAGCCCAATCACCGATGACACCACCTTCGCGGACGGCATCGACGACGGAACGTCGAACGCCGCGAACGGCGCGTAGACAATCGTCGTCACGCCGAGCGCCGCCGCGATCACGCCCATCGCCGGCAACCCGCTCAGATGTCGCGAGAGCACGACCGGTCCGAACGCATAGCCGACGATCACGCCGGCGATCTCGACGAGTCCGATCGCACTCGTTCCGTGGAGGTCGAGGCCGACCAGCGCGACGACACCGCCGAAGCCGAGCACCAAGCCGCCGACGCTCCACGTGCCGAGCTGCTCCCGCACGATCAGCGCGCCGACGAGCGGAACGACGGCGATCATCAGTCCGGAGAACGAGCTCGACAACCGCCGCTCCGCGCTCGAGAGCAGCAACCACGGGATCGCGATCTCGATCGCCGCGAACACGAGCAGCGGTCGCCAACGCGCAAGCACCGGCCGCAGCTCGTTCCGCTTCACGGCAATCGGCAGCAGCACCGCCGCGGCGATCGTCGTGCGGGCGAACACCAGCATCGCCGGGTCGAGATCGCGCACGGCGACGCGGATCAGGAGGTAGGGAATCCCCCAGATCACGCACATCGCCGCAAACAGCGACCAGGCACGGGTGTTCGAGCTCAGTCGGTCACCTCGATCACGATCTTCCCTCTCCGGCTACCGGCCAGGCTGCGCTCGAACGCCGCACGCGCGTCGGCGAGCGGGAACGTCGCGTCGACGAGCGGCTTCACCTTGCCCACGTCGACGAGCTTGCCGATCTCGGCGAGCTGCGCCCCGTTCGGTTCGACGATGAAGTAGACGCCTTCCGGCTCGTCCTCTGCGACCGAGACGAGCCGTCCGCCTGTCGCGAGCACCGCCGGTGCACGCCTCAGGTTCTCACCGCCCGCCGTATCGAAGACGACGGCGACCGGTTCGATCTGCGTGAAGTCTTCGGTGGTGTGATCGATCACCTCGTCCGCTCCCAACGAACGAACGAACTCGATGTTTCCCGTTGACGCGGTTGCGACGACGTGCGCGCCATGCCACTTCGCAAGCTGGACGGCGACGCTGCCGACGCCTCCGGCCCCGCCGAGAATCAGCACGCGCTCGCCGGGCGCGAGGCGGCCGTGGTCGAACAGCGCCTGCCACGCGGTGAGCGCCGGCATCGGCAGCGCGGCCGCCTCGACGTAGCTGAGCGCGGCGGGCTTCGGCGCGAGCACGGACGCCGGCGTCGCGACAAGCTCGCGCGCACCGCCGTCGCGATCGAACGGAAGCAATGCGAAGACTTCTTCTCCCGTGCCCTCGACGACGCCGGCGATCTCGAAGGACGGGATCGCGGGCAGGCGATCCGGGAACCAGGTGAGCTCCGTGCGCGTGATCGCCGCCGCGTGGACGCGGACGAGCTTCTCGTCGGGGCCGGGCACGGGCGCTGCGATGCGGGTGACTTCGAGACCGGCGGGGTCGTCGCTGGTCTGCCGCACCGCCTGGATGGTGGCGTTCTCTTTAGGTGTCATGCGTGGAGTCTGACAACGTCATCACCGCTGGCGGAGCAGCGTGCGGGCGCCGGCAGCCTTCACGGCATCTGAGAGCGCATCGATGTCGTAAGCGCCCGAGTGGCGCTTACCGTTGATGAAGAACGTCGGCGTCCCCGAGACGCCGCTCAAGTCCGCCGAGTCGACATCTTCGGCGACGCGCGCAGCGCCTTCGTGCTCGCGCAGGTCGTCAGCGAAGCGATCGACGTCGAGGCCGAGCTGCTCGGCGAACTCGACCAGCTTGTCGGCGCGTAGATCCTGCGACTCGAGCAGCGCATCGTGCATCGGCCAGAACGCGCCTTGTTTCGCCGCCGCCTCAGATGCTTCCGCCGCAAGCTGCGCAAACGGATGCACGTCGTTGAGCGGGAGATGGCGCCACACGTACTGCACGTCGCCGAAGTCGGTGAGCAACTCGCGAATCGCAGGCTCGGCACGCCCGCAGAACGGGCACTCGAAGTCGCCGTACTCGATCAGCGTCACCTTCGCGTCCTCGGGGCCGCGGATGTGGTCGCGCTCGGGATCGACCGGATCCGCCAAGTCGACCAGCGGCTCTGCGGCGCCGATGAGCGCGCGCAGCCGCAGGCGGCGCGGCAAGAGATCGGTGGCGCGGAAGATCAGCCACGTGAGCAGCGACGCTGACAGCGCCGAGCTGAGCACACCGATCTTCGCCTGCTCGAGCGCCGTGCCGTGGAATGCGAGCGATGCGATCAGCAGCGAGACGGTGAAGCCGATGCCCGCGATCGTGCCGCCGCCGGCGACGGCCACCCAGCCGACCGGCGCGCGCAGCCGGCCGCGCGACAGCTTCGTGACGAGAAATGCGCTGGCGGCGACGCCTACCGGCTTGCCAACGAGGTAGCCGAAGAGAATGCCGAGCGTCACGCGCGAGCCGTACGCGTGCAAGAGGAACGAGCCGGAGAGATGCACGCCGGCGTTCGCGAGCCCGAAGAGCGGAACGATCGCGTAACTCGCCCACGGCGACCACAGTTGCTGCAGCCGAAGATTCGGCGAGATCGCCGCGGCGAGCCCGACTCGAGCCGAGCGCGCCAACTCCGGTGTCGGCTGCTCGCGGAACGAGCGGAAGAGGTCGGTCGCGCGCTCGAGGTCGGAGCGCGACGCGGGATACGCGAACGTGAGCAGGCCGAGCAGCAGCCCGATCACGATCGGGTCGACGCCCGATTTCTGCAGCGCGACCCACGCGCCCGCGCCGAGTAGCGCGTAAAGCGCGCCGCCGCGAACGCCGAAGGCGCGCACGCCGAGGATCACGCCGATGAAGATCGCGGCGACGCCGAGCGCACCGCCCGCGATGTGCCCGCTGTAGACGAACACGATCACCAGCAGCGCCGCGAGGTCGTCGACGACCGAGAACGTGAGCATGAACGCGCGCAACCGGTCGGGGAAGCGCGGGCCGACGAGCGCGAGCATCCCGAGCGCGAACGCCGTGTCGGTCGACATCGCAACGCCCCAGCCGTGCGTCGACGAATGGCCCGCGTTGATCGCGAGGTAGATCAGCACTGGCACCGCCATCCCCGCGAGACCGGCTGCGAGCGGCAGCGCGAACCTGCGACGTTCGCGCAGCTCGCCCATGTCGAACTCGCGCCGCGCTTCGAGCCCGATCACCAGGAAGAAGAAGGTCATCAGGCCGCTGTTCACCCACGCGCGCAGGTCCTGCGTGACGCCCGAGTGGCCGATGCGGATTGCGAGCGTCGTGTGCCATACCGAGTCGTACGACGACTGCGAGACGTTCGCCCAAACGAGTGCGGCGACGGTCGCGCCGAGCAGGACTGCCGCGCTGCCGACCTGCGTGCGCAGGAACTGGCGCAGCGGGGTCTCGAGGTTGCGCGCCCACGCGGTGCGACCAGCGAGCGGCGCGGCGGCTCCGCTCATTGTTCGCGGCGCGCGACGTGCGCGCGCGTGACTTCGGCCGGCGACGCACAGCCGATCAGCTGCAGGGCGAGCCGAATCTCGTCGCGCAGCAACTCGAGCACCCGTTGCGCGCCCGCCTCGCCGTCGACGACGAGCCCCCAAAGCGGCGGGCGTCCCGCCAGAACAGCGCGCGCGCCAAGTGCGAGCGCCTTCACGACATCTGCGCCGCGGCGAATCCCGCCGTCGACGAGCACCTCGACGCGGCCGTCGACCGCCGCGACCACCTCGGGCAGTGCGTCGATCGTCGCGGCGACGCCGTCGAGCTGCCGCCCGCCGTGGTTCGAGACGACGATGCCTGCCGCCCCGTGCTCGCACGCCAGCCGGGCGTCCTCCGCGGTCAACACGCCCTTCACCAGCACAGGCAGCTGCGACTCAAACGCCAATCGCTCGACGTCCCGCCACGTGATCGACGCCGACATGAGCGAGAACGCCTCGAGCGGCGTGACGCCGCCGCTGCCAAGCGCCGCGACGGTGATCTCGGACGGGATCGTGAAACCGGTGCGGAAGTCGCGTTCGCGCCGCCCGAGCACCGGCGTGTCGACCGTGAGCACGAGCGCCGAGAAGCCGTTGTCGGTCGCCTGCGCGACGAGGTCGCGCGTCACTCCTTCGTCGCGAAACACGTACAGCTGGAACCAGCGCAATGCTCCCGTCGCGGCAACCTCCGCGGGCGTCGAGGTGCTGAGTGTCGACAAGCAGATCGCCGTGCCCACCTCGCGCGCAGCCTTTGCCATGCCGACCTCGCCGTCGGGATGCGCGACACGCTGGAACGCGACCGGCGCGATCGCGAGCGGCATCGAGAGCTCCTGGCCGAGCACCGTCGTCGCTGTCGAGCAGCCGTCCACGTCGACGAGCACGCGCGGGCGAAGCAGCCACCGTCCGTACGCCGCGACGTTGTCGCGCAGCGTCACCTCGTCGCCGGCGCC
>DASUKC010000098.1:0-2451 GCA_036278975.1 Gaiellaceae bacterium
ATCCGCTCTAACGTCGCCGGTCTGAAGAACCTGACGTGTGGCGACCGCCAAGGCTCGCTTCGTCCTCGATCGTCGCCCCGCGGCTGCCAGATACCGAGGAGCATGTCCACACGATCACGCCAATGTGCCGCGTTTGGAACAGTTGCTATGAGGCGGCCGCCGGGTCGAAGAACCCGCATGACCTCGCGCACAGCTAGGTGAGGTTCATACATGTGCTCCAGGACTTCGATGCAGACTGCGAGGTCGAACGAGTCGTCCCCGAATGGCAGCTTGGCAGCATCTTCAATCACGCGAGCATCAAGACCACGTCCTGTTGCGAGTTCCACCGCCGTCGGTGATAGGTCGACGCCCACGTAAGAATTAGCTCTCTGATCGAGCAAGAGCCCGCTCGTGCCGCCGTCGCCGCACCCAATATCGACGCAATCGGTCTCGCTCGTCGCATAGACCTCATACAGCTTCCTAAGGTCGTCCGGAGTGCCGAATCGGCGCGGGTTGTACCCCTGCTCGCTCCAGTAATGCCGGTAATACTCAGTCACGGCCGGGGAGTTTCGCAGGAAGCCTTCAGGCTCGCCGGCTAACGAACAGCCCGGCGGTTCCGCCAGCGGCGGAGTTGCCGGCCGAGCGGAATCTCGACCAGCACGAGCAAGATGACGAGACCAGCCGCGGCCCCCAAAATCATCACGCTACGAATACTGCGCTGGGCGCCGAATCCTTACCGGTCGGACAGCGCGAATGCGATCGCGGCGACCGCACCGGCAAAGCAAATACCGATAACGGCTGCGAGAGCGGCGAGCGGCACGGGTCGTAAATCTCCCGTGGAGCGGCGCTGAAACCTACTGCGGCCCTTCGACCGGCGGCCAGTGAGGCGAGGTGCCCGGGTCACCGAGCTCCTCCTTCGCCGGATAGTCGGCACACGAGCCTGCGAGCGCCTGCCGGTCGGCGGCGATCAGCTCGTTGACGCGGGTGTTGAGCGGCACCGCACCGTGCCATGCGGAGCGCAGCTTCAACCCCAGCGTGACGAGCGCGCGCGGCGAGAGCGCGTCCGTCGAACGCACGACGAAGTAGCGCGGCGTCGGCCGCTCCACCGTCACGCCCGCGATCGGCGCGAACGCGCGGGCTGCGGCCTGCTGGTCGCCGGGTGCATCCGTATAGAACAGCCAGATGCCGTGCGCGGGCGCGGCGACGCTCGCGAGGAACGGCGCGATGCGCGCACAGGAGTCGTCGGGCACGAACCGCACCGGCACGCGCAGCGACACGTAGTGGCTGAACAGGTTCGCCGGATGGCCGTAGTCGAACGACACCCAGGCCGCGCCGGCGGTACCGGTTGAGCCGAACATGACGCTGCCGCCCGCTTCGTGCGCGACGGCGTGCGTCGCCGTGCTGAGCGCGATCGAGTGCACCTGGTTGCGCCGGGCGACGTCGTAGTGAACCTCGACTGCGAAGAGCCCGGCGACGAGCAATCCGAAGACGACGAGCCGGAACCGTCCCGCCCAGCGTGCGATCCAGGCGCACGCGACGCCGAGGACGACGAGGAACGCGGGCGTCACCGGGATCATGTAGCGGTCGAAGAAGAGCGCAGAGTCGCCGCTCGCCGGCACCACCGTGAAGAACACGACCGGCGCAGCAACGGTCAGCGCGCAGAAGAGCAGCACACGCCAGCGGCGCGCGAACGCGAGCACGACGACACCCGCCGCAGCGAGCGCCGTGAAGTAGTTGATGTCATGCGCGCCGGGCGCGACGAAGTGCAGCGCGTCCTCCCATACCGGCCTGCCGTCGAACGTCCGCCGGCTGCGGCCGCTTCCCGTGCCGACGCCGTAACGGTCGCCGAGCACATGCAGCGTCGTTGCGTAGTACGGCAGGAACGTGACGACCAACGCCACCGCCCCGAGCCACGCTGTTCGTACGAGCTCGCGAACCGGCTGGGGTGCATAGACGAGCGCGACGCCGAACGTCGTTATCGCATAGAGCGGCGCTGTCGGGTGAACAAAGACGGTGAGCCCGAGCACGGCGCCGCCGGCGATCCAGAGGCGGCGGTCGCCGTCACGCGCAGCGCGCAGCACGAGCACCGTCCCCCACATCAGCCACGCGAAGAGCAGCGTGTGCGGGCGGCCGAACGTCGCGTACGACACCGGGATCGGCGACACCGCCGTGAGCAGCACGACCGCAGCTGCGACCTCGTCACCGGCGAGCTGCCGCGCGACCAGCGCCACCGCCGGCAGCGCCAGGCACAAGAACACGAGCGACGGCACACGTAGCGAGGGCAGCCCCGGCCACACCGACTGCAGCCCTCCCTCGAGCCAGAAATGCAGAGGGCCGCCGCCGCGCTCGGTGGAGACGACATGGAAGATGTGGCCGAACGAGAACTGCGCGACGCGAAGCGTCAGCTCCTCGTCGACGTTGAGCGGCGACCACCAGACGACCGGCAGCGCGAGGATGACGACCGCGACGACA
>DASUKC010000099.1:0-18476 GCA_036278975.1 Gaiellaceae bacterium
AACGCCCTCCTCCTCGCGGTACCCGAGCACCTCTTCACCCTCGACGAAGCCCGGCCCGTACTGGCCGCGCACCACATGCTTCGGGCCCGGCGTATGCATCGACTTCAACACCTTCACCTTCTCGTTGCGCACCGAGTCAGCGGTGAAATCGATCGGCGGCTCCATCGCCGTCACCGCGAGCAGCTGCAGCAGATGGTTCTGGAAGATGTCGCGAATCGCGCCCGCTTGCTCGTAGTAGCCAGCGCGGCTTTCGATTCCGATCGACTCCGCAACCGTGATCTGCACGTGGTCGATGAACTGCCGGTTCCAGATCGGCTCGAAGATGCCATTCGCAAACCGCAGCGCCAACATGTTCTGCACCGTTTCCTTGCCGAGGTAATGGTCGATGCGGAAGACCTCGCTCTCGGCGTAGTGCTGCTGCAGCTGCGCATTCAACGCACGCGCTGACGAGAGGTCGTGACCGAACGGCTTCTCGATGACGAGCCGCACCCAGCCCTCCGTCGAACGCCGCTTGCCGAGCTCCTCGACGAGTGTCCCGATCGCATTCGGCGGCACCGCGAAGTAGTAGAGACGGTTGCCCAGCGTCCCGCGCTCCTCGTCGAGCTCGTTCAACGTCTGCCCGAGCGACGCTTCGGCCTTGTCGTCCGCAAAGTCGAGCGTCGAATACCGCATGCCGGACGCAAGCTGCTCCCACACCTCGTCACGGAACGGGTCGCGCGCATGCTGCTGCACCGACTCCTTCATCCGCGCGCGAAACTCGTCGTCCGTCTCCTGCGAACGCGCAGCGCCGACAACCGCAAACTTCTCCGGCAGCAGCCCGCGATACGCGAGCGAGTACAGCGCCGGCATCAACTTCTTGTTCGTGAGATCGCCGGACGCACCAAAGATGACGAGGATGCACGGATCCGGCCGGCGCCGGACCTGCAACCCCTCGAGCAGCGGGTTCTCCTTCGTCGCCGTCATTCGGGCTTGACCGCGTGACCGCCAAACTGGTTGCGCAGCGCCGCATTCACCTTCGCCGCGAACGACTCGTCCTGGCGTGACGCGAAGCGCGCGAACAGCGCAGCCGTGATCACCGGCACCGGCACGTCCTCCGCCATCGCCTCGTGAATCGTCCAGCGACCCTCGCCCGAATCCTCGACGTAGCCGCGGATCTTCTCGAGCTGCGAGCCCTCCACCTCGAACGCCGAATGCAGCAGCTCGAGCAGCCAAGACCGAACGACGGAGCCGTAGCGCCAGATGCCCGCGATGTCGTGCAAGTCGAGCTCGAACTCGGACGACTTCATCACCTCGAACCCTTCCGCATACGCCTGCATCAGCCCGTACTCGATGCCGTTGTGCACCATCTTCACGAAGTGCCCGGCGCCGCTCGGCCCGACGTGCGCATAGCCGTCGTCAGGCGCGAGATCGCGAAACACCGGCTCAACCTGCGCAACCGCGGCGTCGTCGCCGCCGACCATCAGGCAGTACCCGTTCGCGTAACCCCACACGCCACCCGACACGCCGGCGTCGACGAACTGCACGTCTTTCGCCTTCGCTTCTGCATAGCGCCGCTGCGAGTCGTGGAAGTTCGAGTTGCCGCCGTCGACGATCACGTCACCCGGAGCGGCGAGCGTCAGCAGCGTCTGAAACGTGTCCTCGGTGACCTTGCCCGCCGGCACCATCATCCAGAACGACCGCGGCGCAGCGAGTTGGTCGCGCAGATCGGCGAGCGTCTTCGCGGTTGCCGTGTCGACGCCCGGGTCGAACGTCTTCATGTCGTGCCCTCGCTCCGCAAGTCGCTTGCTCATGTTGCCGCCCATGCGGCCGAGACCGATCATCCCGAGTTGCATCTCAGACGTCCTCCAGTCGGATGCGCGCGCATCGTCTTCCGCGCTCTTTGAGAAGTTGAAAGTCTCCTGCTGCCTGCGCGCGAATCAGCTTGCCGAACCCGAACGGCTGTTTCGGAATCGCGATCTCGGCGCCGGTGTCGTCGACGATCTGCAGATAGAGCCCCGTGTTGGGGCCGCCCTTGTGCAGCTGCCCGGTCGAATGCAGATAGCGCGGGCCGAACCCGTGCGTGACGACGCAACCGGTCGCTTCCCTCGCACGCGCGATGAGACCATCGAGGTTCACCGTCGGTTCGACGAACGCTTGGATGCACACGTAGTCGCCGGGCCGCGCCTGCGCAAAGAGCTCGTCGGCAGACGAGACGGGCGACACGTCGGGCTCCTCACCCGACGCGAGGATCTTGTTCGTCTCGTCCTTCGCCGCCTGCACGTCGGGCTGGTCGAACGGGTTGATGCCGAGAATCGAACCGGCGACCGCGGTCGCGAACTCCCAGCGGAAGAACTCCTGCCCTAGCTCGTACGGATCCGAGACGCGCACTTCCTGCCGCTGACGGTCAGGCCCGTCGACGTTCTCGCCGGGGCACGGGATGAGACCCTTGCCCTGCTTGCCCGTCGACTCCGCGAGCAACTGCTCCGCCCAGAGGCCGAAGCCGCCCGGGTTCGGGTTGATCAGGATCTTGTCGTGCCCGTCGCGCCAGCCGTTGCCGAGCGACAGCCCGAGCTCAAGACCGGGATTGCCTTCCGCGAAGTGACACGCCTCCACCATTTCCGACGTGCGCTGCAACAACCGCGCAAGGTCGATCCCCATCAGCGCCGCCGGCACCATCCCGAACGGCGACAGCGCCGAGTAGCGGCCGCCGATCGTCGGCTCCCCCAAGAACGTCGCCGCGAACTCGTGCTCCGCCGCGTACTGCTCGAGCGACGAACCGGGATCCGTGATCGCCGCCCAGATGCCGCCCTGCTGATGGAAGTAGTCGGTGTGCGAGCGCGTCTCGAGCGTCGAGCCCGACTTCGACGCCGAGATGAACAACGTGCGCTCGACATCGATTTGCGACTGAACCGCGCGAATCGCGTTCGGATGCGTCGTGTCGAGAACGTGGAAGTTCTCGACGCCGAACGTGAGCCGCAGCACCTCGGGCGCAAGCGACGAGCCGCCCATGCCGAGCAACACGATCGCATCGACGCTGTCCACGACGGAGTCGGCGAACTGCAGCAGGAGATCGATGTTCTCCTGTGAGCGCGCAGGCGCGTCGAGCCAGCCGAGCCACTTACCCTCATCCGCGCCCGTCCAGAGCGCGGGGTCACGCGCCCAAAGTCTCTCGACGATTTCGCTCACACTGCCGCCAGCGCGCTGCGCTTCGACGCGATACCTGCGAGCAGCTCTGCGAACGAGTCGGAGAACTTCTGCACGCCTTCCGCTTCGAGCGTGTTGACGACGTCTTCGTAGTCGACGCCGGCCTTCGCAAGATCCTTGAAGAGCTGCTTCGCCTCGTCGACGCCCGAGAGCACCGTGTCGCCTGCAACTTCGCCGTGATCCTGGAACGCCTCGATCGTCTCAAGCGGCATGGTGTTCACCGTGTCGGGCCCGATCAGATCCTCGACGTACATCACGTCGCGGTACGCCGGGTTCTTCGTCGACGTCGACGCCCACAGCGGGCCTTGCGGCCGCGCGCCCTTGCTCGCGAGGTAGTCCCAGCGCGGGCCCTGGAACGTCGCGACGAAGTGCTGGTACGCGAGCTTCGCATTGGCGATCGCGAGCTTGCCCTGCAGCTTCGTGTTGCCGAGCGCCTCGAGGCGCTTGTCGGCTTCCGTGTCGACGCGCGACACGAAGAACGACGCGACGGAACTCACCTTCGACGGGTTGCCGCCGCCGGCGATCAGCCGCTCGAGCCCGCGCAGGTACGCCTCGACAACCGCCTTGTAGCGGTCGAGCCCGAAGATCAGCGTGATGTTGATCGACCTGCCCTTCGCGATGCACTCCTCGATCGCAGGCAGGCCGGGCTCCGTCGCCGGGATCTTCACCATCAGGTTCGGCTTGTCGACGACTTCGTGAATCCACATCGCCTGCTCGAACGTCGCCTCGGTGTCGTATGCAAGTCCGGGCAAGACTTCCATCGACACGAAGCCGTCCCAGGGAGCTTTGTCGTGCGCGGGGCGCAACACGTCGCAGGCGTCGCGGATGTCGTCGAGCGCCAGCTTGAAGAAGATCTCGGTCGTGTCGTCGGCCTCCGCGAGCAGCTCTTTGATCTGCTCGTCGTACGCCTCGCCTGAGGCGAGCGCCTTCTGGAAGATCGTCGGGTTGGAGGTGACGCCCGTGACGGCGTCCTCTTCCATCATGCGCTTCAACTCACCGGACTCGATGAGGTCGCGCGAAAGCGTGTCGAACCAAACGGACTGGCCGCGCTCAGCGAGCTGGTGTAGCCGTGACTTCGCCATCTTTCATCTCCCTTTCCATAGCCGTGACCTTCTGCAGCCGCTCCAGATATCTGCCCTCGCCGATGAACGTGGCGCCGAGGAACGCGTCCACCAGCTCGCGTGCGAGCGACGGCCCGACGACCTCCGACCCAAGACACAGCACGTTCATGTCGTCGTGCTCGACGCCTTGATGCGCGCTGTACGTGTCGTGACAGATCGCAGCGCGGATGCCGGTCATCTTGCAAGCCGCGACCGAAGCGCCCACGCCCGAACCGCACACGAGAACTGCGCGCTCGGCGCGTCCCTGCTGAATCGCTTCGCCGATCTCGCGTGCCTTGTCGGGATAGTCAATGCGCACCGCGTCGGTATCGGTGCCGAAGTCGATCACCTCGTGCGCGGCCAGCGACTCGAGCACAGCAGCACGGAGATGGACTCCGCGATGGTCGAAGGCGACGGCGACTCTCATACGCGTGCGAGCAACGCGGTTGCGTGATTCACGACGTTGTCGACGTTGAAGCCGAACTTGTCGAGCACGACGGGGCCGGGCGCCGACGCGCCGAAGTGCTCGATCGAGATCGAAGCGCCCTGGTCGCCCACCCACTTGGCCCAGCCGAGCGCGACACCCGCTTCGACCGAGAGCCGCGCCTTCACGTCGGGCGGCAGCACCTCGTCGCGGTAGCCGGGCGGCTGTTGCTCGAACAGCTCCCAGCACGGCATCGACACGACACGCACCGCGGTGCCGTCGGCCGCCATCTTCCGCGCCGCCTCGAGCGCCAGGCCGAGCTCCGAGCCGGTCGCGATCAAGATCAGATCCGGCGAGTCGGCGGAATCCCACAACACATACGCACCGCGCTCGACGCCTGACGCGTCGGCGAGATCCGAGCGGTCGAGCGTCGGCACGTTCTGCCGCGAGAGCGAGAACGCAACCGGCCCATCCTGCCGCTCGAGCGCAACACGCCATGCGTACGACACCTCGTTCGCGTCACCGGGGCGCATGAACCAGAGATTCGGGATCGCGCGCAGCGCGGCGTAGATCTCAACCGGCTGATGCGTCGGCCCGTCTTCGCCGAGCCCGACCGAGTCGTGCGTCCACACCCAGCAGACCGGCAGCTTCATCAGCGCGGACAGCCGCACCGACGGACGCATGTAGTCGCTGAACATGAGGAACGTCGAGCCGTACGGCTTCACGCAGCCGCCGTGCACGCCGATGCCGTTGACGATCGCGCCCATCGCGTGCTCGCGAATGCCGAACGCGATGTTGCGCCCCGCCCACTGCGGCGAGAACAATCCTCCGCCTTCGAACTCGGTGTACGTCGACTCGACGAGGTCGGCGGCGCCGCCGATCATCGTCGGCACCGCGTCCTTGAACGCTTGCATCACCTGGCGGCTCGCCTTGCGCGTCGCGAGCGCGTCGCCCGCCTTGAACTCCGGCGGCGTCCACTTCGCAACGCGTCCCTCCCACGCGGCGTCCCAGCTTTCGCGCGCGTCGGGGAACGACTGCGACCACTTGCCGAACGTCTGCCGCCATTCGTCCTCTTGCTGCTGTCCGCGCTCGACGGCGTTCATGTGCGCTGCGACTTCCTGCGGCACGACGAAGTGCTCGTCCGGGTTCCAGCCCATCACTTCCTTCGTCGCGCGCACTTCGTCTTCACCGAGCGGGTTGCCGTGCGCCTTCGCCGTGTCGGTCGCGTGCGGAGCCGGGTAGCCGATGTGCGAGCGCACGATGATCATCGACGGCTTGTCCGTCACGTCGTGCGCTGCGCTGATGGCGCCGCGCAACGCGTCGAGGTCGTTGGCGTCGGCAACGTGCTGCACGTGCC
This sequence comes from Gaiellaceae bacterium, assembly GCA_036278975.1. GTDB lineage: Bacteria > Actinomycetota > Thermoleophilia > Gaiellales > Gaiellaceae > PALSA-600. The sequence goes on from DASUKC010000099.1 coordinate 6,065, forward strand.
AGCCCTGTGCCTCGAGTCGCTTGCCCTTGTCCTCGCCGGTGAACGAGATCGACGTCGAGCCGTCGATCGAGATGTGGTTGTCGTCGTAGAAGTAGAGGAGCTTGCCGAGGGCGAGCTGGCCGGCGAGCGACGCCGCTTCGTTCGAGACGCCTTCCATCATGTCGCCGTCCGAGCAGATGACGTATGTGCGGTGATCGACGACCGTGTGATGCGGACGGTTGTACTTGCCGGCGAGAAAACGCTCGGCGATCCCGATGCCGACCGCGTTGCCGAAGCCCTGCCCGAGCGGGCCTGTCGTGACTTCGATCCCGTCCGTGTGGCGGAACTCCGGATGACCCGGCGTCGCCGATTCCCACTGGCGGAAACGCTTGAGCTCTTCGAGCGAGAGGTTGTAGCCGGCGAGATGCAGCGCCGAGTACTGGAGGATGCAGGCGTGGCCGGCGCTGAGCACGAAGCGGTCGCGGTCCGGCCAGTGCGGGTTCGCAGGGTTGTGGCGCAGGACCTCGCGGTAGAGCAGGTACGCGATCGGCGCGAGCGCCATTGCGGTACCGGGATGCCCGGCGTTCGCCTGCTGCACCGAATCCATCGACAGCGTGCGGATCGTGTCGATGGAGAGCTGCTCGATGTCCTTCGCCAACGCTCCTCCTCGCTTGGTTTCCTTAGCGAGGGTAACTCCTAGCGGTTGGCTGCTGCTCCCGCCTTGATCTCTTCCTTCAGGGCGTCTTCCTCGTGGCCCTCGAGGCCCATCGTCGCCGCGGCCACAACGCCCCCGTTCCGCAGGAACCGGTACACCGCCCGGCCCTCGCCGAAATCGCCCTCCAGCACCGTCGAGTCGTGGCCCGACGCGTCTCCGAAGTAGCGGAACGACCGTCCGAACTCCTCCGAGAAGAACGCCGAGACGATGTCGTAGCTCTCGGACTCGCCGGCGAGGATGCGGCCGAGCGTCGTGCCGTGGTACGCGGCATTCGACCAGTGCTCGATACGACGGTGCTTGCCGAAGACCGGGTCGAAGAACTCGGCGACGTCGCCGATCGCGTATGTGCCTGGGCGCGCGGTCGCGAAGCGCTCGTCGACGACGACGCCGCTCCGCACCTCAAGGCCTGCGTCTTTCGCGAGCTCCGTGTTCGGGATGACGCCGATGCCGGCCACCATCAGGTCGGCGGGCGGCGGATCCTCGTTCCAGTTGAGCCGGAGGTCGACGCCGTTCTCGCGATACGTCGCGGCGAGCGACTCGGACAGAGGCTCCGCTTGCAGGATCCCGAAGAGCAGCGGCTCGCGCACGCACTGCGTGACCGTCACGCCGAGCTGCGTCAGCGACGCGGTGACTTCACAGCCGATGAAGTTGCCGCCGACGACTGTCGCCGTCTTGACTTCTCCGGCACGGCGGCGCACAGCCAACGAATCGTCAATCGTGCGAAATTGGTGGAGGTGACCGAGCTCGCGCGGACGCGCTCCGGTCGCGATCACCACGGTGTCGGCACTGAGCTCTTCAAGCGAGTTGACCTGTTCGCCGAGACGAAGGTCGACGTTCTGCTCGCCGTACCACTCGTGCGGATGGACGAGCGCGTCTTGCGCTTCCATCTCTCCGCGCAACAGCCGCTTCGAGAGCGGCGGCCGATGATACGGCCCGTGCTCGTCGCCGGAATAGATGGTGATCGCGTCGGTGCCGCCCGCATCGCGGTAACCCTCAACGAGCTTCGCGGCCGCCAGGCCGCCGCCGATAACCGCGATCACAAGATCATCGAGTCTAGTGGGAGCGCCACGCTGAAGCAGGTTCCCGAGCCCGGCTCCGAGCGAACACGGATCTCGCCGCCGTGCGCCTCCGCGATCGCCTTCGAGATCACGAGCCCGAGGCCGGTGCCGGGAATCGCCTGCGCCTGCGCGGTCGAGGAACGGAAGAAGCGCTGGAACAGGCGCTCCTGCTCGAGCTCCGGAATGCCGATGCCCGTGTCCTCGATCTCGGCGATGACTGCGCCGTCGGCCGCGTACGTCCGCGCGACGATGCGTCCGCCCGCCGGCGTGAACTTCACCGCGTTCGACAGCAGGTTCGCGAACAGCTGCGATAGTCGCTCGCGGTCAGCGTCGACGGGAGGGACGGGGGCGAAGTCGGTCGTCAGCGTCAGGTCGTGCGAACGCACGATGCCGGTCACCGTCTCGGCCGCCTCGCGCAGCACTTCGTCGACGGACACCGGCTGCAGGTTCAGCTGCAGCCCGCCCGAGTCGAGACGCGACACGAAGAGCAGGTCGCCGACGAGACGCTGCAGCCGCTCGGAGCTGCGGTACACGATCGAGAGGAAACGGTCCTGCTCGGGGCTGAGCTCTCCTGCTTCGCCGTCGCGAATCATCTGCAGGAAACCCATCATCGACGTGAGCGGCGTGCGCAGCTCGTGCGACACCGTCGCGACGAAGTCGTCCTTCAGCCGGTCGAGCTCGCGCTGCTCCGTCACGTCGCGGAGTGTCCAGATGCGACCCAGGAACAGGTCCTGGTCGTCGCGCACCGGCGCCGTCCAGCCCTGGTAGACGCGCCGGTTGACGGTGTCTTCGAACTCGTTGAACGACGAGGCCTCCGGGTTCGCCTGCAGCGCGAACATCGCCTCGCGGAACTCGTCCGGATCCTTCATGCGATCCGAAACCGAGAGCAGCCGGTCGGTGACCGTTCCGTCGAAGGTCATGCCGAGGTTGCGCGTCATCTCGGTGAGCGGACGGTTCGCAAGCTGCACGTGTCCTTCGGCGTCCGTCAGCAGGATGCCGTCCACGGTCGAGTCGAGCACCGCGCGCAGCACATTCGCGAGACGCTCGAGGTCGACGTTCTGCGAGGCGAGCGACCGGCGCTGCTCGGCGAGCGAGCGCGACATCGTGTTGAACGCGCCCGCGAGCTGGCCGACTTCGCCGGCGCCCTTCTCCGGCACGAGCACGTTGCGATGTCCGGAGGCGATCGCGACGGTCGCGTCTGCGATGCGGCGAATCGGAACCACGGCCGCCCCGAGCAGGTAGCCGACGAGCCCGAGGAAGAGCGCGGACGTCACGCCGATGCCGCTGACGAGGATCAGCATCGCCCGGTGCTCGCCGTGCCGCACCTTCAGCTTGTCGGCGTTCACTGCGACCTGCCGTGACGTCACGTAGCTGTCGATCTCCTTCCGGATCGCGTCGACCTGCGTGTTCGCACGCGCCTCGGTCAACCGGTTGCGTGCTTGCGCCGGGTTCGTGCGGGCGAGATTCACGAGCGGCTCCGACCAGGTGCCGACGTAATTGCGCCACGAAGCGTCGATCTGCAAGGCGGCCGGGCCGGCATCTTCCTTGAGCAGCTGCGCGGAGACACGGGGCAACGCGGCCTTCGCCTCCGTCCACGGCGTCAACAACGCCGAGTCGCGCGTGATGATGTAGCCGCGCGCTCCGGTCTCGAGTTTGAGCACGAGGTTCTCGAGCGTCTGCGCCGTGCTCGCCGCTTGACCTGCGCGCTCTTCCGACGCGGTCGCCGTGCGGGTTGCGTCGATCGCGTTCAGCAGAAGCACGAACTCGGCGACGAGGAACGCCACAACGATGGCGCCCCCAAGGAGAATGCGTGAGCCGAGTCCGAAGCGCATGGAAGATAGTTTGGACGCCATGGCGGTGCTCATAGCGTCAGCTCTCCGCAAGGAGCTATCCGGCAGTGTGCTCTTTGACGGTGTTTCGTTCAAGGTCGAGCGCTCGGATCGGCTTGCTTTGGCGGGTCCGAACGGCGCCGGAAAGACCACTCTGCTGCGAATGCTGGCCGGCGAGACGTCGATTGACGGCGGCGAGCTGGCGCTCGAAAAGGGCACGCGAGTCGCTCTGCACGACCAGCGGCCGCCTGCCGCAAGCCCGCGGCCGTTGCGCGAGTACGTCCTGGCAGGAACCTCGGACCTGGCGGCGGTCGAGGACGAGCTGCGCCGGCTCGAGACGGCGATGGCGGGCGGCACACACGACGCCGCGACGCTCCGTCGTTACTCGGAGGCGCAGGCTCGGCTCGAGCATGCCGGCGGCTACGACTGGCGCGACCGCGCGGCGTCGGTCGTGCGCGGGCTTGGCTTCAGCGACAGCGATCTCGAACGCCCGCTGTCGACGTTTTCCGGCGGCGAGCTGACACGCGCCTCGCTGGCGCGCGCGCTCGCGTCGCAACCGGACTTGCTGCTGCTCGACGAGCCGACGAACCACCTCGACATCGAGTCGCTCGAGTGGCTCGAGAACATGCTGCGCACGCTCGACGCTGCGGTGATCCTCGTCGCGCACGACCGCTGGTTCCTCGAAGCGGTCACGACCGCGGTGCTCGAGCTCGAGAACGGGAAGTCGATCTACTTTCCCGGCGCGTGGCACGTGTGGCGGCGCGAGGAGGCGGCGCGCGACATTCACCAGGCGAAGACCGCGGCGCGGCAGGCGGAACGCATCGCGCGGCTCGAGCGGTTCGTCGAGCGCTTCCGTTACAAGAACACGAAGGCGCGGCAGGCGCAGTCGAAGCTGAAGCAGATCGACCGCATCAAGAAGGATCAGGTCTTCGCGCCCGACCGTCGGAAGCACGTGCTCGGGTTCGAGTTCCTCAAGCCGGCGCGCTCGGGCCGCGATGTCGTCGTCGCGGAAGAGCTCGACGTTAGCGCCGGCGACAAGGAGCTGCTCGACGGTGCTTCGTTCTTCGTGCAGCGTGGCGAGCACGTTGCGCTCGTCGGGCCGAACGGGTCCGGCAAGACGACACTGCTCGAGACGATGCTCGGCCGGCGCGACGCGAGGGGCGGCGTCGTGCGGCTCGGGCACGGCGTCGAAGCGGCGTACTTCTCGCAGCACGAAGTGGAGCTCGACGAGCGCGGCTCGGTGCTCGAAGCCGCGATGGCCGGTACCGGGCTGAAGCGGCCAGAGGCGCAGAAGCTGCTCGGGCAGTTCCTCTTCTCCGGCTGGGACGAGCACGAGAAGCCGGTCGTCGCGCTGTCCGGCGGCGAGCGCCGCCGGCTTGCGCTTGCGATCGTCGTCGCCTCGGGTGCGAATTTCCTCGTGCTCGACGAGCCGACGAACCACCTCGATCTCGAATCGCGCGAGTCGCTCGAGCGCGCGCTCGAAGCGTTCCCCGGCACCGTGTTGTTGGTGTCGCACGACCGCGCACTGCTCGACGCCGTCGCGGACCGGTTGCTCGCCGTCGAGGACAAGAACGTCGCGTCGTACGCCGGCGGCTGGGCCGACTACGTGCGCGCGCAGGAACCGGAGGCAGCAGCACCACCGCCACCGCCCAAGGAGAAGGCCGCCAAGCCGAAGCGCGCAGCGAAGCCGCGCACTTCAAAAACACAGCCGACGGCGCTGGAGCTCGTCGAGCGTGAAGTGGCGCGCGCCGAGCAGCGCGTCAGCGATCTCGAGTCGAAGCTCGCGCAAGACTGGTCGGACATGGCGCTGCTTGCCGCGCATCGCGAAGCGCGCGAGGATCTGCAGGCATTGCTGCAGCGCTGGGAGTCACTGATGGGCGCGTGAGCGCACCGATCCTCACCGACGGCCTCGTCACGCTACGACCGCTCGAAGAGAAGGACTTCGCCGCGTACATCGGCGCGTTCGCTGAGGACCCCGAGCTCGCGAACATGCTCGGCGTCGAGGACGACCCGAGACCGGACTCGCTGCGCGACCAGCTCGAGCGCGACTGGGTCGACCCGCCGCTGCTGCGCGTATTCGAGTGGGTCATCGCGGACGCGGCGACGGACGACTTCCTCGGCACGATCATGCTGCACTCGTGCTTCTGGAATTGGCGGCGCGCCGAAACGGGCTTCTGGCTCGCGCCGAGCGCGCGCGGCCGCGGCGTGATGTCGCACGCGCTCGCGCTTCTGCTCGACTGGTGTTTCGACGTCGCCGGGCTGGAGCGCATGGAGCTAACCGCGCTCCCCGAGAACGAGATCGTCCCGAAGATCGCCGAGCGGTTCGGCTACGTCTACGAAGGCACGCTGCGCAAGCGCAACTTCGAGCGCGGACGCCGCGTCGACCTGCTCATCTGGGGACTGCTCGCAGACGAGCGCCCAGCTCGCGGATCGACTCCTCGCTGATCGGGTCGGCGACGAGAATCGCCTCGTCAGCGCCCGCTTCACCGAGCGCGCGCAGATGATCGGGTAGCCGGCCGACCGGCACCGCGGGCACGTCGCGCGGGCGCTCGCCGCTGTGCCCGATCTCGGTCAGGACGCACGCGCTGCGAAAGATCTCGCGCGGGTCTCGTCCTGCGCGCTCTGCAGCTTCGTCGATCTGCGCATTGTTCTGCGCGAAGCCTTCGACGGTGTTGCCGTACGGCGTGAACCACGTGTTCCACGCGTCGACGTGCGGCAGCGTGATCGCGAGCATGCGCGACGCGTTCGCACCGATCATCAGGCGCGGCCGGCGTGCGGGTGGCGGCAACAGCACTGCATCGTCGACGGAGTGGAAGCGCCCATGGAACGTCACGCGTTCGCCGTCGAGCAGCAGCCGGATGATCGTGAACGCTTCTTCGAAGCGCGAGACGTGATGGTCGAACGGCAGCCCGAACGCCTGGAACTCCGTTGTGTTCCAGCCCGCGCCGACTGCTGCGACCGCGCGGCCGCCCGACACCTCGTCGAGCCCGGCGAACATGCGCGCGAGCACACCCGGCGGGTGGAACGCGGTGCACGCAACGAGCGGCCCGAGCTCGACGCGGTTCGTGATCCCCGCAAGCCACGCGAGCGTGGTGAAGCAGTCCCACGGCCCGCGCTCGCCGCGACCGTCGCCGCGGTAGAGCAAGTGGTCGCCGACCCAGAGCGAGTCGAAGCCAACCTCTTCCGCGGCCCTCGCCATCGCCGCGAGCTCGTCACGGCGGACGACGCGCTCCACCTCCGGCAGCTGAATGCCAATTCTCATAAGGCCCAGAAGTGCTCGAACGCAGGCGGGTCGCTCGGGATCGCGACGATCTTCTGCCAGATGCCGTCGACGTGGTCGATCAGCAAAACCTGGTCGATGTCGAGCTGGCGACCGAGCCGCTTGCCGGTCGCGCGGTAGACAGCGCACGCGTGCTCGTCGTCGGCGAGCTTCCACCTGAGCGTGCTCAGATACGTGCCGTCGGTGAGCCGGCGCGTCTCGCGAAAGAGCTCGAAGATCCGGTCGCGACCGGCGTATTCCTGCGCGACGGGAACGGTGCCGTTGACGATCCACACCGCATCTTCCGCAATCACTTCGAACAGCGCACGCGGATCGCCGCCGCGAAACGCCGCGAAGACGCGGTCGATTCCCTGAAGAGCGTCAGCGTTCAAGTGGCGCGAGGGTGAGTCCGAACGTCTCGAGCTCGGCGTGGTACAGCTCGGCCGCTTCGCGGTGCCCAGACCAGACGATCGCCTGCCCTGTGGTGTGGATCTTGTTGGCGAGCGCCATGCCGCGTTCGTAGTCGACGCCGGGAACGGTTTGCGCAAGCGCGAAGGCGACGCCTTCGAAGGTGTTGTGGTCGTCGTTCAGCACAATCACGCGCCAGGCGTCGCCGGTGCCGCTGCCCGTCGTGCGGCGCGGCTTCACTCTCGGCGGTGTGAGCGTCTGCGTCATTCGGTGGTCAGTGTTGCGATCACGGCTTCGGCGACGACCTTCAACGGCTTGCCCGAGATTTGGCTCGCCTTGCGCAGCCGCGCGAACGCGTCCTGCTCGCTCAGGTTCTCCTTCTGCATGAGAAGGCCTTTCGCACGCTCGATCGCCTTGCGTGCCGCGAGCGCCTCTTCGAGCGTCTCGACCTCTTCGCGTACGGCGCTGAGCTCCTCGTAGCGGGCGCGCGCGGTGGCGAGCGCAGGCATCAGGTCCTGCTCGCGGAACGGTTTGACGAGGTAGCCGAACACGCCGGCTTCGACGGCGCGCGAGACGAGCTCGTCCTGACCGTAGGCGGTCAGCATCACGATCGGGATCGGGCGCTCGCTCATGATCGTGCGCGCGGCGTCGATGCCGTCGAGCTTCGGCATCTTCACGTCGAGGATCGCGAGCTCGGGCTGCTCGCTGCGTGCGAGCGCGACCGCTTCTTCGCCGTCGCGCGCCTCGGCGACGATCTCGTGACCGGCGCGCTCGAGCAGGTCGCGCAGATCGAGTCGGATGATGGTCTCGTCCTCGGCGATCAGGATGCGCATGGCCTATACAGTCTCACGATGCTGCAGATCAGCGACGAAGCAGTCGACGTGCTGCGTGAAATGGGGGCGCTCCGCATCACCGGGCAGGAGGTCGACGGCGAGCTGGAGCTCGAGCTGACCGACGCGACGGAGGCCCAGGAGGGCGACCAGACCGTCGAGCGCGACGGGGCCAAGGTGTTCCTCGACGCCGCTTCCGCCGAGGCGCTGGCCGACCAGGTGTTGGGCGTCCACGCCCACGGCGACCACTTCCACTTCTCGTTCGACGACCAGAGCGCTTAAGCCGGGAAGACGACGACGGCGCGCATGCCGCCGTCGGACTCGAGCTCGAGCGAGCCGCGCAACTCGTCGCGCACGAGCGCACGCACGATTGACAGCCCCGTGCCGTCGGGGCCGTCGCGCAGGCCGGCGCCGTCGTCGGCGATTGCGAGCACGACGTCGCCGTTTCGCCGCGCGAGCTCGACGCGCACTTTGTTACCGCCGTGCTCGAGCGCGTTCTGCAGCAGCTCCGCGAAGACGAGCGCAAGCGCGGTCGCGCGCGCGCCGGGCAGCGAAACGGGCTCGAGCTGCTCCGCCACCTCTTTGCCGGCGCCGACACCCTGCACGAGCATCGAGCGCAAGCGGCCGATCAGGTCGGCGAGGTCGACATCTTCGTCGCGACGCTCGGTGAGCAGCTCGTGCACTGCGGCGATCGCAAGGATGCGGTTCACCGAATGCTCGAGCGCTTCGCGCGGATCGATCGTGTCCGCCGAGCGCGCCTGCAGGCGAAGCAGCGACGCCACGGTCTGCAGGTTGTTCTTTACGCGGTGGTGGATCTCTTGCGCGAGCACGCCGCGCAGCACTGCGCGCCCGTGCTCGAGCGCAACCGCGGCATGCGTCGCGATCGAGGTGAGCAGCTCGCCCTCGATCTCCGAGAACGGCGTCTCGCGGTCGGCGACCAGCTCGCCGATCTGCCGGCCGCGCCAGCGCAACGGCTGGCGAATCGCATGCGTCGACGCAACACCTTCCGGCCACGCGATGCGACCGTCGTCGAGCACGAGCGCTGCACCGGTTGCGCCCAGCGCTTCCATCGTCGTCTTCACGATCGCCTCGAGTGATTCCTCGAGATACAACGACTCGGACACCGCTTCCGAGATGCGCGCAAGCGCCTCGAGCTCATGCACACGCCGCTGCGCCTCGGCATACAACTTCGCGTGCTCGATCGACTGCGCGACCTGAGCGGCGATCACGAGCAGCAACTCCACTTCGCCGTCTTCGAACTGCCGTGCCTTCAGCGTGCGGATGTTGAGCGCGCCCTCCAGCGCGCCGTCGCGCGTGAGGATCGGCACGGCGAGGATCGATTCGTACTCGTCCTCCGGCAGGTTCGGGAAGTGCTTGAAGCGCGGATCGAGATGCGCCTGCGACTCGAGCATCACCGGCGCGCGCTCCGCCGCCGCCGAGCCGGTGATGCCCTCACCGGTGCGCATGCGCGGGCGGCGCGACATCTCGTCGATCGGCGTGCCCTCGGTCGCGCGCAATACGAGCTCGTCCGCACGCTCGTCGTAGAGGTAGACGAAGCACGCATCCGCCTCGAGCGCCTCGGCGACCTTCGTGGCAACGCGTGCAAGCACCTCGTCGAGATCGAGCGTCGAATTGACAGCCTCGATCGTGTCCGTGAGCAGCTTCAGATGCCTGTCGCGAGCTTCCATCCGTTCGAAAGCGTACGCTCGTGCCGTGAACACGTACGAGTGGCTGCTCACATTCCACATCACGGCTGCCTTCTTCTATGTCGGGGCCGCGGTCGCCGCGTCGATCCTCTACGTCCTCGCGATCACGTCGTCCAAGCCGAGCGACGCCGCCCTGTATCTCCGGCTGATCCGGCGCGTCCTGCCGCTGATGTTCGTCGGCATCGCCGGCACGCTCATCTTCGGCATCTGGCTCTGGCATAACGCCGGCTACGGCATCGGCGCCGGCTGGATCTGGGCAGCGCTCGTGCTCTGGGTGGTCGCCGGCTTCTTCGGCCAGCGCGGCGGCGAGCACCAGGAGAAGGCGCGCGTGATGGCCGAGCAGCATGCGGCCGCAGGCGACCTGCCGAACGACGAGCTGCGCGCGATGCTGCGCGATCCCGTCGGCACCGCGATGTCCTACGCCGCAGGCGTGGCGCTCCTCGCAATCCTCGTCCTCATGATCTGGAAGCCCGGCCAGTGATCGCCGCGATCCGCCCAGGCGCCTGGAACTTCCCGCTCTTCCTGCATGTGCTCGGGGTGATGTGGCTCTTCGGCGCCGTCCTCGCCGCGCTGGTGCTGGCCCGGGCCGGCCGTTCGCGCGCCGCGTTCAGCTCGCTGCTCGTCGCGGTCCCGGGCTGGGTGGTCGGATTCGCGGGCGCCAATTGGATCGCCAGCAAGGAACATCTCGAGAACTCGAACGCGACGTGGATCAACATCGGGCACGTCGCGCTCGACTTCGGCGTGGTCCTCCTGCTCGCCGCGCTCGGCGTCTCCTTCTGGTGGAAGCGGAGCGGCAAAGCCCGCGCCGGCCAGATCACGGCCGCGCTCTGCTCGATCTACCTGCTCTTGCTGGCCATCGCCTGGCTCGCAATGAGCGGGAAATGGTCCTAGCGCGGTAGCGGGCTAGTTTCGACGTAAAGGTTGGTTCACGTCAGCGGGGCGTTTGCGCGACCGCTCAGACATACATCGAGACATGACACGCGCCGCGTAGCTCGCCAGCCGACCGCCGTCCTACGCTCGTCGGCATGAGAGACGACCTAGAGAAGCTGATCCGCGATACGTCACTGGTCACGCTCGCGCTCGCTATTGGGTTCGGCTGGTCGCTGTACCAACTCGCCCACGGCATCGCTGGCACCCTCGACGCGCTCACAGCGCACCTGCCTCCGAATACCTCAAATCCCGGATACATCGGAGTGGGCGCATACGGAGGCGGCGTCACCTGGATTAGCGGGCGTCGAATCATCACCCTCGACGGAATCCTCCAAGGGCTCATCGAGCTAGCCGCTGTCACGCTGGTTGCCGTCCTCGTCCAGCGCCGCCGCGCAAGAACTGCCGCGTAGCAGGGGCTTATGCAGAAACCGTCGGTGGGCGCAACTTTCAACGTGGTCCACCGCTCCTAGCGGCCCAAACAAAACATTTACTTCGCCCGAGGGAGATTCCTCGCAGACGGGGAATAGGTTCGAACCGATGAGCGCCCTCGCTATCGATCTCCGCCGCACCGCCGGGTTCGTCGTCGCCGACGCCTCGGGTCGTTTGGTGGGGACGGTCGAGTGCCCGATGTACGGCACCTCGCCCGAGAAGCCGGATGCGCTCTCTGTTCGCAGCGGCTGGCTTTCACGCCGCCGCCGCCTCGTGCCCGTCGAGTCGATCGAGCAGGTCGACGACGGCGCGAAGGTGATCGGCTTGCGCGTCGAGCGCGAAGCCGTGCGCACGTTCCTGTAAGAACAGGGCGCAGCACCTTTAGGTGCCAGGCACCCTCAGTGCCTGGCACTGAATTCGGCGCGCTAGAGCACGTAGCACCTTTAGGTGCCAGGCACCCTCAGTGCCTGGCACTGAATTCGGCGCGCAAGAGCACGTAGCACCTTTAGGTGCCAGGCACCTTCAGTGCCTGGCACTAGGTTTGTCTACAAGACGCCGAGATAGCGGTCGAGCTCCCACTGCGTGAGCTGCACGCGGTACTCGTCCCATTCCGTGCGCTTGAGCTTCACGTAGTTGTCGAAGATGTGGTCGCCGAACGCGCGACGCATCAACTCCGAGCCGGCGAACTCGTCGATCGACTCGCCGAGTGACTCCGGCAGCGAGACGATTCCCTGGGCGCGGCGCTCTTCCGGCGTCAGGTGGTACAGGTTCGTCTCCATCGGAGCCGGCAACTCGTAGCCCCTCTCGATTCCCTCGAGCCCCGCGTGCAGCAGCGCTGCAAAGGTGAGGTACGGATTGCACGCCGGATCGGGGCAACGAATTTCCGCGCGCGTCGCCTGCTCCGACCCCGGCTTGTAGAGCGGGATGCGAATCAGCGCCGAACGGTTGCGCTGCGACCACGCCACGTACACCGGCGCCTCGAAGCCCGGCACCAGCCGCTTGTACGAGTTCACCCACTGCGCGAACACCGCCGACAGCTCGCGCGCGTGACGCAGCAGGCCCGCGATGAACTGCTTGCCTTCCGGCGACAGGTGATGCGCGTCGTCGCCGTCGAAGAAGCGGTTCCGCCCGCCGGTGAACAGCGACATATGCGTGTGCATGCCCGACCCGTTCTCGCCGAACAGCGGCTTCGGCATGAATGTCGCGTAGACGCCATTCTTCGCCGCGACCTCCTTGACGATCAGCCGGTACGTGATCGTCGCGTCCGCC
>DASUKC010000100.1:0-9206 GCA_036278975.1 Gaiellaceae bacterium
CCGACGGTGCACCTACGCATCGCCGGCGTCTACCGGGCACTCGACGCCGACTTCCAGAATCCGTACTGGGCCAACTGGGTCCAGGAAATCTCGACGCGCAACCCGAACGACTCGCCGCTGCCGACGTTCGTGCTGATGCCCGAGCGCACGTTCCTGCATGTCGCGAAAGCGCTGAACCAGCGGTACGTCGAGAACAGGTTCGAGTACCCGGTCGATCCGACGAACATCACGTACGTCGACGCGGAGCATCTCGCGCACACGTATGACCAACTCGGGCGCGAGCTCGCGCCGAAACAGACCGGCTCGTCGATCTCCGCCGCGTTGTTGATCGCGGATCGTCAGGTCGGTGAGCTAGCGACGACGATCGCGCTGCTCTCGGCCGCGGCGCTTGCCATTGCGGCACTGGTCGCCGCTGCAGCAGGCGTGTTCCTCGTGCGCCGTCGCATCGACGAAGTGCAGCTGCTGTTCGCGCGCGGCGAGGCGCCGTGGTCGTTCGCGCTGCGCACCTCGGTCGAAGCGTTGCTTCCGGGCGTCATCGGGCTCGGCGCGGGTTACGGCGGCGCGATCGCGGCGCTCACGCTGTTCGCGCCCGCAGGGACACTCGATCACGGGACGGTCGTCGCCGGGGCATTTCACTCACTGGCAGCGGCCGCCGCAGCGGTCGCACTGCTCGCGCTCGTCGCGTGCGCGTCGTTTCCGCGCCTCCCACACAAAACACGGTTCGGCCGCCTGCGCGTTGTTCCGTGGGAGATCGTGCCGCTCGCCGCGGCGGGTGCGCTCGTCGGTCTGCTGCTGTCGGGCTCGGCGCTCGCGAAAGATGCGCATGGCAACAGCCATCCGCGGCTCGTCGTCTTCCTCTTGCCCGCGGTCGCCGCGGCCGCGCTCGCGGGGCTCGCAGCACGCGCAACACGACGCGCCACGCACCGGCGCGGCACCGACACCGCACTCTCGCTCTTTCTCCTGCTGCGCCGAATCGCCGCTGCGCGCGGACTGCTGATCGCCGTCGCGGTGAGCGCAACCACCGCATTCGCCGTGTACGGCTACGCGCAGACGCTGTCGTCGTCGCTTCAGCGCAGCGCCGCCGAGAAGGCGTACATCGGCAACGGCAGCGACGCGCAAGGACTGATCGACCCCACCGAGCGGATCTACGACCCGTTCCCATTCCCGGCGACGACCGCCCAGGTCGACTCGACCGAAGTAACCGTGCAAGACGGTCAAGGTGTGGTCGTCGTCGCCGGCGATCCCGCCGAGCTCGCCAAGGTGCTCATCTGGGGCAACTGGCCGGACGATCCGCGCACGCGACTGCCCAAGCTCGCGCGCGCAACAGCGCCGCCGGGTGTGCTGCCGGTGATTGCGAGCCCGGACTTCCCGAGCGTGAAGTCGATCGACGACCAAGGCGTCTCGATTCCCGTTCGGGTCGTCGCACGCGCACCGATCCCCGGCGCGATCGGCGGCTGGCCCGCCGTGCTCGTCGACGCGAAACGTTTCCACGCGGTTGCGAAGTTCCACCATGTCGCCGATCCCGGACCGGCGGCAGGCGCCGTCATCTGGGCGCGCGGCGATCCGCGCGTGCTCGAGCCCGCACTTGCGCGTTCGAACCTGCGGCCGTCGTTCCTGACGACGCTGTCCTTCATCCGCGACAACCAGTCCGTCGTCGCCGCCGCGCGCAGCTACCGCTACCTGCGCGCGATCGGTATCGCAGCCATCGTCCTCGCGCTGGCCAGCTTGCTGCTCTATCTGCAGGCGCGGCAGCGCGAGCAGCGGCTCGCGTCGGCGCTGCTGCGTCGCATGGGCGTGCCTGCCTGGACGGACGTGGTGACGCTCGCGCTCGAAGCGTCGGCGATTGCGGGAGCAGCGTGCATCGGCGGCGAGCTCGTCGCGATCGGCGCCGCACGACTCGTCGTGCCCCACGTCGACCCGCTGCCGCAGTACGCACCGGGCACCGCCGTCGTCTTTCCGTGGACGACGCTGCTCTGGGTCTGCGCCGTGGCCGCGGTCGTTGCTGCGACATTCGGAGCCGTCGCCGTCGCGCTTGCGCGCCGCGGCAGCGTCGCCGAGGAGCTGCGCGTTGCCTGAAATCGTCTGCCACGACCTGCGCCGCGTCTATGTGACGCCGAGCGGGACGATCGAAGCGCTGCATCCGTTCGACGCGGCGCTCGCACCAGGCGCGCTCAATGCGCTCGTCGGCCCGTCGGGTTGCGGCAAGTCGACGCTGCTACGCCTGCTCGCCGGCGTGGACATCCCGAGCGGCGGCAGCATCGACGTCGGCGGCCGCACGATCACAACGCTCGGCGCGCACGCGTTGCGCGACTACCGGCGCACGGTCGTGACGTACGTCGCACAACGCGGCCCGGCGAATCTCGTATCGCACCTTCGGCTGCGCGACCACTTCCCGCACGGCGACGGCGGTGTGGTGCTCGAGCCGTTCGGGCTCGCCGACCGCCTCGACGCGCGGCCGACACAACTCTCCGGCGGCGAGCAGGCGCGCGCTGCGCTCGCAGTGGCGCTCGCACGACGGACGCCGGTGCTGCTGCTCGACGAACCGACCGCCGAGCTCGACCGCGAAATCGCTTCACACGTGCTCGAGGAATTGCGCAAGGCCGCGAGCAGCGGCGCGACCGTCGTCGTCGCGACGCACGACCACGACTTCGTCGCCGGTTCCGACACCGTCGTCGAGCTGACGACACACTGGAGCGAGCCGCACGCTTCGCCGCACGTCGCGGAACAGGTGCAGAGCGCAGGCCTACACGCGCGCGGCATCACGAAGCACTACGGCGAGACACTCGCAGTCGACGACGTCTCGCTCGACCTCGAGCCAGGCGAGATCGGCGTGATCCTCGGCCGCTCCGGCTCGGGCAAGTCGACGCTGCTGATGATCCTCGGCGGCTGGCTCGCCGCCGACTCGGGCGAGACCGGGGTCGCGACAACGGCGTGGTCGTCGGTGGGCTACGTACCGCAGCGCTTCGGTTTGCTGCCCGAGCTGTCGATCGCCGAGAACGTCGGGCTCCCGTCGCGCGTCGGGGGCGCCTGGGACCACGCACGTGTCGACGAGCTGCTTGGGCGGCTCGGTTTGAACGAGCTCGGCGACCGCACGCCCGCCGAGGTTTCGATCGGCCAGCAGCAGCGCTCGGCGCTCGGCCGTGCGGTCGTGCTGCGGCCGCAACTCCTACTCGCCGACGAGCCGACGTCACACCAAGATGCGCGCTCGGCTGCGCGAAGCTGGGACCTGATCACCGCGGCGGCAGCCGAAGGGACCACGTGCCTCGTCGTCACCCACGACGAGAGCGCTGCGGCGTACGCGGATCGCGTGTGGGAGCTGGTCGACGGGCGCTTCGTTTCGACCGCGTAGTCCGCGGGAATCTGAGGGCGATGAAACGTGTCGCGCTCGTCGCCGTTGTGCTTTGCGCTGTCGTCGCGGCGCAGAGTGCACGCGCGCAGACCGATTCCGCGTTCGCCTGTTACAGCGTCTGGCAGACCGATCCGGGCGCGTGGCAGTCCACCGAGACGACGGTGTTCGCGAGCTGGGACGCCTACGCGTCCGGCTACTGGGCACCGTTCGCCGAAACGTCTGTCCCAACAGCGGAACAGGTCGGCCGCTACTACCTCACGTGCACGCTGCCGGCGGGCTGGGAGCTGACAGGCGGCTATGTCCTCGGCAACGGCAGCGACGTGACGAGCGACGCCCCGTACTTCGTCAACGCGAAGGCGATTCCGGGCGTCTACCCGGTTATCGCGCCCGGCTAGTTCGGAGCGCGAGCGGTCGGCCGAGCAGCAACACGCCGAGCGTGAGGCCAACGCCCTCGACGCCCGCGCGGATCAATCCCTCCTGCACCGACTTCTCGCCGAGGACACCCTGCAACAGAACGACGCCCGTGACCGACGCGCCGAGCAGCGTGAGCGTCACGCGCGGGAACGGGAGGTCGGCTTCGAGCCCGCGCGCCTCGCCGTCGGGCGTGATCGCCGCGGCGCGTCGCAACACGCGCGCCGCGAGCACGAGTCCTGGAAGCGCGACCAACCCGGCATACGCGCCGACGCCGGCAAGCCCGAGAGCAACACCGGCGCCTGCGAGTAGCGCGACGATCGCTCTGCGCTGTGCGACACGCAGGTCGCCCGCCGACCGCGCACGCAGCCCGCGCATCAGCGCCAGCAGGCCTGCGACAAGCGCGATCTGCGCGCAGGCGATCGCCGCCAGCGCAGACCACGGCGAGCCGCCGGCCCTCCCGTGCGTCGCCACAACCACGAGGAACACCACCCCGCACAGCGCGAGCGCGAGGAACGCGCCGACAGTTGCACGCCGTGTGCGCACAACGCGCAATTCGGATGCGAAGCGCTCCGCGACCTCGCGCGGCGCACCGAGCTGCGCTTCGGGATCGCACGCAAGATGATCTTCGAACTCGGCGACGATGCGCTCGGCGTGCGCGCCGCGGATACCTGTGCGCGCGAGCTCGTCGCGTAGTTCACCGGCATAGCTCATGCGAGCACCGCCTCGACCGCGTGCGCGAATGCCTGCCACTCGCGACGGCTGCCGTCGAGGGCCGTGCGGCCGCGACGCGTCAGCCGGTAGACGCGCCGCTTCCGCCCGGACGCCGTCGTCCACGCGCTCGCAAGCAGACCCTCGGCCTCGAGCCGGTGCAGCACCGGATATACGGTGCCTTCCGCGAGGTCGAACGCGCCTGCGCTGCGCCGCTTCAGCTCCTCGATCACCGCGTAGCCGTGCGCAGGGCCTGCGCCGAGCGTGCCGAGGATCAGCGAGTCGAGATGGCCCTTCAGGTGCTCTGCCTTCATACCTCGGGACGCTATACCTAGCGTCACTATGTGTCAAGGACGATAGGATCACGGCAATGGCTCGCACCATCCCCGCTGCACTGACTCCTCTCAAGGACGGCGGCAGCGCCATCGACGACGCGGCGTTCGCGCCGTATGTCGAGTTCCTACGCGACCACGGCGCCGACGGCGTGCTCGCACTCGGCACCACCGGCGAAGGGATCCTGCTCGACGTCCGCGAGCGCGCGCAGGTCATCGACCTGTTCGCCGCCGAATCACTGCCGGTGATCGCGCACTGCGGCGCGCAGACGACCGCCGACACGGTCGCCCTCGCCGCACACGCGAAGGAGAAAGGCGTCGCCGGCGTCGCCGTGATCGGCCCGCCCTACTTCGTGCTCGACGACGACGCGATCCTGGCCCACTTCCACGCTGCAGCCGATGCATGCGCACCGCTGCCGTTCTACGTCTACGAGTTCGAGCGCGCCTCCGGCTACGCGGTCCCAGTGCGCGTGATCGACCGCCTGCGCGAGACGGTGCCGAACCTCGCCGGGCTGAAGGTGAGCGACGCGCCGTTCGCGAAGGTCACGCCGTACCTGATCGAAGGCCTCGACGTCTTCATCGGCGCGGAGTCGCTGATCGGCGACGGCTTGGCAAACGGCGCGGCCGGCGCAGTGTCGGCGCTTGCGTCGGCGTTCCCGGAAGTCGTCGCGGCCGCGGTCGCGAGTGGTGAGTCAACACAAGCGGGCGAGCTACGCGCAACGGTCGACCGCTATCCACGGCACGCCGCCCTGAAGGCGATCGTCGCCGCGCGTGGCGTGCCGATGAAAGAAGACGTCCGCGGGCCGCTGCGCGGGTTGACCGAGGACGAGCGCGCCTACCTGCTCGCCGATATCGAGTCTTTTCTAGTCGCGTAACTCGTCGATTGCGCGGCGCGCACGGTCGTGCACGTCGGCGCGACGGCTGTCGACCGAGTCGTTGGACGCAGCGCCGTTCGCGGACGCCTCGGGCTCGTCCGAACGCGTCTCGGCGAGCTTCGCGCGGAGCTCGTCGGCCGGCTCGGGAACCGCTGCGGCTCGCAACCGTCGGCGCAGCAGCACCCGCAGCCCGAATCCCCCGACGATGACGGCAAGCAACCGTTTCACCTCACGGATGCTACTGTTCCGCCGCTTCTCGCCACACCCGTCGCGCCGGCCACCCGAGGCGGCGTCAACGGGGTGAGGCCGCTTCAGTCCATGGGAAGCCTGTCGAATTGGAAGGAGACCTCGGGCGATGAACGAGTACGAGATCATGCTGCTGCTCAACCCCGAGCTCACAGAAGAGCGCGGTAACGAGATCGTCCAGCGCGTCCGCGAGGCCGTCGAGGCCTCAGGCGGAAGCTGGGACGGCCACGAACCGTGGGGGCGCCGCCGCCTCGCCTACGAGATCGACCACAAGGGCGAAGGCATCTACCACCTGCTTCTGTTCTCGGCGTCCGCGGAGACGCTCGCCGAGATCGTGCGCGTCCTCAAGATCACGGACGGCGTGATCCGCCACCTCGCGGTCAACCGCGTGAAAGGCGGTCACACCAAGGCCCCTGCGCCGCTTCCCGCGGCCGCACCGGCCTCGTCCCGAGGCTCCGATGACTCCGACGAGGCGACGGAGTAGCCTGGGCTACTCACGCTGGAGAGGAGCGAAAGCAGATGGCAAATATCAATCGCGTCGTCCTGGTCGGGAACCTGACCAAGGATCCGGAATTGCGCCACACCCCGAGCGGAATGGCGGTTTGCAGCCTTCGCTTGGCCGTGAACACGCGCCGTAAGGACTCGGCCACCGGCCAGTGGACCGAGAAGCCGAACTACTTCGACATCACGGTCTGGGGCAACCAGGGCGAGAACTGCGCGCAGTACCTCGCTAAGGGACGCCCGGTCGCGATCGACGGCCGTCTCGAGTGGCGCGAATGGGACGCGCAGGACGGCACCAAGCGCCAGGCGGTCGAGATCATCGCCGACACGGTGCAGTTCCTCGGCGGCCGCGGCGACGGTGCCGGCGGCAGCGGCGGCGGCGGCGAGGGCAACCAGTTCGTGCCGGCAGGCGCGGCGTCCGGCAGCGACGCCGACTTCACGGCATCCGACGATGACATTCCGTTCTAAGGAGCAATAGCTTTGGCACAGAAGAGAGACGGCGACCGCACGTCGAGCAGGAAGCGCATGGCACCGACCGGTCCCGGCCGGCGCAAGTCGTGCTTCTTCTGCAAGACACACGTTGACGAGGTCGACTACAAGAACATCAACGAGCTTCGGCGCTACGTGTCGGAGCGCGGCAAGATCCGCTCGCGGCGGATCAGCGGCGCGTGCCGCCGCCACCAGCGCCAGGTCGCTGTGGCTGTGAAGCGCGCACGCGAGATCGCGCTTCTGCCGTACGTCGGCGACAAGTAATGGAAGTCATCCTCAAGGCAGACGTCGACGGCACTGGGCTGCGCGGCGAAGTTGTGAGCGTCGCGCGCGGGTTCGCGCGCAACTACCTGCTACCGCGCGGCCTTGCCGACGTCGCGACGCCTGCGCTCGTGAAGGAGCTGCAGAAGCGCGACGCACAGCGTGCGCAGCACGAGGCGAAGTCGATCGACGAAGCACGCGCGATCGCAGATCGCATCGAGAAGCTCGAGCTTCGCTTCGACATGAACGCCGGCCCGACCGGGTCGCTGTTCGGCTCGGTCACCCCGACGAACGTCGCCGACCGGCTGTGGGAGGCAGAGAAGATCCGCATCGACCGGCGCAAGCTGCAGATGCAGACGATCAAGCGCGTCGGCCGCTACACGGTGCCCGTCGACGTCTTCCAGGACGTGACCGCCGACTTGAAGCTCGCGGTTGCTCCGGAGGGCCAGGAGCTCCCCGCCGAGGAAGAGCTGGCGGCTCTCGAGCAGGCGGCGGCGGAGGCGGAAGCTGCCGAGGCAGCGGAGGCCGAGCGGCAGCACGCCGAGGCGGCCGCCCTCGAGGCAGCGGCGATCGAAGCTGCGGCCGTCGAAGAGGCCGAGGAGCCCGAAGTCGAGGCCGAAGCGGCCGAGGCTCCGGAGCCGGACGACACCGAGGTCTAGCTCTCCAAGGGCACAGCCCTGTCTTCCACAGGCTCTCCACGGGCCTGTGGACAGATTGACCCACAGGTGTTCCACAGACCGTCCACGGGCTGTGGATTTCGGTGGAAATACCCCGCTCCGAGCGGGTGTCTTGTCCACCGCGCCGTCCGATCCGAACGGGAACATGCGTTCCCTTTTCCCTGCTCAGCTGATTTCGGCGGCACTCCAGGAGGAGATATGCACACGTTGAGGATTGGACCGGTCGCGGCTTGACTACGAAGCGCATGGCAACCCCGGCGCAGGCACTCGCCGCGGCCCCTATCCCGCCCCAGAACCTGGATGCGGAGGAGTCCGTCCTCGGCGCAATGATGATCTCCTCGGGCGCAATTGGCGCCGTCTCGGAGATCGTCGACGCTTCCGACTTCTACCGGGAGAGCCACGGCAACATCTATCGGTCGATCATCGGCCTGTACGGCCGTGGCGAGCCGGTCGACGCGATCACCGTCGTCGACGAGCTCGACCGGCTGAGCACGCTCGACCAGGTCGGCGGCTCCGATCGTGTGCACGAACTGGCGGCGCTGGTGCCGGCTGCGTCGAACGCCGCGCACTACGCGCGCATCGTCCACGAGATGGCCACGCTGCGCGGGCTCATTCGCGCCGGAAACGACATCGCGCGCCTCGGCTTCGAGCGGCCGGGAGAAACCGTCGAGCTCGTCGACCAGGCGGAGCAGATCGTGTTCGACCTGTCGCAGCAGCGCGTCTCCGGCGAGTTCACGCACATCGACGAACTGCTGAAGGATTCGTTCGAGCGCATCACGCTGCTGATGGAGGCCGGTGAGGACGTCACGGGCACAGCTTCCGGTTTCAAGGACATCGACCGGCTCACCTCCGGCTTCCAGCCGGGCAACCTGATCATCGTCGCCGCGCGCCCGTCGATGGGAAAGTCGGCGCTCGCGCTGTGCATGGCGGCAAACGTTGCCGTGCGTCACGAGAAGCCGGTCGCGCTGTTCACACTCGAGATGTCGAAGTCGGAAGTGACGCAGCGCCTGATGTGCTCCGAGGGCAGGGTCGAGTCGCAGCGCCTGCGCACCGGCAAGCTCGCGCCGGACGACTGGCCGCGCCTCACGGCTGCGTGCTCGCAGCTGCAGAAGGCACCGATCTACGTCGACGACACCGGCTCGATCACGATGATGGAGATCCGCTCGAAGCTGCGCCGCCTGAAGATGCGCGAGCCGAACCTCTCGCTCGTCATCGTCGACTACCTGCAGCTGATGACGAGCGGCACGACGGTCGAGAACCGCGTGCAGGAGGTGTCGCAGATCTCGCGCTCGCTGAAGGTGCTCGCGCGCGACCTCGAGGTGCCCATCGTCGCGCTGTCGCAGCTGTCGCGCGC
>DASUKC010000101.1:0-6127 GCA_036278975.1 Gaiellaceae bacterium
GCGACGACCTCGTCGCCACGCACGACGAGCGGCCAGCCTTCACGGTCGGAGCGCGGCACTTTCGCGTCCACGAACACATCCTGCACCTTCCGCGAACGTCCTGCGAGGCGATCGCCGGGCTTCCATCCCCGTACTCTAAGCCCTGGCACCGTCGCTTCGATGTGCCACGGCCCCCACTCCACAGGCTTGTCGAGTTGCACCGGAGTGCGTTCCAGCCAGAGCCGATCGTGCTCGCGCACTGCCTGGAGCCCGCCGCCCAGGTCGACGCGCTTCGAACCGGCGGGTGCGTCGAGCAACTCGGCGAGCGCGGGCGGCAGCGTGCGGCGGTTGTCCAGCGCGCGCAGGATGTTCTCCCGCGCGCCGGGATGGATCTGCTCGAGCGCCGGGATGATCTGCGTGCGGAGCGTGCCGCGAATGGTGTCGACGTTCGTCGAGTCCTCGCGCCACTGCAGGTTGCGCTCGCGGCAGAAGGCTTCTGTTTCATCGCGCCACATGCAGAGCAGCGGACGCACGACGCCGTCCTCGCGGCGGACTTTGATCCCCTTCGTGTTCCCGCTCGAGACGAGGCGGTAGAGGATGGTCTCGACCTGGTCGGAAAGCGTGTGCCCGGTCGCGCGCAGGCGATCGGGGTGGAACGAGTAGCGGATGTCGCGCAGCCCTGCTTCGTTGTGGCAGCGCGCGGCCGCTTGCACGACCTCGGCGCCGAACTGCTCTTCGCACCAGCGCGCGTCGTCGTCGGATTCCTCGCCGCGCAGGCCGTGGTCGACGTGCAGCGCCGAGACGCGGTAGCCGAGCTCGCGCAGCGCGTGGAAGAGGCAGGTCGAATCCGCACCGCCCGACACGAGGCACAACACCTCGCCGCCGGGCTCGATCAGCTCGTGGCGGCGAATGTGATCCTCGATCCGGGCCAGGACATCCATGTGCCTGGCACCAAGAGTGCCAGGCACTAGAACAGCACGCTGCGGTATTCGAGGACGCGGTGCATGCCGATCGCGTCGTAGAGCGCGATCGCGGCGGCATTCTCGCGGCGGACGAAGAGCGTCACCGTCGGGGTCTTCTCGAGCAGTAGGCGGCAGAGGTCGCGCAGACCCCGCGCTCCGTCGCCACGGCTGCGGGCGATCGGATCGACCCACACCTGCTGGATCTGCACCGCCTGCGGCGTCCACGCTGAGGCCTCCGCCTTGAAGCGAATCACGCCGTCCTCCGCCCAGAGCCACGAGCGGCCCTCGTCGATCTGCGCGAGCGTGCGCCAACGGAAGCCCTCCGGGTCGCGCTCCAGCGGGTTGACGCCCAGCTCGAGCTCGTGCGCCGCCGCGCAGGCGGGAACCAGCAGGTCGAGATCGTCCGGCATTGCGGCCCGTAAGCCGCTCTCACCCGCAGACGGCGGTTCCGTGATCGCGTACACGGGCTGGCCCGGCCGGTCGTCGCGAGGCCGGTCCATCGACGAGCGCGCCGCCTCCCATAGCTCCGACACCGCCGAGGCCTCGCCGATGATCATCCGCGGGCTCGCGGCGCGGGCGACCTCCGCGAACGCAGCGCAGTCGATGCCCGACGGCACGAGATTCGCGCCGACATGACACAACGCGGAGAGCGAGCCGCCCGATTCGACCGCGACGAAGCGCCCGAGCCCGCGCCGCGCGACGTCCTCCAAGAAGACGCGCTCGACCGGCTCGTCGGCGCAGAACGTGAGCATCTGCTCAAGGGTGGGTTCGATCACGTGCGCAGTCTTCTATAGAGTCGCGCGCGATGCCGATCCACGTTCGCGCCAACCCAGGTGACTACGCAGACGCCGTCCTGCTTCCGGGAGACCCGCTGCGCGCGAAGTACATCGCCGAGACGTACCTCGAGGGCGTCGAGCAGAAGAACGGCGAGCGCGGCCTCCTCGGCTACACCGGCACGTACAACGGCAAGCGCGTCTCGGTGCAGGGCACCGGTATGGGCTGCCCGGGCGCCACGATCGTCTTCGAAGAGTTGATCCAGCTCGGGTGCAAGAAGCTGATCCGCGTCGGCACCTGCGGCGGGCTGCAGCCGACGCACTCACTTGGCGACCTGATCGTCGCGATCAGCGCCGTGCCTGCCGACTCGACCGCAATGCACCTCGTCGGCAACGAGCCGCACTGCCCAACGGCCGCCTGGTCGATCGTGCACGAAGCGGTGCACGTCGCGAAGCAGCGCGAGCAGCAGCTGCACGTCGGCCCGATCGTCTCGAGCGACCTCTTCTACAACCCCGACGGCGGCCAGTATCAGCGGTGGTCGTCACGCGGCGTGCTCGCCGTCGAGATGGAAGCGGCCGCGCTGTTCACGGTTGGCGCGATCCGCGGCATCGAAGCCGGCTGCCTGCTCACGGTGAGCGACATCGTGGTCGAGGGCGAGTTCTTGCGCATCAGCGACGACGAGCTGAAGGCCGCGGTCGATCGCATGACGCGCATCGCGCTCGATGTCGCCGTCGCCGATTAGCACCTACTTCCTCGTCAATCCTGCGTCGCAGAACGGGGCGACGGGCCGTCGCTGGCCTGAGCTCGCGCATCGCGCCGCGCAACTGGGGCTAACAGGCGAGGCTCTCTTCTCCGAGCGCCCCGGGCATCTGATCGAGCTCGCGCGCGAGGCCGTTGCGCGCGGGGCGCAGCGCATCGTCGCGGTCGGAGGAGACGGGACGCTGAACGAGGCGGTGAACGGCGTCGCCGGTAGTAACACCGAGCTCGCGACGATCCCGTTCGGCACGGGTATGGACTTCGTGCGCACGTTCGGTATCCCGACGAAGTTCGAGAGCGCGGTTCGCGTGGCCGCGGGTAGCAACGTCCGCACGATCGACGCCGGCCACGTGCAGTACCGCACGTGGGCGGGCGAAGAAGCCGAGCGCTGGTTCGCAAACATGGGCTCGGTCGGAATGTCCGGTGCCGTTGCGGCCCGCGCCAACAACACCTCGAAGGCGCTCGGCGGCCGCGCGACCTTCTTCTATGCGCTGGTGCGCGTCTTCCTCGAGTGGCAGAACAGCGAGGTGACCGTGTCGCTCGACGGCGCCGAGCGTCGCGCCCGCATGCACGACGTGATCGTCGCGAACGGCCGGTTCGCCGGCGGTGGCATGAAGCTCGCGCCCGGCGCCGAGCCAGACGACGGCACGTTCGACGTCGTGCTGATCGGCGACGTCTCCAAGCTCGATTTTGCAACACAGGCGCCCGGGATCTACCGCGGACGGCACGTGAAGCACCCGAAGGTCGAGGTGCTGCGCTCACGCCGCGTCCAGGTCGATGCGAGCGAGCAGCTGCCGATCGAGCTCGACGGCGAGCAGGTCGGAACGACGCCCGTGACGTTCGAGCTCGTCCCCGGCGCGCTGAAGCTGCTGGTTCCTTAGCTTTTAGAAGCGGGCTTCGGCTTGCTGGCGGTCTCGAGCTTGGCGAGGCGCTTTTCGAGCTGCTCGATGCGGCGTTCCATCGCCTCGAGCCCGCGCACGCGGCGCGCGAGGTCGTCGGTGCGCTCCTTCAGCTGCAGAACGGGCGTGACGAGCTTGGCCGTCGTCGGGTTCTGCGATGCCTTCTCGAGCACGTCCTCACCAAAGGACGCGAGCCTGGAGAGCGGGTTCTGGGCCATGACGCTCCTTTCTTCTCGAAACGCTACACGCTCCGATCGCAGTCGTACGCTTGTTCCCCTGTGATCGTTGCCCATCTCGACCTGGATGCATTCTTCGCCGCAGTCGAAGAGCTCGAAAACCCTGCGCTGAAGCGGGTGCCGTTGATCGTCGGAGGCGATCCGCACGGTCGCGGCGTCGTGGCCACCGCGAATTACGTCGCGCGCGGTTTCGGGATCCATTCGGCGATGTCCTGTGCGGAGGCTCTACGCCGCTGCCCGCACGCGACGTTCGTGCCTCCACGCCACTCGCTGTACCGCGACTATTCGCGCGAGGTGTGGTCGACGGTGCGCGAAATCGTGCCGACCGTCGAGCAGGCCGGTATCGACGAGGGCTATCTCGACCTCGGCGAGATCTCGGAGACATTCGACGACGCACGCGCGGTCGCCGAAGCAGTGCGCGCAGTCGTCCGCGCGCGCACGCGCTTGTCGTGCTCGCTCGGTCTCGCGTCGTCGAAGGTCGTCGCGAAGATCGCCTCCGACCGGCGCAAGCCCGGCGGACTGACCGCGGTGCGCCCCGGCCGCGAAGCGTCGTTCCTCGCGCCGTTCCCGATCCGCTTGCTGCCCGGCGTCGGCCCGCGCGCGGAGGAGCGGCTCGTCCGCGCGGGCGTCGAGACGATCGGCGCGCTGGCGGCGCTCAGCGACGACGACCTACGCACCGTCATGCGCGGCGTCGTCGGCACCCAGCTCCGGGACCGCGCGCGCGGTATCGACCCACGTCCGCTCGAGGTCTCGACGGAGCGCATCTCGATCTCGAACGAGGAGACGTTCGCGCGCGACATCGGCGACCCCGAGCAGCTCCACGACGAGTTGCGGCGCATGGCGACGAACCTCGCCGAGCACCTGCACAAGCGCGGCCAGGTCGCGCGCACGGTCACGACCAAGCTCCGCTACCCCGACTTCGCGATCCGGACGCGGTCGACGTCGCTCCCCGTCGGCACGGACGACGGAGAACGAATTGCCGAGCTCGCCTGCAGCCTGCTCGATCGTGCTCTGAAGGACCGCCCCGGTCCGCTGCGGTTGGTCGGAGTGGGCGTCAGCGGCCTCGCCGACGACGTGCAACTTTCGCTCGGTGCAATCGTCTAACTCTTCGA
Organism: Gaiellaceae bacterium; assembly: GCA_036278975.1. GTDB lineage: Bacteria > Actinomycetota > Thermoleophilia > Gaiellales > Gaiellaceae > PALSA-600. The sequence goes on from DASUKC010000101.1 coordinate 4,719, forward strand.
AGTGTTGTCCGACGTGTAACCCACACTTCACCAACTGCGGAGTACCTTGGAATCGAGATGAAGACCACGGACATGACGAAGAAGACTGCTGCCCACGATCACGTGATTTCGCACGTGCATGTCGTGATGCAGGAGCGCGGCGTGCCGTTCGAAGTCGAGCAGGACGTGTGCACGGTGTGCCACGCCGTGCTCGCCGCGCGGCCGCTCAAACGAGCAGACGGCTAACCGCGCCGAGCACCTCACCCGCGGAATCTCGGGCGACCAGTACCGCCTGTCCGTCGTAGGGCGTCGGGTCGCGATTCACGATCGCGAGCTCTCCGCTGTGCATCACCGTTTCTTGAGGCAGTCCCGCGACCGGCCACACCTCGAGCGACGAGCCGACCACGAGCAGCAGTGCGGCGCCGCGTGCGAGCTCAGTTGCTCTTTCGAGCGCGGCGACGGGCAGCAGCTCGCCGAACATCACCACCGCCGGCTTCACGATCGCCCCGCACGACGGGCAGCGCGGCAGCGGCAGCTCGAGCTCGTCTGCCGCCAGCGTGCGCGCACAGCTCGGGCACGTTGCGGAGCGGATGCTGCCGTGTACCTCGACCACGTCCTTCGAGCCGGCGCGCTGATGGAGCCCGTCGACGTTCTGCGTGACGATCGCGTCGACCAGCCCCTTCTCTTCCAGCGCGGCGAGTGCGTGATGCGCCGCGTTCGGCTCGGCCCTGCCGAGCACGTCGAGTCGCTTCGCGTAGAAGTCCCACACCTTCGCCGGATCGCGGCGGAACGCCTCGATCGACGCGACCTCCAGCGGGTCGTACTGCGCCCAGATGCCGGTCGCGCTGCGGAAGTCGGGAATGCCACTCTCCGTCGACACTCCCGCGCCGGTGAGCACGACGCAGGGCTGTCGCTGCGCGATCAGTTCTGCGAGCATCTCGGCGTCGTGCACGGCTTCAGTTTCTCAACCGACGTCCGAGTCCGCTTCGCCGAGACGGACGCGCAGGGCATCGCCCACAACTCGAACTACTTCGTGTGGTTCGAGGTCGCCCGCGTGGCTCACCTAGAGCGCTACGCCGGCGGCTATCAGCGGCTACGCGACCTCGGCGTCGAGGCACTCGTGCTCGAGACGCACATCCGCTATCTGGCACCTGCGAAATTCGACGACCGGCTGCTGATCCACGCGCGATGCGTGGACATCAAGGGTGCGCGCTTCCGCTACGAGTACGCGATCGAACGTGACGGCGAGCTGATCGCCGACGGCTGGACTGCGCACGCGACTGTCGACGGCGCGACGTTCAGGCCGACCCGAGTGCCTGCTTGGCTGCAGGAAGAGCTTTCGGCCGCTTCGGTTTAGGCCCGACGCGCTCGAGCTTCGGCTCCGCGCGGTATGACGAGTACCAGGTCTGGTCGGAGAGCAGCGTTCCATT
>DASUKC010000102.1:0-4709 GCA_036278975.1 Gaiellaceae bacterium
CCGCGAGCTCCCAGGCAACCGCGGCTTCCGCGACGACCGCGAGTGCCTCGACCGCAGCGACGTCGGAGCGCTCGACCAGCGCCTGGCCGGGCTCGCCGGTTGCAAGATCGACCGAGGCGAGCGGCTTCATCAGTGTCGGCAGGGGCTTCATCGCGGCGCGCGCGACGATCTCCTCGCCGTTCGAGATGCCTGCTTCGATGCCGCCGGCGTGATTCGTGTCACGCTTACGGTCGGCGCGAATCTCGTCGTGCGCCTCCGAGCCGCGCAGCGACGCGAGCTTGAAGCCGTCACCGATCTCCACGCCCTTCACGGCCTGGATGCCCATCAGCGCGAACGCAATGCGGGCGTCGAGGCGATCTTCCTTCGTCGCGTATGAGCCGAGCCCGGGCGGCACACCGGTCGCACGCACTTCGACGATGCCGCCGACCGTGTCGCGCTCCGTGCGCGCAGCGTCGATAGAAGCTTGCAGAGCGTCTTCGTCAACCGTTGCTCCATGTACGGCGACGCCGATCGTGGCGAGCAGCGCCTTCGCGACTGCACCGGCCGCGACGTGCACTGCGGTATGCCGCGCCGACGCGCGCTCGAGCGCGTTGCGCACGTCGTCGTGGCTGTACTTCAAGACGCCTGCGAGATCTGCGTGGCCCGGCCGTGGCAACGTGACGGGCTTCGTGCCCTTGCCGCTCGGCTCGCCCTCGGGCGGCCACGGCGACATCCCCCACGTCCAGTTCTTGTGGTCGACGTTCCGCACCACCAGCGCGAGTGGCGTGCCGAGCGTTCGCCCGTGGCGCAGCCCGGCCAGCACCTCGACGCGGTCCTGCTCGATCTGCTGCCGCGGCGAGCGGCCGTAGCCCTGCTGCCTCCGTGCGAGGTCGGCGTCGATCGCAGCGCGGTCGAGCTCGAGCCCGGCCGGCAGCCCGCCGAGGATGGCGACAAGGGCGGGGCCGTGCGATTCGCCCGCAGAGGCAAAGGTCAGCTTCACGTCTAAAAGCGTACGGACGCGCGCATCACGTCGATAGGGGCGAGCACGCCCGTCCAGAGGGTGAAGCTCGCGGCACCCTGCCGTACCAACGCCTCGCGCCCGTCGATCACCTCGCAGCCGGCCGCCAGCGCCGCCGCGACGAGCGCGGTCTCCTCGTCACCGTAGGCAAGGTCGACGACCGTCTGGCCCGCAATGGGCCGCACGAGCAACTCGTCCCGCACGGGTGTCGCATTCACGACGAGATCGCAGCCGGTCGCATCCGGTGGCCATTCCGTCGAGCGCGAGAAGAAGCGCGTATCCGCCGGTAACGCGGGCGCAAGCGTGCGCGCCGCGCCGCCCGCGCCGATCACACATGCCCGCGTCGCGGAGATCCCGGCGAGGATCTCCTTATCGGTGTTGAACCCGAGCACGCGGCCGTCGCGGAAGACAAGCGTGTTGACCGCTTCCCCGTCCACCTCGTCGCAGGCAGCGAGGACCGCCTGCTTGTACGGGATCGTGATGTTCGCGCCGGCGAATCCTTCGATCTGCAACTCGGCGACTGCGGTGACGACGTCGTCGACATCGCGGGCTTCGTACTCCCAATCGATTCCCGCCGCCTCGAAGGCGAGGTTCTGCATGCGCGGCGACAACGAGTGCGCGACGGGGTGACCGAGCAGCGCGACTCTCAACATCCGTACCCGTGCTGGCAGAGGTACGCCTGGAACGCCGACGCGCTTGCCGTGAAGAAGTGATGCCGCTTGTCGGGCATCGCGACGAAATAGAGATAGTCGACGTGCGACGGATGCGCGGCCGCCTGCATCGACGCGAACCCTGGATTGTCGATCGGCGTGGGCGGCAAGCCGTCGTGGAGGCGCAGGTTGTACGGCGTCGGGTTGTGCAGCTGCGACTCGAGGATCGACTTCGTGCCCGGAATCTTGAGCGCGTACCGCAGCGCTGCGTCAATGGCGAGCGGCATGTGCAGATGCAGGCGGTTGTAGATGACGGCGGCGATCTTCGCGCGGTCGCCCTCGACGACTGCTTCTCCCTGCACGAGCGACGCGATCGTCAGCACGTCGTAGTCCGTGAGGTTCTTCGAGCGCGCATATGTCATGCCAACCTGTACCCACGCATCGCAGAACGCGGCGATCTGCGCCTGCACGAGTTGCTTCGACGTCGTCTTCGCGGTGAAGTCGTACGTCGACGGGAAGAGGAAGCCCTCGACCTTCGTGTGCCGCTTCGGAGCGAAACACGGGACGACGACCTGCCGCGTCGCGGCGAGGTAACCCTTCGCGCTGATCAGGACCGGCTTGCCGTGCTGCTCGCGCTTGGCGATCTGCGCGACCGCACCGACACGCACAGCCATCTGCGCACGCGTGAAGCCTTCGGGGAAGACGACGCGATACTCATGCGGCGGCGGAGGCGGCGCCGGCGCTGCGGGCTTCGAGCCGCAGCCGACGAGCACCGTCGCAATCGCAATAACTACGAGCGCTCGCGCCACGCCAGGTAGCCGCTGAGTAGATGAGCTGCCGCGCGCGCGTCGTCGCCGTCCGCGAGCACCGAGGTGAACCGCTCGTCGAACGTCTCGACCGGCGTGTCGACCGCGTCGCGCAAGCGCCCGATGAACGTCAATGTCTCCTCCGCCTGCGCGCCCTGTTCGCCGCGCAACGTGAGCGGCAGCCCGACGAGGATCAGCTCAGGGGCCTCGGCCGCGATCACGTCGAGGAGCTTGCCAAACCCTTGGTCGGTCTCGACGCGCTCAATCGTGGCGAGGGGACGAGCGATCGTGCCGGTTGGATCGGAGACGGCGACGCCGGTGCGCGCCGAGCCGAAGTCGAGCGCGAGGATCTTCACCCGATGGCGGCGGCGAGCTTGTCGCGCCCGGCCGCGAGCGCGTCGCGGACGGCGTCGACGTTCTTCCCGCCTGCCTCGGCAAGCGTCGGCCGTCCCCCACCGCCGCCGCCGATGATCGACCCGAGCTCGCGAACGATCTTCACGGCGTCGAGCTCTGCGAGCGCTTTGTCGAGGTTCACGACGAGTGCGACCTTGCCCTCGTCCGCCGACGCGAGTACGACGGCCTGCGCCTTCTCCTGCTGGCGCATGCGATCGGACAGGTCACGGAGCTCACTCGAAGAAACGGCGGACACCTCGGCGACGAACACGTCGCCCTGGCGGTCCTGCCACAGGATCTCCGGCCCGGCTGCTGCCTGCTTCGGCTGTTTCGCATCGCGGCGGGCCTGCTCGAGCTCGGCGCGCACCGCTTCGAGCTCGCGCGCGCGCTCGTCGAGCAGCGCCCATGCCTCACCCGCGGTGACTGCTTCGATGCGCCGCGCGCCCGAACCGACAGAACCTTCGCTGAGGATCACGAACGGCCCAACCTCGGCCGTCGAGCGTACGTGCGTGCCCCCGCAGAGCTCCCGCGAGAAGCCGTTGATCTCGACCACGCGAACTTCGTCGCCGTACTTCTCGCCGAACAGCATCTGCGCGCCGAGCTTGCGCGCCTCGTCGATCGGCGTGACGAACGTGCGCACCGGAATGGCCTCGAACACCTTCTCGTTGACGATCCGCTCGACTCGCTCGCGCTCGCCCGCGGTCATCGCCTGGCCATGGGTGAAGTCGAAGCGCAGCTTGTCGGGACGCACCGACGATCCCGCCTGATGCACGTGGTCGCCCAGCACGTCGCGCAGCGCCTGATGCAGCAGATGAGTCGCGGTGTGATTCGCCATCGTCGGGAAGCGCACTGTCCACGGCACGACTGCGCGCACGCGGTCGCCTACCGCGAATCCTTCACCCGAGAAGACGAGCGCCTGGTCGTCGCCGATGCGATAGGCAGCCTGCAGAGTCGCGACCGCGCCTGATTCTTCGTGCACCAGCTCACCCGCGTCGGTGACCTGGCCGCCACCGTCGGGGTAGAACGGCGACTCGCGCAGCTTGGCGATGAACGTGCCGTCGCCGAGTTCCTCGAGCGCGCCGATCTGCGTCAGGACATCGGTCTTCGCATAGCCGACGAACTGTGTTGCAAAACCGGCGTCTCTGGCGAACTCGGCTGCGCGCTGCGCGTCGGAACGATCGCCGCCCGCGCGCGACACGGTTCTGTGGTCGTCCATGAGCTGGTTGAAGCGATCGACGTCGACCGGCTGCCCACGCTCCTCGGCGAGCTCCTGCGTGAGCTCGATCGGGAAGCCGTAGGTCGTCGCGAGCGTGAAGGCGTCGTCGGCCGAAATCGCCGATTCGCCGGCAAGCTCCTCGAACACCTTCATCCCGCGCGCGAGTGTCTCGGCGAAGCGCTCCTCCTCGGCGGAGAGCACGCGATGAATCTCGTTGCGGCGCTCGACGAGCTCGGGGTATGCGGCGCCCATCTGTTCGATCACAGCGTCGGCGAGGCCCGGCAGGAACGGCGAATCGAGGCCGATGCGCAGGCCGTGCTGCACCGCGCGGCGGATGATGCGGCGCAGGACGTACCCGCGGGCTTCGTTCGACGGTGTGACGCCTTCGGCGACGATGAAGCACATGCCGCGCCCGTGATCGGCGAGCACGCGATGCGCTTTCGTCGCATCGTCCGACGAGCCGTACGCGACCCCTGACGCCTTCGCGACCCACGCCATGACCGCCTGAAACCCGTCGGTGTCGTAGACCGACGGCACGTCCTGCACGATCCGCGCAACTCGTTCGAGCCCGAACCCCGTGTCGATGTTCTGCTGAGGCAACGGGGTGAGCGTGTGGTCCGGATGCAGCTCGTACTCCATGAAAACGA
>DASUKC010000103.1:0-3688 GCA_036278975.1 Gaiellaceae bacterium
GTGCTCGAGCGGCACCGTCCCGACATCGTGCTCGTGCACGGCGACCGGGGCGAGCATCTAATGGTTGCGTTTGCGGCGCTCAATCTCGGGATTGCGGTCGGCCACACGCAGGGCGGCGACCGCTCGGGGAACATCGACGAGGTCCAGCGCCACGCGATCACCAAGCTCGCGCACCTGCACTTCCCGGAGTCGGAGGAGTCGGCGGAGCGGATCGTGAAGCTTGGCGAGGATCCGTGGCGGGTCCACCTGGTCGGCTCGACCTACATCGACCGCATCGCGGGCGGCGAGTACGTCGCGTCAGCGGAGGCGCGCTCAGCGCTCGGGCTCGAGGCGGACGAGCCGTTCCTGCTGTCGGTTGTGCATCCGGAGACGTTCCTCGACCGCGAGTCGAACCGCCGCCAGGCTGAGGTGGTCTTCGAGGCGGCGGCTGAGAGTGGCCGCCGGGTCGTCGTCACCTACCCGTGCTCCGACCCGGGATACGAAGGCGTGCTCGAGGCGCTGCGGCTGCGCGAGGGCGACGGGCGCTTCGTCATCCGGCCGAATATCGACAACGACGTCTACCTCGGGTTGATGGCTGCGGCCGACGCGATGATCGGCAACTCGAGCGCGGCACTCGTCGAAGCTCCGTACCTGCGACTGCCAGCGGTCAACGTCGGTCGCCGCCAGGACGGGCGCCACCGCGACGACAACGTCGTCGACGCGCCACCCGATTCGGTGTCCACCGCGCTCGAGCGCGCGCTCGATCCGTCGTTCCGTGCACAGCTCGTTCCGTCGAACCGCCTCGGTGACGGCCACGCCTCCGAGCGCATCGTCGAAGTGTTGCGCTCGGTCGAGCTCGACGACCGCCTGCGGCGTAAGCAGATCGCGTACTAGTCGACGTGGGCGAGCAGGATCTGCTCGTCTTCGGGCACGTCGACGCGCAGCGTGCGGCCGAGCAGCTCGCCCACGCGTGAAGCCGGAACGCCGCCGCGCCCGGGACGCTTGAAGGCAACGTCGCGCTCTTGCAGCACGTCGCCTGCTGAGAGTTCGCGCGCTGCGACCACCGCTTGCAGCGCCCAGTCGCCCGCGTCCTTCTCGCCGCGTTCGGCGGGTGGCGCGAGTGCCCGTTCGAGCTCGCGAATCTGCTCGACGAACGCCGCGAACTCGGCAGGCTCGAGCGCGCCTGGGTTGTCGAGCGACCGCTCGTCGGTCTTGTCGAACGTGAGGTGCTTCTCGATCGCGCGTGCGCCGAGCGCAACTGCTGCCAGCGGGATGTGCCAGCCGACGGTGTGGTCGGAGAGGCCGACCGGCACGTCGAGCACGTCTTGCAGTGCCGTCATGCGCCGCAAGCCGACGAGCTCCGGCGGCGTCGGATAGACGCTCACCGTATGCAGCGCGACAACCTCCGCCGCGCCCGCCGACCCGAGTAGGTCGACCGCACGCTTCGCTTCGTCGTCCGACTGCAGGCCGAACGCGACCAGCACTGCTTTCCCCGCCGCGCCGACGCGTTCCAGGAACGACCAGTTGCTCGCCTCGCCCGAGCCGACCTTGAGCCACGGCACGTCGAGCTCGTGCACGAGAAAGTCGAGCGACTCTTCGTCGTGCGGCGTCGCGAAGTAGACGAGCCCACGCTCGCGTGCATGCTCTTGCAGCCGTCGCAGCTCGTCGTACGGCAGTTCGCGCGAGGCCATTCGCTCGAACCAGTTGCGGCCGAGCTCGTCACTCAGTCGTTCTGCGACCTTCGCGCTCACGAGATTGCGCGTGCGCCACGCCTGGAACTTCACGGCGTCACAGCGGGCGTCGGCGGCAGCGTCGACCTGAGCATGCGCCAGTTCGGGCTCGCCGTAGTTCGTCACGCCCGCTTCGCAGACGACGAAGACATGGTCGGGTAGCAGGCTCATGGGTTCGCGTTCAGCCAGTCCCGCAGTCGTTCGGCGATGTAGACCTGCGTGCGCTCGGTTGCCTCCGCCGTCGCCCCGCCGAGATGCGGCAGGACGATCAGGTTCTCGTGTGTGCGCGCGTAGTTCACGAGCGGATTGTCGCGCAGGTGGGCGCCGTCAGGCTGCTCGCCCGCAAGCGTGTCGATCGCTGCTCCGGCAAGCCGGCCGGACTCGAGCGCGTCGAGCAACGCGGCTTCGTCGGTGATCTCGCCGCGAGCGGTGTTCACCAGCACGGCGTCCGGCTTCATCAATCCCAGCTCCCTCGCGCCGATCAGGCCACGCGTTTCGTCCGACCATGTGCAGTGCAGCGAGACGACGTCGCTCTCCGCGAGCAGCTGGTCGAGCGACCGCGACTCGGCATCGCCGTCGATCGCCACGTGCGGGTCGGTTGCGAGCACGTGCATGCCGAACGCCTGCGCGTAGGCGGCGGTCTTGCGACCGAGCCGTCCGTACCCGACCAGGCCGATCGTCTTGCCGGCGAGCTCGCGCCCTCCGTAGCGGCGGCGCTCCCAGCGCCCGTCCTTGAGCGCGTCGAACGCCCACGGCACGTTGCGCACCAGCGCGAGCAGCAGCGCGATCGCTTCCTCGGCGGTCGAATTCGTCTGCTGCAGGGCCGGTGCGCCGGCTTCGATCGAGAGCACCGCGATGCCGCGCCGCTCCGCCTCCGCGACGTCGAGATGCCGCAGCTGCGACGTCCTCGTTGCGATGACGCGCAGCCGCCCGGCGCGATCCAGCAACTCACGGGTGAGCGGGATCTCGAGCGCGACGAGGACCGCGTCTGCCTCTTCGACTCTGGCTGCGAGATCCGTGCACAGCTCGACCTCGCCTGCTTCGCCCAGCACCTCGAGCGCCTGCGGCGCGAAACGCGACTCCGCGACGAGGATCAGCGTCATCTTGGGAGCAGCGCCTCCGCGAGTGCCCAGTCGTCCGGTGTGTTCAGGTCGAGCGCCGACACCGCATCGATCGGCAGACCGACGTGCTTGTCCGTCTCGAGACGTCGCGTTGCGAGAAACGCTTCGCGGCGGAACCAGTAGAGGTTTCCGAACGCCCAGCGCGGCGGGTCGTCTTGACGGGTCGGGTGGGCGCGATGCGCGTCCGGCTGCTCGAACGAGAGCCAACCGTCGTCGGTGCGCTCGCGCACGTGGTACGGGTGGTTGTTCCGCGGGACCTCCGTCATCGTGATCGCGGAGTCGGCGCCGCGCTTGAGCATCAGCTCGAGTGTCTGCGTGATCTGCTCCGGCTGCACGAACGGCTCGGTCGGCTGCACCAGCAGCACGAGCTCCGGCGTCGCGCCTTCGTTCTCCTCGAGCCAGCGCAATGCGTGGTCGACCACGTCGATCGACGGCGTGTCGTCCGCCGCGAGCTGCGCCGGTCGAAGGAAGGGGACGTCGGCGCCGGCTGCTCGCGCAACCTCTGCAATCCGTTCGTCGTCGGTGCTCACCACCGTGCGCTCGACGACTCCGCTCGCCGCGATTGCATCGAGGCACCACTCGATCAGAGGACGGCCGCCCAGCGGCTTGAGATTCTTCAGCGGGATCGACTTCGATCCGCCACGCGCCGGGACGAGCGCGAGGGTCGCCACGCGCTAGCGAACGAGCGTGGGGGCGCCGCGCCAGCGAACGGTCGGCAGCAGGATCGCGCGGTCGATCGTGTCGGCATGTCGCGCAACGCGACTGAGCATGTCTTCGACGAGCTCGTCGGAGAGCAGGCGCGGCTCGAGGCCGAGCGCGAGCAGGCCGTCGTTCTTCGGGTTGTAGTAGTGCTCCTCG
>DASUKC010000104.1:0-4268 GCA_036278975.1 Gaiellaceae bacterium
GCGCGGCCCTGCCGGAGACCGAGGCGATCGCCGAGCTCCGCCGCTGTTCGGGAACGCAGTTCGACCCGCGCGTGGTCGATGCGTTTCTGCGTATCGTCGGCTGATGACTTCGCCGATGACGCGCGAGGAGCTGCAGCGCTATGCGCAGCTGCTGCTCAAGGGCTGCCTCGCATTCGGGCGCGGCGACATGCTGACGATCCAGATGAGCGTCGCGGCGCGGGAGCTCGGCGTGGCGCTGGCGGAGGCTGCATACGCGGCGGGCGCGAAGTCGGTCGCGGTCGATCTCGACGACCACCGCATCTACGCCGCGCGCATCGCGCAGGGCTCGCGCGCAGCGCTCGGCCACGAGCCGCAGTGGGTGCGTGCGCGGCACCGCTCACTCGCGACGAAGGAGTCGGCATTCTGCGTCGTGCTCGACGAGTACGAGCTCGACGTGCTCGCGGCGCTCCCGGCCGATCGTGTCGCGGAGCACACCGCGCTCCGCCTTCGCAACAGCCCGCTGAACCAGGCGCGTCGTGACGGACGTTTTCGCTGGACGGGGTGCGCCTGGCCGAGCGAGGAGTGGGCGGCGCGCGTGTATCCCGAGGTGTCGCCCGACAAGGCGGCGCGACGGCTCGCACGCGACATCTTGTTCTTCTGCCGGCTCGGGCCCGAGGACCCGGCGGGTCACACGGGTTGGACTGCGCACCTCGCGACGCTGCGCCGCCGCGCGGCCAAGCTGACGCGGCTCGACTTGAAGGAGTTGCACGTCCGCGACCGCGGCACCGACCTGCGGCTGCGCATCGCGCCGTATTCGATGTGGCGCGGCGGCGGCGAGAAGGATTACTGGGGCCGGCAGCTCGCGCTCAACGTCCCGACGGAGGAGTGCTTCATCTCGCCGGACGCGGCGGCGACGGAGGGAACGTTCCGCTGCTCGCGCCCGCGCAGCTTCGGCGGCCGCGTGATCGAGGATCTGCGCGGCGAGTTCCGCGGCGGGAGACTCGTGCGGCTCGACGCGAGGCGTCAGGCCGACCGCGACTGGCTCGCGAAGTACCTCGCCGCCATCCCAAACGCTGAGCGCCTCGGCGAGATCGCGCTCGTCGACGCGTCGTCGCGCATCGGGCAGCGCGGCCGCACCTATTACAACGCGCTGCTCGACGAGAACGCCGCGGCGCACATGGCGTTCGGCTCGGGTTTCGCCAAGACGCGAACGAAGCCGCTCGGCCGCGCCCGCTACGGCGTCAATCGCTCGAAGACCCACATCGACGTGATGATCGGGACCAACAATCTCGAAGCGACCGGCATCAAGCAGAACGGCCGCACCGTCCCGCTCGTCACCGAAGGCGTCTGGAAAATTTAGGCGCGCCTACGGGGTCTGGCCCGGGCCAGACCCCTCTGATATAGTTAACCTCGTTAATGGTTACCGAAGTTAAGGATTCGCAAGCGTTGGCGACCGATCTGCGGCCCGTGCTTCTTCGGCTCAATCGTGAGCTGAAGCGCGAGATCCATTCGCTCGGGGTCACCGGCGGCCAGGTGTCGCTGCTCGTCTCGATCAAGCAGCGGCCCGGCGTCACGGCGAAGGAGCTCGCCGAGCTCGATCGCGTGTCCGCCGCTGCGATGTCGGTGTCGCTCGGCCGCCTCGAGAAGGGCGGCCTGATCGAGCGCACGCGCGGCGAAGATCGCCGCTGCGTCAGCGTCACCCTCAGCGCGGCCGGCGAAAAAGTTCTTCGCTCCGTGAAGCAGCGCCGCACCGCGTGGCTCGCTGCTCGACTCAAAGACCTGGACGACGACGACCGCGAAGCGATCGACGCGGCGCTTCCTGCACTGGCGCGACTTCTGTGACGCTGATCAAACTCGCCTCGCGCCGCACCTTCGCCAGTCTCCGCCGCCACTACAACTACCGCCTCTACTTCGCCGGCCAGCTCACGTCCGTCTGCGGGACGTGGATGCAGAACATCGGCCTCGCGTGGCTCGTCGTCGAGCTTGCGCCGCACCAGAAGGGCCTCGCGCTCGCGACGTTCTCGATCGCGCGCTTCGGCCCGTTCATGCTGCTCGGCCTCTTCGCCGGCGTCGTCACCGACCGCTGCGACAACCGCCGCACCGTCGTCGTCACACAAACGGTGCAGATGGTCTTCGCCGCCGCGCTCGCGATCATCCAACTCGCCGGCCACTCGTCCCTCGTCGAAGTCGACACGATCGCAGCGCTCACCGGCATCGCAATCGTCTTCGACACGCCCGCGCGCCAGAACCTGACGTACCAGCTCGTCGGCCGCGACGAACTGCCGAACGCCGTCGCGCTCAACTCGAGCCTCTTCAACACCGCACGCATCTTCGGGCCGTCACTCGCCGGCGTCGTGATCGCCATCGCCGGCGTCGGCTGGTGCTTCACGATCAACGCGGTCAGCTACCTCGCCGTGCTCGCCGGCCTGCTGGCGATGCGGCAGAGCGAGCTCTACCCGCTCAACGACCGCCGCGCGCCGACCGTGTGGCGCGGCACGCGCGAAGGCTTCGTCTACGCGTGGCACAACCGAACGGTGAAGGTCGTAATCGGAATGATGATCGTGTTCGCGTCCGTCAGCTTCAACTTCAACATCCTGCTGCCGGTGCTCGTGAAGAACACGCTGCACGGCAGCTCGATCACGTTCGGGCTGATCAGCGCATGCTTCGGCGGCGGTGCGCTCATCGGTGCGCTTCTCTCGGCCGCAGTTTCCAAAACCACCTGGCGCGTGATGTTCCTCGGCGCCGGCGGCTTCGGAATCTGCGAGTTGTTGATCGCGCCGCTCACGTCGACGGCACTCGTCGGCGCGCTGCTCTTCGCGTCCGGCCTCTTCTTCACGTCGTACACGTCGAACTCGAACGCGTCGGTGCAGCTCTCGACGCCCGATTACATACGCGGCCGCGTGCTTGGGCTCTATTACTACGCGTGGAACGGGCTCGCGCCGATCGGCGCGCTGCTCGTCGGCTGGATGTGCGACACAGGCGGCACCAAGCTCGCATTCGGCGTCGCCGGCGCAAGCGCCGTCGCAGTGACCCTGCTCGGCGCAACTGCCGTCAAGGCGCCTTCACGCCACGACCGGCGGCCGCTCCCGCAGAGCGAACCGGTGGGCGAACAGCTCGCTGCCTAGCGCCGCGCGACCAAAAGGTCATAAGATCGGATCCTCGTTCGTAGGAAGGGGGTCCGGGATGGCACAAGTTGCGTTCGACCGGGTGAGCAAGATCTACCCGGACGGGACACGAGCGGTGAACGACATGAACCTCGAGATTCGCGACGGGGAGTTCATGGTTCTCGTCGGGCCGTCGGGTTGCGGCAAGACGACGGCGCTGCGCATGGTCGCCGGGCTCGAGGACATCTCCGAAGGCGTCCTGAGCATCGGCGAGCGCATCGTCAACCACGTGCCGTCGCGCGACCGCGACATCGCGATGGTCTTCCAGAGCTACGCGCTGTATCCGCACCTCAGCGTCTACGAGAACATCGCATTCGGTCTGCGCCTGAAGAAGCTGCCGAAAGAAGAGATCGACCAGCGGGTGCAGCAGGCGGCGAAGCTGCTCGGCCTCGACGAGCTCCTGAAGCGCAAGCCGCGCGCACTCTCGGGCGGCCAGCGCCAGCGTGTCGCGATGGGCCGCGCGATCGTGCGCGAGCCGCAGGCGTTCCTGATGGACGAGCCGCTCTCGAACCTCGACGCAAAGCTGCGCGTGCAGATGCGCGCGGAGATCGCGAAGCTGCAGACCGATCTCGGCGTCACCACGATCTACGTGACGCACGACCAGGTCGAGGCGATGACGATGGGCGACCGCGTCGCCGTCATGCGCAAGGGCGAGCTGCAGCAGGTCGACGATCCGCAGACGCTCTACGACCATCCGCTCAACCTCTTCGTCGGCGGTTTCATCGGCAGCCCCGCAATGAACATGCTCGACGCGGTCATACAGTCTTCGAACGGCGATTTGGAAGCACAGCTTGGCGAACAGTCGATCACCCTCGGCGCGGAGACGATCGGCCAGCGCCCCGCACTGAAGAGCTACGTGGGCAGGTCGGTGATCATCGGCATCCGCCCCGAAGACCTCGAAGACGCCGAGCTCGAAACCGGCGCACCCGCGAATCGCGTGCTGAAAGGAAGGCTCGAGCTGCGCGAGGCGCTCGGCTCCGAGATCATGGCGCACTTCGCGATCAAGGCCGCGCACGCCGAGACGGACGAGATGCGCGAGCTCGCGCAGGACGCCGGCGCCCCCGAGCAGAGCACCCAGATCGGCGCGAAGCCCGACGAGGCGGTGATCGTCGGCCGCTTCGGCGC
>DASUKC010000105.1:0-4778 GCA_036278975.1 Gaiellaceae bacterium
CTCGACCGCGCGGCGTAACCCGTTCGCGTCGAAGACGTACGGCGTCGCGTTTGCGATGTCGTGCGCGGGGCCGTCGAGCGTGTTCGATCCCGCGGCTGCGTTCACCGCGTAACGCACCGGGATCTCGTGGCAGACGACGAGGATCGTCTCTTCGTCGCGCGCGAGCACGCGCTCGTATGCGTCGGCGTAGCGCAGCGCCGCCTCGCCGAGGCTCTCGCCGCCAGGGAACGGTTCGTCATTCGGGTGTGCCTTCTTCCAGGCGCGGTAGTCGGCGAGCGTCTTCCCTTCGAGGTCACCGATCTTCACGTCGTTCAGCCCGGCGTCGACGCTCCGCGGGACGTCTCTTCCGGCCAGGGCCAAAGCGGCCGTTTCCTGGGCGCGGGGGAACTCGGACACCACCAGCAGGTCGATCGCGACCGCCGCCAGCTGCCCCGCCAATTGCCCCGCCTCCACCCGGCCCAGGTCGGACAACCCCTGATCCAGAGCCGGATTGCCGTTCACGAGGCCGGCCACGTTCAGCTTCGACTGCCCGTGACGGGCTATGACGGCCAGACGCACATATAAAGAGGTACAGGGTTCGTGCCGATCCAGGTAGGGCGATGGACGTGAACGCGCTGCTACGCCGCGCCGTTGAGCTCGGAGCCTCCGACCTGCATCTGAAGGCCGGCAAGGCGCCCGCGGTCCGCCTCGACGGCGAGATCACGAGGCTCGACGAAGCGCCGCTGACCGAGGACGACCTTCGCGGCATCGTCGCGCAGATCGCGCCAGGCCGGGTCGTCGAGTTCGAAGCGAACGGCGAGCTCGACCTGGCCTACAGCGTCGACGACCTGCCGCGGTTCCGCGTCAACGTCTTCCGGCAAAAAGGCTCGACCGCCTTCGCGTTCCGGGCGATCCCGCGGCAAGTCCCGTCGCTCGAAGAGCTTGGCCTCCCGGCAGGCGTGCGCCGGCTCGCGCAGGAGCACCGCGGCCTGGTGCTCGTCACCGGCGCGACCGGCTCCGGCAAATCGACCACGCTCGCAGCTGTCGTCGATTACCTCAACCAGTCACGGCAGTCGCACATCGTGACGATCGAGGATCCGATCGAGTTCGTGCATGACGACAAGCAGTCGATCGTGAGCCAGCGCGAGGTCGGAATCGACACCGAAAGCTTTGCGCAGGCGCTACGCCGTGCGCTCCGCCAGGACCCCGACACGATTCTGATCGGCGAGCTGCGCGACGCCGAGACCGCGCAAACAGCGTTGCAGGCCGCCGAATCGGGCCACCTCGTGCTGTCGACGATGCACACCGTCGACGCTGCCGAGACCGTCGCGCGCCTCGTCGAGTTCTTCCCCGAGGCGAAGCAGCAGCAGGTGCGCTCGATTCTCGCCGGCGTGCTGAAGGGCGTCATCTCGCAGCGGCTGCTGCCGCGCGCGGGCGGCGGTCGCGTCCCTGCGCTCGAACTGATGCTCGTCAACGCGCGCATCGGCGACCTGATTCGCGAGAACCGCCCCGACGAGATCACCGACGCAGTCGCCGAAGGCGAGTACTTCGACATGCAGACGTTCGAACAGGCGCTGATCGCGCTCGTGCTGGACAGTTCGATCGACGACGAGACCGCCGCCAACGCAGCGAGCAACCGCCACGACTTCCTGGTTGCGCTCGAACGTGCGCAGAAGCGGCAGGCCGTGGTCGAAGAGGCGGCCGCCGCTCCGGTGACGGAAGTCGCGCCGCGCGAAGAGCCCGAGCCAACCGGTCTGCGGGTGGCATGAAGCGCCGGCTCGCCGACGAACGCGGCGTGACCCTCGTCGAGCTGGTGATCACGATGTTCCTGCTGGCAATCGTGCTCGCCGGACTGTCGAACGTGCTCGTCTCGGGCCTGCGCGCCAGCAGTGACACGAGTGCGCGCACCGGAGGCCAGGGCGCCATCCAGACCGCGGTGAACCGCCTCGAGTTCGAGCTTCGCTGCTCTTCGGGCGCGACCGTCCCGAACGACGGTGTCGCAAACTCGAGCGTGACGCTCACGCTGCCGACCGAGTGTGTGCACACGACCGCGACCACGTACACGTGGTGTGTGTCGAACGGGTCGTTGCTTCGCTATGCAGCTGCGACCTGTAGCGGGACCGGCCAGTCGTTTGCGACCAACGTGACGACGGCGACGCCGTTCACGCTGATCACCACGACGGGCAACCTGCCGCAGCTCGCGATCGACCTCACCGTGAACCTCACCAACCGGTCGTCCGATGCGGTCTCCGTCAGCGACACGATCACACTCCGGAACGCGGCGCGCACATGAACGCCGCTTTCGCAGCGGTTGCGTTTGTCCCAGGCCTTGCGATCGGGAGCTTTCTCAACGTCGTTGCCGCGCGACTGCCACACGGCCGCTCGATCGTGAAGCCGCGTTCGGCGTGCATGCACTGCAGCGCGGAGATTCGTAGCCGCGACAACATCCCCGTCGTCTCGTACGTGCTGTTGCGCGGCCGCTGCCGCGACTGCGGCGGATCGATTTCGCTGCGTTATCCGACGCTCGAGCTCGGCACCGCGTTGCTGGTCGCCGGCTGCGTGCTCAAGTTCGGCGTCACGCTGCACGCGCTCGCCGCTGCGATCTTCTGCATTGCGCTCGTCGCGCTGAGCGCAACCGATCTCGAAGCACGCGTCGTCCCCAACAAGATCGTGCTGCCGGCCGCCGCCGTAGTGCTGGCGCTTCAACTCGCGCGCGACCCGAGCATCCAGTGGCCGGTGGCCGGCTTCGGGGCCGCGCTCTTCCTCTTCCTGGCGGCGCTCGCGTACCCGCGTGGGATGGGCATGGGCGACGTGAAGCTCGCGCTGCTGCTCGGCGTGGGCGTGGGCTGGCGGGTCCCGCTGGCCCTCTTCGCCGGGATGGTCTTCGCGATCGTCCCGTCGATCGTCCTGTTCGCCCGGCACGGCTCGGCGGCGCGGAAGATGGCAATCCCGTTCGCGCCGTTCCTGGCGCTGGGCGGCCTGCTCGCCCTGTTCGCCGGCGGGCCGCTCGTGCACTGGTATTTGAGCCTCCGCTAGGCCCGAAAACCCCTGCTCAAGCCGCCTCCCTGTGAGGCCGATACCTCAATCGAGGTATGGACAAGAACTGGCTCTCCCAGATCACCTCCCGGCCGACCGAGGCTGAGGCCCAGGCGCGCCTCGAGGGGCAGGACGGCGTGAACCCGCTTGCCGAGCTGGTCGCCGACTTGCTCGACCCGACCGGGCTCGTCCCGGCCGACCGGCTCGCCGCGGCACGCAGCCGCGCGGGCGCGACGGGCTCGCTTGCGCAGGCGCTGCTCGACGAGGGTCTGGCCGACGGTGTCGGCCTCGCGCGCGCACTGGCCGACCGTCACCACGTCGCGTACGTCGAAGTCGTCGGGTTGCAGATTCCGCACGAAGTGGTCGAGAGCATCCCGCTCGACGCATTGCGTCGGTTGGTCGCGCTGCCGTTCCGTCGCGAAGGTTCGCGCCTTTGGGTTGCGGTCGCCGACCCGTCGGACGTCGGGACCGTCGACGAGCTGAGGCTCGCGGCCGGCGGCCTTCAGGTGGAGCTCGCCGTTGCGCCGCAGGACGACATCCTCGCCGAGCTCACGAAGATCGTTCGCGCAGCGGAAGCGCTTGGAGCGCAGCGCGCGGTCGAAGCGACGCAGATCGACGTCGAGGAGTCCGACGATCTCGAAGTCGAGGACGGAGTTTCCGACGCGCCGCTCGTGCGGCTCGTCAACTCGCTGATCTTCCAGGCGGCTGAAGACGGCGCGAGCGACGTGCACGTCGAGCCGCAGGACGACTGTCTGCTCGTTCGCTACCGCGTCGACGGCGTGCTGCAGGAAGTGCAGCGCATCCCGCGGCGTCTGTCGAACGGTGTGACGACGCGCTTGAAGGTGCTCGCGAAGATGGACATCGCCGAGCGCCGCAAGCCGCAGGACGGCCGCATCTCGCTCAACGCCGCCGCTGCAGGCCGCCTGCTCGACATCCGCGTCGCAACGCTGCCGACCGTCGAAGGCGAGTCGATCGTGCTGCGCCTGCTCGACAAGTCACGCAAGGCGCCGACACTCGAGGAGCTCGGCATGGCCGAGGACATGCAGGCCGAACTGCGCGAGCTCGTGCGGCGGCCGACCGGCGCCGTCATCGTCACCGGCCCGACCGGCTCCGGTAAGTCGACGACGCTGTACGCGTCGCTCACGGAGATCAACCGGCCGGAGATCAACATCATCACCGTCGAGGATCCGGTCGAGTACCGGCTCGGGGGCGTCAACCAGATTCAGATCAACCAGCGCGCCGGACTGACGTTCGCGACGGCGCTGCGGTCGATCCTGCGCTCCGACCCCGACGTGGTGATGGTCGGCGAGATCCGCGACGGCGAGACCGCAAAGATCTCGATCGAAGCCGCGCTCACCGGCCACCTGCTGCTGTCGACGATGCACACCAACGACGCGCCGGGCGCGCTCACGCGTCTGAACGAGATGGGCGTCGAGCCGTTCCTCACGGGCTCCGCAGTGTCTGCGGTGCTCGCGCAGCGCCTCGCGCGCAAGCTCTGCGCGCACTGCTGCGAGCTGTACTCGCCGACGGTGGACGAGTTGTTGAAGGCACGTGTGTCGCCCGACGTCGCGGCCGCCAACGACGGGCTCAGCTTCTACCGCAAGGTCGGCTGCCCGCGCTGTAACCAGACCGGCTACCGCGGCCGGATCGGCATCTTCCAGCTGCTGACGATGAGCGAAGAGCTCGAGACGCTCGCCGCCCAGCGCGCGCCGCGCGAAGAAATCGAGCGCGCCGCCATCCGCGGCGGCATGAAGACGATGTGG
>DASUKC010000106.1:0-6080 GCA_036278975.1 Gaiellaceae bacterium
TTACCTACATCCTCTACTTCGGCACCGCGATCGGCCTCGTCGTCGGCATGACCGTGGCGCACGTGACACAACACCGCCTGTGACAGACGACCAGCAACTGTTTGACAGCCACGTCGCCGGCCAGATCGACGAGACCGTCGCAAAAGCGGCGGCGGAGTTGCGCGCCGGACTCGAGAAGGTCGCCCTGATCGAAGGCCCGGCGGTGACGCTGTTCGGCTCCGCGCGCGTCGCAGAAGGCAGTCCGCCGTACGAGGCAGCGCGCGCAGTCGGCCGGGCCTTCGCCGAGCGCGGCTGGTCGGTCATCACCGGCGGCGGTGGCGGCGTGATGGAGGGCGGCAACCGCGGCGCGAAAGAAGGCGGCGGCCTCTCGGTCGGCTTCAACATCAAGCTGCCGCACGAGCAAGCCCCGAACCCGTACCTCGATATCGAGCACACGTTCGACCACTTCTACGCACGCAAGGTGTGCTTCGTCCGCCCCGCAGAAGGCTTCGTCATCTTCCCGGGCGGCTTCGGCACGCTCGACGAGCTCTTCGAGTCGCTGACGCTGATCCAGACCGGCAAGGTGCTGCACTTCCCAACCGTGCTCTTCGAAAGCGCGTACTGGCGGCCGATGCTCGACTTCATCCAAGACCGCCTGCTCGCCGAATCGATGATCTCGCCCGACGACCTGCAACTACTGCACGTCACGGACTCACCAGATGAAGCCGTCGAAATAATCCTCGAGTGCTACCTGAAGAACTGCGCCGACATGCCCCACGCGCCGCACAAGGCGGACGCGCAGTAATGGAGCTGCGCGACCTCCCGTCGGTTGACGAGCTCACGCGCGACGTCGACGATCCGCTCGCCGTCGACGCTGCACGCGAAGTACTCGCGCGGGCGCGTGAGGAGATTCGCGCCGGCGCCGACCCGGGCAACCTGACGGAGCGTTTGTACGAAGAGCTCGCGGCGACGCGCACGCCGTCGCTGCGCCGCGTCATCAACGCAACCGGCGTGATCGTGCACACCAACCTGGGCCGCGCGCCGCTGCCGGATTCGGCGATGGCACGGATCGCCGACGTCGCGCTCGGCTACTCGAATCTCGAGTTCGACCTGCCGGAAGGCGAACGTGGCTCGCGGCAGGATCACGTCGCGGGCATCCTGCGGAAGCTCACCGGCGCCGAGGCCGCGATCGTCGTCAACAACAACGCCGCCGCGATGCTGCTCGCCGCCGCAGCGCTCGCCGACGGGCGCGAGGTGATCGTGTCGCGCGGCGAGCTGATCGAGATCGGCGACGGCTTCCGCATCCCCGACGTCGTCGCGCGCTCCGGCGCGAAGCTCGTCGAGGTTGGCACGACCAACCGCACGCGCGCGAAGGACTACGAAAAGGCGATCGGCGAGCACACCGCGCTGTTGCTGCGTGTGCACCAGTCGAACTTCCGTGTCGTCGGCTTCACCGAACGGCCGCCACTCGAGAAGCTCGCGCAGGTTGCGCAACGGCACGACGTACCGCTGCTCGACGACCTCGGCTCCGGCGCGTTCGTCGACATCGCCGACGAGCCGACCGCCGCCCAGTCACTCGCAGCCGGAGCTGACATCGTCTGCTTCAGCGGCGACAAGCTGCTCGGCGGCCCGCAGGCGGGCGTCATCGCCGGACGCGCAGATCTCGTCGAGAAGCTGCGCCGGCACCCGCTGCATCGCGCGCTGCGTATCGACAAGCTCTCGCTCGCCGCACTCGAGGCGACGCTCATGGCGTATCTCGAACCGAAGCGCGCGCTCGAGGAGATTCCCGTGTTGCGCATGCTCCACGAAGATCCGGCGTCTGTCCGCGCGCGTGCAGAGCGCCTCGCGACGAAGGTGCGCGGTGAAGTTGAGGAGACGGTCGCGCGCGTCGGCGGCGGCGCGTTGCCGCTCGCCGAGCTCCCGTCATTCGCATGCGCTGTCGAAGAGTCACTCGCGCTGCCGCTGCGACTGCACCGGCCGCCCGTGCTCGGCATCGTGCGCGACGGTCGCCTGCTACTCGACTGCCGCACACTCACCGATGCGGAAGTCGACGAAGTCGCGGCCGCTGTAAGCGACGTGCGCTAGGAGGGTTTGGCGGGATGGCGCCCGTCGCGGGGATGCGCTGGGCGGATGAGATGCAAGGACGCAGGGAGCGTACGTAGCAGCGCTACGGACACGACCGAGGACGCCGCAGATCGCCGATCCAGCGCACCATCCGCGACATGGCCGTCATGTCGTCAAGCCCTCCTATAACGCCAGACGACCGACTCGACGGCTTCGTCGCCGTGCGTGATCGTCTCTCCGGGCGTCGCGCCGAGCCGTTCCGCCACGCGCTGCGAGCGAATGTTCGCAGGCGCGATCAACGAGATGAGGTTGTCGATGCGTCGCTCCGTGCGCGCCCACTCGACGACGGCGCGCGCAGCTTCGGTCGCGTAGCCGTTGCCCCACGCCGCGCGAACGAATGCCCAGCCGATCTCCGGCTGCTGGAACTCCGCCGGCGGCTTCGGCCCACGGTGCGTCCACGTGCGTCTGTCCCACACGAGGACACCGGTTCGACCGACGAACTCACCGTCGTGCTCGACCATGAACGCCCCTACCCCGTATGTGTCCCAGCGGTCGATCCACTTTTGGACGATCTCGGGATGAGCTTCCGGCGGCACGATCTCGCCGCCGAGGAAGCGCACGACCTCCGGATCGGTCAGCAGCGGCCCGACGACCGCGACGTCGTCGAGCGTCGGCCGCCGCAAGGTGAGGCGCTCCGTCTGCACGCCACGAGGCTAGCGTTCGCGCATGCCGCTGAGCGAGGTGGAGCAGCGAACGCTCGACGCGTACGTCGCGACGCTCCAGGGCACCCTCGGTGAGCGGCTGCTCGCGGTGCGCATCTTCGGATCCGTTGCCCGTGACGAGGCGTGGCCGCAAGGGATGCCGATCCGCTCCGATCTCGACTTGCTCGTGCTGGTGTCCGAGTCGCTCGTGGGAACCGAGGCGCAGGCGCTGATCGACGCGACGCTGCCGCTCTTCCTCGAATCGGGCCGGCAGATCTCGCCGCAATTCCGCACGCCCGACCAGCACGCGGCATCGGCCTCGCGCGAGGCGATCGACGCGGATGCGATCGAGGTGTGGGCGTGCCGCTGACGGTCGGCACCGCGGGTCACATCGACCACGGCAAGACGTGGCTCGTGCGCGCACTCACCGGCAAGGACACCGACCGTCTGCCGGAAGAGCAGGAGCGTGGCATCTCGATCGACCTCGGCTATGCCCCGCTCGAGTTGCCCGACGGCCGTCGCGTGTCGCTCGTCGACGTGCCCGGCCACGAGCGGTTCGTACGCACGATGATCGCGGGCGCCACCGGCATCGACCTCTTTCTCTTGGTGATCGACGCGCAGGAAGGCGCGCGCCCGCAGACGCGCGAGCATCTCGCGGTACTGCGCTTGCTCGGCATCGACAAGGGCGTAGTCGCGGTGACGAAGGCAGACGCTGTCGACGAAGAGACACTCACGCTCGCGGTTGAAGAAGCGCGCGAGCTCGTGCCGGGCGCAGAAGTCGTCGCCGTGTCGGCGAAGACCGGCGCGGGACTCGACGAACTGCGCGCTGCGCTCGCGCGTGTGCCGGTCGACGAGCGTGACACGCAGCGTGCGACGCGTCTGTACGTCGACCGCGTGTTCACGCTGCAGGGCGTCGGGACGATCGCGACCGGGACGCTGTGGTCGGGCTCGATCGGCGCGGGCGATCTGCTGCGCGTCGAGCCGCAGGGGCGCACCGTCCGGGTGCGATCGGTGCAGGTGCACGACACGCCGGTCGAGCGCGCGGAAGCCGGCCAACGCGTCGCTGTCAATCTGCCGACACTCGACCGCCACTCGCTTGCGCGTGGCGACGTGATCGTCGCTCCCGGCTATTACCCCGTGTCGTACCGGCTCGACATTCGACTCACCGAGCTCGACGAGATCCCCGCAGCGGTGACGGTGCACGTCGGCACGAAGGCGGTGCCGGCGCGCGTTGCCCGCGAAGGTGTGTACGCACAGCTGCGTTTGGAGGAGCCCGTCGTTGCTGCGCGCGGCGACCGCGTCGTGTTGCGCACGGAGACGACGGTCGGCGGCGGCATCGTGCTCGACCCGAATCCGCCGCGAGGGCTCGATGTCGAACGACTCGCAGCGCTCGAACATGGCGACGCGAAGGAGATCGTGCGCGCGCTCGTGCACGAACCGACGCCCATTGCGGATCTGCAGGCGCACGGTCTGCTGACGCCGGACGAGCTGGCCGAGGGACTTGGCGCCGTGCGCATCGCCGGTGACTTCGCGTTCGCACGTGAGTGGCTCGAGTCGTTTGTCGCGTCCACGCAAGAGCGGCTGCGCGAACGCGCGCAGTCGCAGCCGCTCGACCCCGGCATCCCGCTGGCGGAGCTCGTGCCCCAGGCGTGGGCTCCGCTCGTACTGAACGAGCTCGGCATCGAGCGACGCGACGGCAAGGCATATCTCCCCGGCACGGCGCCCGCGCTCGGCACCCACGCCGCAGCCGCCGACGCGCTGCTCGCACGTCTCACGCAGGAAGAGATCGTCAAGCTCGAGGACAAGACGCTCGGCGCGTATCTCGAGCAGGAGGGAAAGCTGCGCCGCGTCGGCGACGGGTTCGCCGTGTCCAGCGAGCTCTACAACCGCGGCGTATCTCTTTTGCCGACGCTGCCGCAGATCACGCTCTCCGGCTTTCGCGACGCGCTGGGCGTCGGGCGGCGCACAGCGCAGCTCGTGCTCGAGCGCTACGACGCGGACGGGCTGACGCGCCGCGTCGGCGACGTTCGAGTGCTGCGAAAACGCTAGGGTCAGCCGCCTGGAGCGGCAGGGGCCTGGTGGCCCAGCTGGTCTTCAAAACCAGTGAGGTGTGGCAACCCCACGCTGGCTCGGTTCGACTCCGGGGCCGCTCCGTTCCCCGCGCCTGCGGCGCTCATGGCGCCACAGGCGGAGGACATCGGCCTAGGAATTCGGCTGCAGAATCGGGTAGACGCCCGGATTCGGCAGGAACGTCACCGAGTTGAGATACGGATTCGTCCCGGTCGGCGGCGTGAGCGTGCCGTCGCCGAGGACGTATGTTCCGACCTGCGTCCAGCCTTCCCACGCCGTGCAGGTCAGGTAGTACTTGCCCGCCGTAGCTCCTGTCTTGACGGACGTCTCTGCCCACGGGGTCCAGGCACCGGTCGCGAACGAATCCCACCGCGGGAAGACCGCTTTGTTGGTCGACGGGATTGCTTCCGGAGTCAGCCAGTCGCCCGGCAGGCATACGTATGCGGTGCTCGTGTGAGAGGCCGCGGTCGCCGCGCCGCCCGACGCTCCAAGCGTCGCGACCGCAGCGACACACGCGGCTAAGGAGAGCAGCTTGAGATGTTTTTTCACGCTTCGCCTCCGTCTGTCGTATTGACGATGCGCTAAAGAAAACGGGGCAGGCGCGCGAGCGGTTACGGTCTTAACTAGCGTTCGACGATGCGCGCGCTGTGGCTTGCCGCGCCGCTGGCGTTGACGCGCCACGTGGCCATCTTCGCCGCTGTCGTAACGGCGGTTGCACTCGCAGCTGCCGCAGCAGCGTCGACGCCGTTCGTGCGCGCCGGCGTGAAGAGCTCGGCACTGCGCGGCCAGGTGCAGGCGATGTCGCCGCTCGCCGCCGGGTTCGAGGTCGACACCGGCGGGTCGCTCGCGTCCGATGCGAAGCGGCGGCAGGATGCGATCGCGTTCGGCCGCGAGCACGGCTTCACACAGCCCTCTGTGCTGTCGAGCAGGTTCTACGCGACCATTCAGTCCGACAACTTCGACGTCCAAGTGATGGCGCGCACCGACGCGGCTGCGCACGTCAAACATCTCTCCGGCACGAACGACAACGGCATCTGGATCTCGAGCGTCGTCCAGCGAGCAGCGGGCCTGCACGTCGGCGACACGCTGACGCTCACCGAGAATCAGCTCTCAGCCGGTCGCGCGCCGACGGTGCACCTACGCATCGCCGGCGTCTACCGGGCACTCGACGCCGACTTCCAGAATCCGTACTGGGCCAACTGGGTCCAGGAAATCTCGACGCGCAACCCGAACGACTCGCCGCTGCCGACGTTCGTGCTGATGCCC
>DASUKC010000107.1:0-25052 GCA_036278975.1 Gaiellaceae bacterium
CGGCGTTGTTGTTGACGACGATCGCGGCCTCGGCGCCGGTGAGCTTCCGCAGGATGCCCGCGACGTGATCCTGCCGCGAGCCACGTTCGCCTTCCGGCAGGTCGAACTCGAGATTCGAGTAGCCGAGTGCGACGTCGGCGATCCGCGCCATCGCCGAAGCCGGCAGCGGCGCCCGGCCCAGGTTGGTGTGCACGATCACGCCGGTTGCGTTGATGACGCGGCGCAGCGACGGCGTGCGGGTCGCCGCAAGCTCTTCGTACAAACGCTCCGTCAGGTTGCCCGGGTCGGCGCCGGCGCGAATCTCCTCACGCGCCCGCGCGAGTACTTCGCGTGCAGCGTCGACGGCGAGCGGATCGTCGACGTCGCGCGTGAGCTCGTCGACCGACGGGAGGTCGCGCAGCTCCATTACTGCGCGTCCGCTTTGTGCGGCGCGTGGGGCATGTCGGCGCAGTTCTTCAGGTAGCACTCGATCACTCGGTCACAGGCATCGTTCGGGTCGTCGGTGACGTGCAGCAGTTGCAGGTCGTCCGGCGAGATCATCGCCTCGCTGAGCAGCCGGTCCTGGATGAAGGCGAGCATCGGCTTCCAGTACGCGCTGTCGAAGAGCACGGTTGGGAAGTGCAGCACCTTGCCGGTCTGGATCAGCGTCAGCGACTCGAAGAGCTCGTCGAGCGTTCCGAAGCCGCCGGGGAAGATGACGAAGCCTTCTGCCGGGCGCACGAAGCACACCTTGCGCGCGTAGAAGTGCTTGAAGGTGTACTCGATGTCGCAGTACGGGTTGGGCTGCTGCTCGTGCGGCAGTTGGATGTTGAAGCCGACCGAAAGCCCGCCGCCTTCCTTCGCGCCGCGGTTACCGCCTTCCATGACACCGCTGCCGCCGCCGGTGATGACCGACCAGCCGCGCTCGCCGAAGCAGCGGCCGACTGCGCGCGCCGCTTCGTAGGGCGCGCTTCCTTCCGCCACGCGCGCCGAGCCGAACAGCGTTACGGCGGGCTGCGTGATCTGCGCGACCTTCTCGAGTCCGGCCCGGAACTCGTCCGCGACCTCTTGCACCGTCTCCTCGATGTGCGAGACGGGATCGGCAAGTATCTGGTTATCGTCGATCGTCACAGCCGGTGTTGCGTCACGTGCGCCACGGTCATGCCGACGACGAGGCCGATCGCGGTGCCGAAGTAGAGGATGTAGGTAATCGTCGCCTTGTTCGCGCCACCTCCGCGGCGCAGCCAGCCGGCGGAGCGCCACACGGCGCCGCCGTCGAGGATGCCGAACGGCAGCAGGTTGATCAGGTTGAGCAGGAAGCCGAAGTACGCGAGCGCTTGCAGCTGTTGTGAGTGGTCGGCGCGCGCGACGAAGTAGCAGGCGAGAGATGCGATGCCGCCGCAAATCGGGCCGGCGATCGCGACGCGCGCGGTCTGCCACGGGTTGCCGCGCGTGTAGCGCACATACGCGCCAAGGAACGGCACGAACACCGGCAGCTTCGGCTTCAGCCCTTCACGTCTTGCTTCGGCGTAGTGGCCCAGTTCGTGGAGGAGGATCAGGACGACGATGCCGACGCCGAACGTCCAGCCCCAGATCAGTGCGTAGCCGCCGATCGCGATGAAGATGCTTCCGAACTTGACGAGCAGGAACGTCCACTTCGCGAGGACGATCGCGGCGGTGACGATCGGTCCGAAGACGCGCTTCGCAAGCGCGCGCCAGTCGGTGCCTTGTGGCTGGATCGGCTCGTAATCGCGCGCCGGATACGGATCCATTCGGGCGGACGGTAGCGGGGGGTCGGGGTCAGGCACGTGCCTGACCCCGTCGTCCTCGAAAAATCGTTTGGATCACGTCGATTTGCGGGGACGATGGCGTCGTGAGAAGTGTCCCCGCCGTTCCGTCTCCGACGGGGGTTGGTGCCAGGCAGTTGCCAGGCACCGGGGAGCGCCGTCAGCTACCGCGGCCGATCCATTCTTCGCCGCCCTCGTACACCTCTTTCTTCCAGAGCGGCACGCGTTCTTTGAGCTGATCGATTGCGTCCTTGCAGGCGGCGAGCGCGTCCTGTCGGTGCGGCGCGGAGACGGCGATCAGCACCGACGTCTCGCCGATCGACACTCGACCAGTGCGATGGTGGATCGCGATCGCGCACAGGTCGTACTTCGCCGTGAGCGCGTCGGCGATCTCCGTCATCACATCCTCGGCCATTCCTTCGTACGCCTCGTAATCGAGGTGCGTCACGGTGCGCCCGCGCGACTCGATGCGCGTCGTGCCGGTGAACGTCGCGATCGCACCCGCGTTTTCGTCGCGTACCTCGTCGACAACTTTGTCGAGCGACAGCGGCTCGTCGCTGAGCAGAAACGCGCCGCCGGAAACCGGCGGGATCAGCGCAACCTCGTCGCCGTCATTCAACGCGTGCTCGCGTTCCGCGTACTGCTTGTTCACGGCGTAGAGCAGCCCCTCGGGCTCTTCGCCGAGGTCGAGGCCCGACCAAACGTCGGCGACCGTCGCCGCATCGATTTCGCGCTCCGACCAGCCCGCGCGCTCGCGCAATCCCGCGAACAACCGCACGCGCACCGTCATGGCCAGATCGCCAAGTTGTGCGTCCAGTCGTAGTGGCCGTAGTACTCGATCGGATACGTGCTCGTCAGCTCGTTCGCGGTGAAGCCGGTCGTTGCGAGTTGCGTCAGCTTGCCGTGCGCCAACAGCATGACGTGGCCGGTCTGCGTGACGTTCTGCTGCTTGAACGTCGACTGCGTGCGCACGAAGATGAGATCGCCGTTCGCGTAGAGGCGCGGATCCTCGTCGCTCCAGCCCCACGGCGGCTTCGTCAGCTGCTTGCGTGTCGGCAGGAGCTGCCAGATCGAGCGATGCGTCTCGTTCGTCAGCCGCGGGACGTCGTTGCGGCCGACTGCCGCGACCAAGCGCCCGGACGCGGTGCACGCCGGTTCCGTGTACGAGTCAAGCGCGTCGTGGCCGACGGGCCGCCCGTCGAAGACCACCGACTTGCCGTCGGTCGAGTAGCGGTCGACGCCTTCGGTGAACGCGACATGCGAGCCGCACGTCGCCGTGTAGTCGCGGTACATGAGCGTGATGCCGAGCAGACGGTCGCCTTCGTACAACGACACACCGTCGGCGGCGATCGAGCCCGACCCGGGCCACGACCACCACAGCACCTGGTCGCCACTCCAGGCGAACGGCACCGCGAGCGCAGGCCCGCCGGCAAGCGTTGCGCCCGAGGATTCACCGGCGACGTCGCGTGCCACGCCGTCGTGCCACACCCACACGCGCGGACCGCGGCCAATCGCGAGCGACGAGCCATCGGCGCTCCAGGCGAGACCGTTCTCGTGGAAGAACCAGTCGGCGCCCCAGCCCTTCGGCTCGATGCGCTTCGTCCCCTTCGGTGTCCAAATCAAGACGCTGCCCGACGTCGTGACCCAAGCCGCCTTCTCGCCGACAGGCGACCAGACGAGGTACTTGGTGGGCAGCTTCGCGACGCCGACGATTGTGCCGCCGAGCGAATAGAGCTTCCCGTCGCCGCTGAACGCGAGCCCGCCCGGCTGCGCCATGGTGACGGTCTTGTCGCCGACGAGCGTCAGGTGGTTGCCCTCGCGCACGAGGAGCTGCAACCCGGTTGGCTTGGCGGCTGCGCCGGAGACGAAGACCAGGGCGAAAACGGCGAGCGCGAGGGCGACGACGCGCATGCGGCGAGCATACTTTCAGCCGATGGCAACCACCGATCACCGTGAGACGGAGAGCGGCATCGAGGTCAAGCCGGTCTACACGCCGGATGACGCGCCGCGCGCACTCGAGCCGCCGGGCGAGTTTCCCTTCACGCGCGGGCCGTACCGCGACATGTACCGCGGCAAGCCGTGGACGATTCGCCAGTACGCCGGTTTCGCGTCGGCGGAGGAGTCGAACGCGCGCTACCGATATCTGCTCGAGCGCGGCCAGACCGGTTTGTCGATCGCGTTCGACCTGCCGACACAGCTCGGCTACGACTCCGACGATCCGCACGCGCTTGGCGAAGTCGGTCGTACCGGCGTCGCGATCGACTCGATCGCCGACATGGAAGTGCTGCTCGGCGGGATCCCGCTCGACCAGGTCTCGACGTCGATGACGATCAACGCGCCGGCGTCGCTGCTCCTACTGCTCTACGAGCTCGTCGCAGAAGAGCAAGGCGTCGACGGCCGACAGCTGCGCGGGACCGTGCAGAACGACATCCTCAAGGAGTACATCGCGCGCGGGAACTACATCTTCCCGCCGCGCCCGTCGATGCGGCTGACGACGGACCTCTTCGCGTATTGCGCGGAGCGCATCCCGTCGTGGAACACGATCTCGATCTCCGGGTACCACATCCGCGAAGCGGGATCGACCGCGGTGCAAGAGCTCGCGTTCACGCTCGCGAACGGCATCGCGTACTGCACCGCCGCCGTCGAGACGGGACTCTCGCCGGACGAGTTCGGCGAGCGGCTGTCCTTCTTCTTCAACGCGCACAACGACTTCTTCCAGGAGGTCGCGAAGTTCCGCGCCGCACGACGGCTGTGGGCGCGCATCATGCGCGAGCGGTTCGGCGCCACGAATCCGAAGGCGCAGGCGCTGCGCTTCCACGCGCAGACCGGCGGCTCGACGCTCACCGCACAACAGCCCGAGAACAACATCGTGCGCGTTGCGGTGCAGGCGCTGTCCGCGGTCGCCGGCGGCGCGCAGAGCATCCACACGAACGCGTTCGACGAAGCGCTCGCGCTGCCCACCGAGCGTGCAGCGACGATCGCGCTGCGCACGCAGCAGATCCTGCAGACCGAATCCGGCACCGTGAACACCGCCGATCCGTTCGGGGGCTCGTACTACGTCGAAGCGCTCACCGACGAGCTCGAAGCGCGCGCCTGGGAGCTGATCGAACACATCGACGAGCTCGGCGGCGCGGTCGCCGCGGTCGAGGCGGGCTTCGTGCAGAGCGAGATCGAAGAGGCGGCGTTCCGCTGGCAGCGCGAGGTGGAGAGTGGTGAACGGATCATCGTGGGCGTGAACGCGTACGCGCTCCAAGACGAGCAGCCGATCGAGCTGCACGCGATCGATCCCATGTCGGAGAAGCGCCAGGTCGAACGAACCGCGAAGCTGCGCGCCGGGCGCAACCCGGAAGAAGCGGCGGCGATGCTCGCCGACCTGCGCGATGCAGCCCGCGGCGACACGAACATGCTCTTCCCGATGCGCGCCGCGCTGCGTGCCCGTTGCACGATCGGCGAGATCTGCGGCGTGCTGCGCGAGGAGTGGGGCGAGTACGACCGCCTCGCGCATTGAGGGTTCTTCTCGTCTCCCAGATGTACCCGGGGCCAAGCGACCCCGACCTCGGCGTGTTCGTCGCGCAGCTCGAGCATGCGCTCGCCGCGCGCGGTCACGAGATCGAGCGCGCCGTCATCGATACGCGGCGCGGCGGCAAGCTGCGCTACCTCGAGCTCGCACGGCGCACGCGCACCGCGAAGAAACCCGACGTCGTGTGGGCGCATTTCCTCGTACCGGCCGGGCTGATTGCGTCGACGGTCGGCGCCCCGCTCGTTGTCACCGCGCACGGCCGCGATGTGCGCAACATCGGAACCGCCCCGGGCATCGCGACACTCACGCGCCGTGTCGTTGCGCGCGCGTCGACGGTGATCGCGGTGTCGGACTACCTGCGCCGCGAGCTCGTCGACAAGATTCCTGCCGCCGGTACGAAGACAGTGGTGCTCGATTCGGGCGTCGACCTCGAGCGCTTCGCCGACGTCGCGCCCGCCGCACAACTCGAGAGCCCCGCGTTCGTGCACGTCGGTTCGCTCAGCGAGCGCAAGAACGTCGTGCGCTTGGCCGACGCGTTCGCACAAATCAATAAAGGCTCGCTGACGTTCGTCGGCAACGGCCCGCTGCGCGCGCGACTCGAGCATCGTGACCGCGTGAAGGTGGTCGGCGCGATCCCGCATGCCGAAGTCGCAGGCTGGCTCTCAGCCGCCGACGTCGTCTGTGGTCCCGCGCTCGTCGAGCCGTTCGGCCAGGCGATCCTCGAAGCAATGGCGTGCGCGCGCACCGTCGTCGCCACGCGCGTCGGCGGGCCGCCCGAGTTCGTCTCACCGGAGGCCGGCGTGCTCGTCGACCCGCTTGATATCGCCGGGATGACGCGCGCGCTCGAACTCGCTGCAGGCATGCCGCGCCCGAACGATGCCGCACGGGCGGCAGCGGCGGAGCACGACGTCAGGCGTCAGGCGGAGCGGCTGGAGGCGATCCTCCAGCAAGCCGCTCGAGATCGGCGAGCCTGATCTCGACCAGCGGCCGCACGCCTTCTTCGAGGCCGGCCTCACGCGCAACCGCCAGCGCCTGCTCGTAGCTCGCGCGGATTTTCTCAGCCGACACACCCTGCTTGAGGCGATTGTCCCCTGTTACGAGTAAATCGTGGATCTTCGCCCTTGCGGCGGCCTCGTCCATGACGCATAAGGTAGAGGTGATGGGGGCCCGGGTCAGTGTTCTGATCGCCGACGACCAACGCCTTTTTGCCGAGGCGCTCGAGGCGATCCTCTCGACGGATGCGCGCATCCACGTCGTCGGCCGCGCGTACGACGGAAAAGACGCGGTTGCGCTCGCGAACAAATCGAAGCCCGACGTGGTGCTGATGGACATCGCGATGCCGGTGCTCGACGGGATCGAGGCGACGAAGGAGATTTGCCGCGATCTGCCCGACACGCGCGTGATCGTGCTCACCGGCTCGGCGTCGAACCAGGACGTCTCGCGCGCTCGCGCCGCCGGCGCGCACGGCTACGTGACGAAGGATCAGATCGCCGGCGACCTGCTGAAGGCGATCCTCGACGCGGCGTCGGCCTAGCTACCCTACGGCCGTGCTTTCGGTCTTCTCCGTGATCCAGGTTCTGCTGTCGGCCGCGCTCGTCGGCCTCATCCTCATGCACTCCGGCCGCGACGCCGGCATGGGCGGGATGGGCTTCACGCCGTCGTCGCAGGGTGGCACGCACATCGTCGAGCGGAATCTCACGCGCGTGACGCTGGTGGTCGCGATTCTCTTCTTCGCGAACACCGTCTATCTGTTCCGGCTGCTCAAGTAAGTCAGCCGCGGGCTCCGCGCACCTCTTCACTGAGCGCGGCTACCATTGCGGCCCACGCGCTGGTGGCGGAATTGGTAGACGCGCTAGGTTGAGGGCCTAGTGGCCATTGCGGTCGTGGAGGTTCAAGTCCTCTCCAGCGCATGCGAGCCGTAAGCCGCCTTCCGGGCGGCTTTCGTCTGTTCAGGACGAATTGACGCCGTCCGCAGGAGTCTCTACTCTGAGAACGAACATGTGTTCGTCCAGTCAACGACCCCGGAGGCTAGACCGGTGCTGACCGCACGCCAACAGGAGATTTGGAACTACCTCGTCGAGTACGTCGACCGGCACGGCTACCCGCCGACCGTGCGCGAGATCGGCGAGCACGTCGGCCTGGCCTCGCCTTCGACCGTCCACGCCCATCTGGCGAATCTCGAGCGTGAGGGCATGCTCCGCCGCGACCCCACCAAGCCGCGTGCGCTCGAGCTGATCGGCCGCGAGAAGCGCGCCCCCGTGCCGCTGCACGACGACGAGGAAGCCGTCGAGGCGCAGCGCCTGCCGATCCTCGGCCAGATCGCCGCCGGCGGTCCGCTGCTCGCCGACCAGAATGTCGAGGACTACGTCGCGATGCCCGCATCGACGAAGGGCGACTTCGTCCTGCGGGTGAAGGGCGAGTCGATGATCGACGCCGGCATCCTCGACGGCGACCTCGTGATCGTCGCCCGTACGCAGGACGCGCGGAACGGTGAAATCGTCGTAGCGCTCGCGGGCGATGACGAGTCAGCCGACTCGGCAACGGTGAAGACCTTCTATCGCGAGAAGGACCGCATCCGCCTGCAGCCCGAGAACGCGTCGATGGAACCGATCTACTCGCCGCACGTGCAGATCCTCGGCCGCGTCGTGGGAGTGTTCCGGGAGCTGTAGTGACGACGCCGATCGCTTTCGCCCGCACGCTCGACCAGGAACTCGTCGCGCTGCTGCGCGGCGTATCGCTGGAGTGCCTCGTCTGCGGTGAGTTCGTCATGCACGCGCGCCGCGGGGCGATCTTCTGCCCGGAATGCTCCTCCCAGCTGGCAGACGAGGAAGCCCTGGAGACGGGGCTAGAATTCGAGTTGCAGGCCGGGTGACCGCGGCGCGTTCTTCGGAACGCGTCGAGGAAAGTCCGGACACCACAGGGCAGGACGCTTCCGCAAGGGAAGGCGGCGAAAGCCGACGGAAAGTGGAACAGAAAGCAAACCGCCGCGCGCGTATCTCCGGAGACGCGCGAGGTAAGGGTGAAACGGTGGGGTAAGAGCCCACCAGCGTCGTGGCGACACGGCGGCTCGCTAAACCCCGTCCGGTGCAAGGCGAACAGGGCCCGTTACGAGGTTGCCCGCCCAGGGCCCGGGTAGCTGCGTTAGATGGATGGTCGCCCAAGACAAAATCCGGCTTACAGGCCTGCTACAGAGAAGCCCCCGCGAGGGGGCTTCTCCATTCCTGCGGACTAGCGTGGCTTACCGGCCGGTGAGATGCGACGCGAGCTCGCGCCTGCTGTGCAGTCCGGTTTTCGCGAAGACCGACTTCAGGTGATCTTGCACGGTGTGCGGTGAGATGCAGAGCGCCGCGGCGAGCTGCTTGGTCGCCAGCCCTTCGAGGATCAGCGCAACGAGTTGTCGCTCGCGGCGCGTGAGGTCGTGCGCCTTGCAGAGCAAGTCGAAGATCTCGGCGGGCTCGGATGCGCGGATCGTGATCGCGACGCCGCCGCGGTCGGCGCCTTCGAGTGGGGCACCCTCGAGCGTCACCCAGCGCCCCGTGCCGGTGAGCATGCGCACCGTTGCGGGTAGCCCCGTCGCGTCATCGGGCGGGGTCAGCACTCTCGCCGCGATCTCGTAGACGGCGGGAGGTAGTTCGGCGAGCCAGTGATGAGCCGCAGGCGTCCAGCTCGTCAAGCGAAAATCCGCGTCGATGATCAGCGTCGCCGGCGGCAGTTCGCGATCCTCGTCGTCGACCCGCCGCTGCAGGAACGCGCTGCGGCGGACCACTGCCGCGAGGAGCGGAGCGAGGTCGTGCAGGAAGCGAACGTCGTCCTCCGAGAACGGAACGTCGTCGCTGTCGCGCATCAGCTCGACGCTGCCCCAACACCCGTGGCGGTCGCGGCACACCGCCATGAGCTCGTCGCCGACGCCGTACGGCTGCAGACACTCGCGCCAGCGTCGGCTGCGCGCCAAGTCGCCGCGGGTTTCGGCGTGCAGTGATGCGCTTGCCTGCTCGCCGAGCACGAGGCGCGGCTTGCGCGTGACATCGCCGTGTTCCTCGAGCGTCGCGATGCGAGGCACCTCGTTCCAGAGGTCGAAGTCGGCGGTGCCGCCGTTCGAGAGCGCGCTGCTTGGATCGGTGCGCGGCCAGCACCAGCGCTCGAAGCCGAGGGCGGGACGCAGCACGTCGATCGCGGCGTGTTGTGCCTGATCCCCGTCAAGCCCTGCGTCGGCGAGCGCCGTGAGTCGCTCGCGGACGCGGCTGCGACCCCGTTCCCCCCGCGCCATATCGCTCAGAGTAGTTGCGTTGAGGCGCGGCGAACACCCCACCTTTCTGGGATTGCGGCGGCGGCTGCTCAATCGCAGCATCGATGCGACAACGACGAAAGGGACTCGGATGGCTTCCTTCACGCTGAAACGCATCGACGACCTCGCCTCGATCAACCACGGCGCCGTGAAGCTGGCGGCTGATGAGCTCGGTGTGCAGGCGTTCGGCATGCAGGTGCTCGACTTGCCGCCGGCGTTTGCCGACTACCCGGAGCACGATCACGCCGAGGACGGACAGGAAGAGGTGTACGTCGTGCTGTCCGGGTCGGCCGAGTTTGAGGTTGCAGGCGAGTGCGTCACTGCCGACCCCGGGACGCTGGTGCGCGTCGATCCGCGGGCGCGTCGGAAGCTGGTTCCGGGCGCCGAAGGCGTGCGCGTGCTCGCTATCGGCTGCACGCCCGGGGGCGCATACGAGCGGCCGTCCGCGTTCCGCGCATGAAGCCGCACATCGTGACGCGCTCGGAGCCGGCGTGGTTCCTCGGCACGCTCGTGCGGCCCAAGCTCACGGGGGTGCAGACGGCCGGGCGATTCGCGCTGTGGGAGCTCGTGCTCCCGCGTGGCGCAGCGCCACCGTTGCACACGCATCCGCAGGACGAGACGTTCTACGTGCTCGAGGGCGATCTTGTCGCATGGGCGGACACGGAGACGGCTCGCTGCGGTCCGGGCGCGGTCGTTTTCGTTCCGGGTGGCGTTCCGCATGCGTTTCGCGTCGAGTCCGACAGCGCACGCGTCTTGTTTCTGTCGACGCCCGCGGGGATCGAAGAGTTCGTACGCGACTTGTCGGAGCCGGCGGGGTATCCATGGCTTCCGCCGCCGCCCGACGGCGCGCGCGTCTCGGCCGAGCGTATGGAGAAAGCGAATCGGGCGCACGGCGTCGTCAACGTCGGCCCGCCGCCGGCATGACCTTTCGCTGGCGGTGCGTGCGGTTCGTGACGCGGGTTGCCGTTGCGCACCCCACGCTCTGGCCGATGCTGCGCGGGCCGTTCCGGCGCTTCTTCACGGCGCTTGCGCCGAGGTGGGATCGGATCGTCGCAGCGGAAGATCTCGGCGCCCTTGCGTGTGCGCTCGAGACAGTGCGGCCGCCGCGCTCCGTGCTCGACATCGGGACGGGGACGGGGAAGGCCGCCTTGCTCGTAGCCGAACGCTTCTCCAACGCGGAAGTCACCGGCGTCGATATCTCGCCGGCGATGGTGGATGCAGCGAGACGGAAGACGCCGTCGCGCGTGCATTTTGCCGTCGCCGATGCGTCTGCACTCCCATTTCCCGACGGCGTGTTCGACCTCGTCGTGCTGGCGAACATGATCCCGTTCTTCGACGAGCTGGCCCGCGTCGTCGCACCGGGCGGCACGCTGCTGATCACATTCGCCGAAGGCCCCGACACGCCGATCTGGGTCCCTCCCGAACGCCTGCGCAGCGAGCTCCGGCGGCGAGGCTTCGCGTCGTTTTGCGAGTTCGCCGCCGGAGCGTCGACCTGTCTGCTGGCTAGCCGACCTTGATGATCGGCGCGTTGAACACGATGTGCGCATCGCGTTCGGTGAGCTTGCCTGCTTTGGCAAGCGCGTCGATCTGGTCGTCCTTGACGAGGAGCACCGGCGTGGCGCTCGCCTTCCAGGTGACGATGATCTCTTCCCAGAGCGGGTTGTAGTCGTCCTCGCCCGGCTCCGAGCCGAAGACGGAGATCTGTCGCTTCGCCTGCTTGCCTTCGATGAAGAACTGGCGTGGTGCGCCCTTCACCGACGCAAGAGCCTTCGAATAGTTGATGTGCATCGCTTTGGCCTGCGCCTTGCTCGACGTGTCGGTGGCGAAGAACCAGTCCTTGTGACCGTCGTAGTAGCCGATGTACTGCGCATGCGACGCGTGGGTTACCGGGCCGAGAGGCACACCAGCACTCCCTCCCGCTGAGGCCGTTGCAACCAGCGCGAGCGCAGTCGCGGCAGCCGTGGCAATCACTCTCATTACGAGCTCCCTTCTTCCGAAGGAGGTACGCGCAAGAGCCAGAGGTGGTTTTCGCGAGCTCGCGGGGAACTGAACACCGATGCGTTCGTTGCTGCAGCGTCTCGATGCGTTTCAGCGCGAACGGCGCTGGCTCGCGTTTCCGTTCGCCGTTGTGAAGAAGTACTCGGACGATCAGGGCGGCTATCTCGCAGCGACGGTGACGTACTACGCGTTCTTCGCGACCTTCCCCTTGCTGCTCGTGTTCGTGAGCGGCCTCGGCTACGTGCTGCGCGGGCATGCGCATCTGCAGCAGCGCATTCTGGCTTCGGCGCTCGGCCAGTTTCCGGTGGTTGGGCACGACCTGCAGGTGCACGGCTTGCGCGGAAGCGCGATTGCGCTCGTGCTCGGCGCGGCCGCGTCGCTGTGGGCCGGCATGGGCGTGTTCCTTGCCGCCGAGAACGCGATGGACCTGGTGTGGGGTGTGCCGCGTGACGAACGTCCCGGCTTCGTGCCCGCCCGTCTGCGAGCGCTCGCACTGCTTGTCTTGCTCGGCACGGGCGCACTTGCTGCGACGATCGTCAGCAGCATCGCGTCGACGGGCACGTCGTACGCCATCGGCTGGAAGATCGGCGCGGTCGTCTTGTCGATCGCGCTCGACTTCGGGCTCTTCTGGGTCGCGCTACGGCTGCTGACTACGAAGGACGTGAGCTGGCGGATGCTTCGCGGCGGCGCCATCTCGGCCGCGATCGCGTACGAGATCCTGCAGCTCGTCGGCGGCTACTACGTCGACCACGTGGTCAAGAGCGCGAGCGACACGTACGGCACGTTCGCGCTCGTGATCGGGCTGCTGTCGTGGATCTACCTTTCCGCGCACATCCTGCTGCTCGTCGCGGAAGGAAACGTCGTGGCCACGCGTCGCTTATGGCCGCGCTCTCTCCTTTAGGCTGGTTGTCGTGACCGAGGAGCTGGGCCGGGGCGGGCGTCTGAGCGGTGCAGCCGCCGACGAGTTGGTGACGGCCGCGTTTGCGGCCGAGGCGGCGCACGGGCCGCGTCTGGCGCACGGCCTGTCGCTCGCCGATCTCGCACACGCGGTCGCGCTCGTCGAGGGTGGCGACCTTTCCGGCGACGACGGCAAGGCGCTGCTGCGCGGGCTGCTCGAGCTGCACGAGATTCCCGGCGACGAGTTCCCGTGGGATGCGTCGCTCGGGGACGCGTTCAATTCTCGCGAGGCCGAACTGGAGCGCCGCAGCGGACGATCGGCGGCCGGCTGGCTGAGTGCGGGCCGTCCGCGACGCGAGGCGTTCCGAGTCGGCGTTCGCCTTGTTGCGCGCAGCGGCGTGCGTGAGCTGCACGACGCTCTCGTCGCCCAGGCGGCTGCGCTGGCACGTCATGCGACTGCGACGCGTGCTGCGCTCGCGACCGACTACACGTATCTGCAGCCTGCGCAGCCCACGACGATTGGTCACCTGCTGCTTGCGTATGCGTATCCCGCGCTGCGCGATGCGCAGCGCGCGCGCGACTCGCACGCTGCGCTTGGGCTGAGCGTCGCGGGCGCCGGCGGCAGCGCGGGATCGCGCTGGGCAATCGACCGCGCGCGCCTCGCCGAGCTGCTCGGCTGCGACGGGCTAATCGAGCACGCGAAGGACGCGGCGTGGCAGGCAGACGTGTACGTCGATCTGCTGGCGACGCTCGCAATCGCCGCGACGCATCAGAGCGAGCTCGGCCAGGACTTCGAGATCTACGCGAGCCAGGAGTTCGGCCTGCTCGAACTGGCCGACGCGCACAGCCGCGCGAGCGCGCTGATGCCGCAGAAGAAGAACCCGTACGCGCTCGCCGCGATCCGCACGCAGGCCGGGCAAGCTGCGGGTGATCTCGCCGCCGCACTCGTCGCGCTGCATACCGGCTCGGCGCGCACCGACCACTTCCACTTGCTCAACGGCACCGTGCCGCGCGCGCTTGACGAAGCCGTCGCGATCGCGCGGCTGACCGCGTCGGTGCTCGACGGCGTCGAGTTGCGGCCGGCGCGCTTCGAGCAGATCGCGCGCGAGAGCTTCATCACCGCCGCCGATGTCGCCGACGTGCTCGCGCTGTCGGGGCAGCTCGATTACCGCAGCGCCCACAAGGTCGTCGGTCGCGCGGTGCGCGAAGGTGCGCTCACCGCCGAGGGTCTGTCGGCGGCCGCGGACGCGGTACTCGGTCAGCCTGTCGAGCTCGACGCCGCGACGCTCGCGTCTGCACTCGACCCGGCCGCGTGCGCCGAAGCGCGGCGCCAGGTCGGCTCGTCGTCACAACAGGCGATCGCCGAGATGCTGGCGCACGTCGAGGTGCAGCTCGCCGAGCACGACGCGTGGAGCGCCGAAGCGCGCCGGCACGAAGAAGCGGCGGAGGCGGCGCTGCTCGCCCGCGCGCGCGAGCTCACCTAAGACTGAACGTCGCTACCGGGCCACGTATCCGACAGCAGGTAGCCCTCCGGGAACGGGTCGCGCTCGTCGATGTACCAGGTTGCGCGCCCGGTGATGAACGCGCTGCCGCGAATCGCGGGAACGATTCCGCCTTCCGTCTCGGAGACGATGCGGCCCTCGAACGTCGATCCGATCGGCGATGCGTGCGTCATCGAGTCGCCGACGCGCATCAGCCCGCGCGCGTGCAGCGCGGCCATGCGCGCCGATAGCCCGGTGCCGGTTGCGGAGCGGTCGAGCCGGCCCGGCGCGATCACGACGGCGTTCTTCGACGTTGCGCCGACGCCCTGCCACGGTTCGGCGATCTGCACGATCGAGACACGGGGGTCGAGCTGCTCCTTCGCGGCGAGCCTGATGCGCTCGCCGACGTCGCACAGGTCGCGCGCCTCGTCGGGCGTGATCGCGAAGCCGAGCGTCGCGGCGTCGGCGATTGCGTAGAACATGCCGCCGAACGCGACATCGACGGTGAGTGTGCGGTCGTCGACCTCGAGCGTCGCGTCGAGCTGAACCGCGAACGACGGAACGTTGATGATCTCGATGCTCTCGACATGCCCGTCGCGACACGCGGCGCGAATTTCGACGACGCCCGCCGGAGCTTCGAGCCGCACGACCGTCTCGGGTTCCGTCGTCGCGACCATCCCGGTCTCGAGCAGCACGGTCGCGACGCAGATCGTGTTCGAGCCCGACATCAGCGGGTACTCGGTCGGCTCCATGATCACGTAGCCGTACGCGCAGTCCTCTCGTGTCGCGGGGACGATCAGGTTCGCGTGCGTCGCGACCGAGCCGCGCGGCTCGCGCAGCAGGAAGCGGCGGAGGCGGTCGTCGGCACGCAGAGTCTCCATCTGCTCCCGCACCGTGGCGCCCGGAACCGGTTCCACACCCGCCACGACGACGTTGCCGACCTCTCCGCCGGCGTGGCAACAGACGACATCAATCGTGCGCACGCGTTAGACATACAGCATGAAGCTGCTCGTCCTGGGAGGCACCCTCTTCCTCGGACGTCACGTGGTCGAGGAGGCGCTGGCCGCGGGCCACGACGTGACGATGTTCACGCGCGGCCGAACGAATCCGGATCTCTTCCCTGAGGCCGAGCACCTCGGCGGCGACCGCGACGAGGGCCTCGACGCGCTGCACGGCCGCAGCTGGGACGGCGTGATCGACACGAGCGGCTACGTGCCGCGTGTGCTGCGCCAGTCGGCGGAACTGCTGCGCGACAGTGTCGACCGCTACATCTTCGTGTCGAGCGTGTCGGCGTACGCTGATATGTCGAAGCCGATTGACGAAAGCTCGCCGCTCGCGCCGCTCTCCGACCCGTTCTCCGAGGACCACCGCGGCCCGGACTACGGCCCGCTGAAGGCGGCGTGCGAGCACGTCGTCGAGGAGGTCTACGGCGAGCGGGGGACGAGTGTGCGCGCAGGGCTGATTGTCGGCCCGTACGACCCGACAGAGCGCTTCACGTATTGGCCGCGGCGACTTGCGGAAGGCGGCGACGTGCTCGCGCCTGGCACGCCCGATCGGCGTGTCCAGTTCGTCGACGCACGCGACCTCGCCGGCTGGCTCGTCGAGCTCGCACAACACGGGCCTGGTGGTCCGCTCAACGCAACCGGTCCGGCCGAGTCGCTGACGATGGGGGAGGCGCTCGCGCGTATCGCGTCCGCGGTTGGCGGCGACGTACGGCTGCACTGGGTCGGCGACGAGACCGTGCTCGCGGCCGGCATCGAGCCGTGGATGGAGTTGCCGCTGTGGCTGCCGGGCGAGGAGTACGCGGAGCTGATGAAGGTCGACATCTCGAAGGCGCTCGCCGCGGGCCTCGTTTTTCGCCCGCTCGAGCAGACCGCAGTCGACACGCTGGCCTGGTCGCAGGAGGCCGGCGAGCAACGGCCGACGCTGTCCCGCGAGAAAGAGCGCGATACACTCGCCTTGCAATGACGCGCTGGTTCGCCCGCATCTCGCAGCAAAACGGCTAGTCCGCCGCTTCCACACCAAGCGTCCGAGGAAGCGGCGGGACAGCGACGCGTAGTCCGCCGTCCGCGGCTGCGCGTGCGCCTTCCCGCCTGAACATCAGAGAGGAAGGTTGACCCGATGCCGATCCCGCATCGCGTTCAGAAGCAGATGATCCAGCGTCGCCTTGTCGGCAAGGAGGGCGGCGAGCGGATCAAGGAGCTCCGCGCAATCCTCACGGAGCTGCCCGACTACAAGAACGGCCCATACGCCGACCTGCGCAAATGGGTGAACGCGGAGATCGACGCTGCGCGCGTTCGTAAGAAGGCTGTGCATCGCGACTCGATCGCCGTGCGCCGCGAAGGTGTTGCGCAGATCGCGCTCGTCGGTGCGCCGAATGCCGGTAAGTCATCGCTGCTGCAAGCGTTGTCGAACATCCAGATCAAGACCGGTGACTACGCTTTCACGACGACCCGGCCCGTCCCGGCTGTGATCGAGCTACGTGGTGTGCGCGTGCAGCTGGTTGAGATCCCGGGGCTGATCGAGGGTGCAAGTGAAGACCGCGGCGGAGGTCGCGCGCTGCTCGGCGTCCTGCGTAGTGCCGATGCGATTGTCTTCTGCCTGCCGTTCGACGCGCCGCTCGACCAGCTCGCGCTGATCCGCGACGAGGTTGCGACGGCCGGCATCGAGAAGCGCGCGATCCTCGCCGTGACGAAACTCGACGAAGCCGATCCCTCGCGTGTCGATGAGATCTCGCGTGCCGTTGGCCTGCCGGCCGCCGGCGTGTCGGTGCTCGACGACGTGCAGCTCGAGGCGTTTCGCGACCGGCTGTGGGAGCTGACGGGTTTGATTCGCGTGTTCCTGCGCGGCGAGGCCTTCGCCCTCACACCGGGATCAACGGTGCTCGACGCGGCTCACGCGGTGCACCACGAACTCGGCGCGGCGTGCGTCGGTGCAGTCGTCTCGGGGCCGTCCGCCAAGTTCGACGGTCAGCGCGTCGGGCGCGAGCACGTCCTCTTCGATGACGATGCGGTGGAGCTGCTCAGTTGAACGCGACTTCGCCGCTCTCGACGAACTGGCCCTCGATCTGCAGCCGGCCGTCCGCGGCGATTCCGTCGCATGCTCCGCTGACGTCACCGACCGTCACCGTGCGGTTACGCAGCGCGTCGCGCGCCACGATCCGCGCGTGCAGCGCGCCGAGACCCTCGTCGCGCCAAGTCGTGTAGACGGAATCGAGGGCAGCGAGGATCTCGTCGAGCAGCGTCTCGATCTCGCGTTCCCGGCCGGTCATGCGCAATGACGCGGCCGGGACCCGTGTGTCGGCCGGCAGCTGCTCCTCGGTCTGGTTCACGTTGATGCCGATGCCGAGTACGACGGCGCCGTCGCGTAGCTCTGCGATGCCGCCCGACACCTTGCGTCCTTCGACGAGCACGTCATTCGGCCACTTGATTTGGCCGTCGACGACCTCGGCGACCGCGAGCGCGCCGACGAGGGTCAGTTCTTGCGCGCGCCGGTCGGTCTGCGGCTTCAGCAACACGGAGAGAAGCAGCGACGATCCGGCCTCGTCGTGCCACTCGCGGCCGCGCCGGCCGCGCCCGCCGGTCTGGTGCCGCGTCGTGGCGATTGCTCCCTCCGGCATGGACGGATCGAGCAAGAGCTGGGTCGACTCGCATTCGTCGACGTGGATGCGCGGCTCGCCGAGCACGCGCGCAGATTACGCCCGCAGCACGACCTCGAGCGCGGTGCCGTAGCCGGGCGCCGAGCGCAGCGACAGCGCGCCGCCGATCGACTCGGCGCGGTCGCGCATGTTGCGAAGCCCTTCGCCCGTCTGCGGGTGGCCGGTTTCGAAGCCTGCGCCATCGTCGCGCACGCGTACGTAACGGTCGCTGCCTCGTCCGCCGATCTCGACGACGGCGTGCAGTGCCTCGCTGTGCTTGCGCACGTTCGCGAGTCCCTCCTGCACGATCCGGAATACCTCGATCTGCTCGTCGGGGCCGAGTTGCACGCGTGGGTCGATCTCGAGCTCGACCTCGAGCAGGCCGTCCGCGGTGAGCACGTCGACGTAGCGGCGAAGCGCGGTGTCGAACGGCGAACGTCCCGATGCGGACGACAGTGCGAGGATCGCGTAGCGCGCTTCCTGCTGCGCGAGCAGCGCCGCTTCCTTCAAGTGCCGAAGGGTCTCTTCCGGATCCGCGCCTTTTTCGAGCATCGATGCGTGCGTCGACACCGCGAAGAGATATTGCGCGAGCCCGTCGTGGATCTCGCGCGCGACGCGCGCCCGTTCTTCGCCCACCACGCGGCCGAACTCGGATGCACGGATCGCGCGCCACAGGCCGACGAGCAGGATGCCGTTGGCGACGAGCACGAGCCCGTCCGCGCGCGCGAAGCTCA
This sequence comes from Gaiellaceae bacterium, assembly GCA_036278975.1. GTDB lineage: Bacteria > Actinomycetota > Thermoleophilia > Gaiellales > Gaiellaceae > PALSA-600. The sequence continues at coordinate 18,319 of DASUKC010000107.1, forward strand.
TTGTTTCGACGTCCTTCGTGAAGATCTGGCCGAGCGCTGCGAACAATGTCAGCGTTGCGACGTACGTCAGCCACTGGTCGAGGTCTTCGCTGCGGAGACGGAAACGGTTGCTGAACGCGACCATCGCGACGAGCTGCAGGAGTCCCTGCAGTGCGAGCAGAGAGGTGATGTCGTGGAAGTGCCGTGCGAGCTCCCAGATGGGGAAGAGCGATGCGGCGGCCGCGCCGAGCGACCACCAGAGCACGCGGCGCCGATGCTCGACGCGTCCACTTGCGAACGGCGCTGCGGCTATGAACATCCAGCCGAGGATCCGGCCCGCAGTGCCGGAGCTGAGCTCGCTGTCGCCTGCGATGCCCGGGCCGACGGTGAAGACGAGCCACGACATCGAGATCACCGCGAAGCCGGCGGTGAGGAGGAAGTCGAACCGCCGTCCGTCGGCAGAGAAGCGCGCGCCGGCCAGTACCGCCACGAGCGCACTCGTCAGCATGAACACCGTGGCGAGCACGAGCCGCAGGCCGGGCAGGTCGTAGCTCGTCCGGAGCGACGGGTAGGAGACGAACAGCCCGAGGCTGGCCGCGAGCAGCGCGACCAGGAGCACCTGGCCCCAGAGGAACGATTCGAAGCGATCGTGGCGCATCAGCCCGCATATCGGCACAATCGGGCGCTGGCATGACCGAGCGAATCCTGGTGGTCGACGATCACCCCCTGACGCGGCAGGCGCTGATGTCCCTGCTGGCCCAGAGCGGGTTCGAGGTCGTGGGCGAGGCGGAGAGCGGGGAGATGGCCGTCGGGCTGGCGCGCGACCTGCAGCCCGACCTCGTGCTGCTCGACCTGACGATGCCGGGGCTGACCGGCGTGGAGGCGCTGCCGCTGATCCGCGACGCGGCACCGGATGCTGAGGTCGTCATGCTCACCGCGTCCGAGGACGAGGAGAGCCTGCTCGGCGCGATCAAGGCGGGCGCTGCCGGCTACCTGCTGAAGAGCGAGCCGTCCGAGCGCATCGTCGAGTTCTTGCACGGCGTTGCGCGCGGCGAGGCGGCGCTGTCCGGAGCGGTCGCGCGCCGGCTGCTCGATCAGGTCCGTGTCGGTGGCCGCGTCGAAGTGCCCGAGTCGATCGCGGATGCGCTGTCGGCGCGCGAGTTGGAAGTGCTGCTGCTGCTCGACCACCACCTCGGAACCGAAGAGATCGCGCGGCGGCTCTTCATCTCCGAGCACACCGTTCGTTCGCACGTGAAGAGCTTGCTCTCGAAGCTCGGCGTGTCGTCGCGCCGCGAAGCGCTCGAGCAACTCGACCGCGCGCGAAACGGCTAGTTCGCGTCGATCTTCGGTGCCTGGCTTTTGGCTGGCACCGACGCTCCGCCAAAATCGTCGAAAAGCGGCCGATTTGCAGGGCGAACGTCGACGAAATGCCTGGCACCGAAGGTCGGTCGCAGGCGGGCCACTGGTGCCAGGCAACTGCCTGGCACGTACATGGCACCCCTAGCCAGCGAATCCTTCGAGCGCGGCCTCGACGAGTGACGGCAGCGTGCGCAGGTTGTAGCCGCCTTCGAGAACGGCGGCGACGCGCGGAGCGAGCTGCGTTGCGCGACGCGCAAGCTCGGTGAACGCGCCCGTCGACAACTCGATGCCGCCGAGCGGATCATCGACGTGCGCATCGAAGCCGCACGAGACGAGCAGCAACTCTGGCTCGAACACCGCGATCGCTTCTTCGACGCCGGCGAACGCCTCGAAGAACAGTTCGTCGTTCGTCCCCGCCGGCAGCGGCACGTTGAGTACGTTCGCGTGGCGATCCTCTGGGCCACCGCTGCCGGGATAGAACGGCCACTGATGAAGCGACGCGAAGAAGATCGACTCATCGCCGCGAACAATGTCCTGCGTCCCATTGCCGTGATGCACATCCCAGTCGACGATCGCGATGCGCTCGATGCCGAGTTCCGTCTGCGCCCAGCGCGCGGCAATCGCGACCGAGTCGAACAGGCAGAAGCCCATCGCGCGGTCGCGCTCCGCGTGATGGCCCGGCGGCCGCGCAACTGCGAACCCGCCGCGCCGCACCGCCTCGATCGCCGCGCCCGCAGCAAGCAGTGCAGCCTCGAACGTCGACTCAGTGCACGGCGTGTCGCCGTCGATCCAGCCAACTGTCGTGCGCACCTGCTCGACGAGCGCCTCCTCGTGGCAGCGCAGCACATCCGCCTCCGTGGCTGGCGTGCACTCCACGAACGGCAGGTGTTGATGCAGCACCGCGATGCGCTGCTGCTGTTCGGGATGATGGCCCGTGGGATGGAGATACGCGAACGCGCCGTGGCTGACGACGTCCATCAGCGCTCGGCGAGGCGCCGCGACAACCCGCCGAGCCGCAACGACGCAGCATGCTCCGACGCCGAAGCCCAGTCGGGTGGCGTCTTCTTCAAGCGCGGCAGCGGCGCCTTCTTGTCCATGGTGGCGATGCTGCGATAGAGACGCAGGTCGTCGGCGATCTGCGGAAAGCGCCCGTCCTTCAGCGCTGCCTCGAGCGTTCCGTACTGCTTCAGCAACTCGGCCGCCTTCTTCGGGCCGACGCCGGGCGCGCCCGGGATCTTGTCCGACGAGTCGCCGCGCAACGCGATGAAGTCCGGCACCTGCTCCGGCTCGACGTCGTACCGCTCGCGCACCTGCTCCGGCCCGATGCGCGCGAGCTCGGACACGCCCTTCACCGGCTGTAGGATCGTCACGCGATCCGACGCGAGCTGAAATGCGTCGCGGTCCGACGTCGCAACGACGACGCGGCCTTTCCACTTCGCGGCCGACGCAGCGAGAAAGTCGTCCGCCTCGTAGCCATCCGCCTTCGCGACGAGGAAGCCCCACGACTCGACAACCTCGGGCAGCAGGTCGAGCTGGTCGACGATCGAATCCTCGAACTCGCGACCCGACTGGTAGACGGGCAGCGCTTCGTGGCGGTACGTCTCGACCTCGAGCGTGTCCCACGCGACGAGCACCGCGCCCGGCTGCTCCGCCTCCCACAGCCGCAACATGAAGTTCGAAAAGCCGACGATCGCATTGAGGTGAATCGACTTCGGCAACGCGTGGTACGCGCGATGCGCGAGCGAGTCGCCGTCGATCGCGAGCAGCAGGTCGTCGTTCACAGGGACGCCTCCAGTTCTGCAATCGCGGACATCAGCCGTTCCGTAGTCGCGTCGAGATCATCAGACACCTCGACCGGTGCGCCGTAGCGCACGCGCACGGGACCGAAGCGAACAAGCTGGTTGGTACCGCGGATCCCCGCCGGCACCAACGGCACACCCGCGTCGCGCGCAATGCGGGCGGCGCCTGTGTGCGCCTGCGCCGTGAACTTCTTGCGCAGCCCCTTCGTGCGGCGCGTGCCCTCGGGGAACATCGCGATCACGTTCCCTTCACGCGCGAGCTCGACCGCCGTCTCGATCGCCGCGCGATCCGCCGTCCCGCGGTGCACCTCGAACGCGCCGGCCGCCCGGATGAGCCAGCCGAGCGGGAACCAGAAGAGCTCCGATTTCGCCATGAAGCGCAGAAATCGGTGCGGGAAGACGGCCAATCCGAGCGGCCACGGGTCGATATTCGAGACGTGGCCGGCGGCCAGAACGTACCCGCCTGCGGCCGGCAAATGCTCCTTCCCGTAGGCCCGATACCGGAAGAACAGCCAGAAAATCGGGTACGAGAGGGCGGCCACGAAGGAGTAGAAAAGGCTGGGCCTGGGCGGACGCGTCATCAGCAACGAGTATCGCCGACGCGCACCACGACGCTATCGTGGCGCGCTGACATGGCCGCCGGAAAGCGTCTCGTGATCGTTGAGAGCCCCGCGAAGGCACGGACCATCGCGGGCTACCTCGGCTCGGACTACATCGTCGAGTCGTCGATCGGCCACATCCGCGACCTGCCGAACAACGCGTCGGAGATCCCCGCCGCCAAGAAAGGCGAGGCGTGGGCGCGCCTCGGCGTCGACGTCGACCACGACTTCGAGCCGCTCTACGTCGTCGACTCCAAGAAGAAGAAGGTCGTCTCCGACCTGAAGGCAAAGCTGAAGCAGGCCGACGAGTTGCTGCTCGCAACGGACGAAGACCGCGAGGGCGAGGCGATCGCCTGGCACCTGATGCAGGTGCTGAAGCCCGAAGTGCCGGTGCGCCGCATGGTCTTCCACGAGATCACGCGCCCGGCGATCGAGCGCGCGCTCGAAGAGCCGCGGCCGATCGACGACAAGCTCGTCGACGCGCAGGAGACGCGCCGCATCCTCGACCGCCTCTACGGCTACGAGGTGTCGCCCGTCCTGTGGCGCAAGGTGATGCAGGGACTGTCGGCCGGGCGCGTGCAGTCGGTCGCGACACGGCTCGTCGTCGAACGCGAGCGCGAGCGGATTGCGTTCACCGCCGCCGAGTACTGGGACATCGTCGCGACGTTCGACCCGGGCGAGTTCCAGGCGCGCCTGGTCGAGGTGGAGAGCAAGAAGATTGCGCAGGGCCGCGACTTCGAGCGCGACGGCACGCTCAAGATAAAAGATGCGGTGCAACTCACCGAGGACGATGCGCGCGGTCTCTCGCGCGCGCTCGACGGTGCGGAGTACAAGGTCGCGTCCGTCGAGGAGAAGCCGTACACGCGGCGCCCGGCGCCGCCGTTCATGACGTCGACGCTGCAGCAGGAGGCGAGCCGCAAGCTGCGCCTCTCTGCGCAGCAGACGATGCGCACCGCGCAGCGTCTCTACGAGAACGGCTACATCACCTACATGCGTACCGACTCGACGACGCTGAGCGAGTCGGCGCTCCTCGCCGCGCGGAAGCAGGCGACCGAGTTGTACGGCGCCGACGCCGTGCCGAAGGAGCCGCGCCGGTACGAGCGCAAGGTGAAGAACGCGCAGGAAGCGCACGAAGCGATCCGCCCGGCCGGCGACTCGTTCCGCACGCCCGACGAGGTGAAGCGCGAGTTGCGCGGCGACGAGTTCAAGGTCTACGACCTGATCTGGAAGCGCACGATCGCGTCGCAGATGGCCGACGCGCGCGGGCAGACGGTATCGGTGCGTATCGCGGCGAACGCGAGCGACGGTCGTCCCGTCGTGTTCGCGACCGCCGGCACCGTGATCACGTTCCGCGGCTTCTTGCTTGCGTACGAAGAGGGCCATGACGACGCGACGACGGCGGACGAAGAGAAGGTGCTGCCGCCGCTGCACGAGGGCGACAACCTCAACGCGACGTCGCTCGAGCCCGACGGTCACTCGACGTCGCCGCCCGCGCGCTACACGGAAGCGTCGCTGGTGAAGGCGCTCGAAGAGCTCGGCATCGGCCGCCCTTCGACGTATGCGGCGATCATGGGCACGATCCTCGACCGCGGTTACGTGCGCAAGCAGGGTCAGGCGCTCGTGCCGGAGTTCCTCGCGTTCGCGGTCATCAATTTGCTCGAGCAGCACTTCGGCCGGCTCGTCGACTACGAGTTCACCGCGCGGCTCGAGGACGATCTCGACCGCATCGCGAACGGCGAGGAGGCGCGCAACGCGTGGCTCGGCCGCTTCTATTTCGGCTCCGACGGCGACGAGGGGCTGAAGGCGCTCGTCAGCGACATCCAGGAGATCGACGCGCGCGCGATCAACACGCTCGAGATCGGCGACGGCATCGACGTGCGCGTCGGCCGCTACGGCCCGTACCTGCAGAAGGGCGACCAGCGGCAGACGCTGCCGCCCGACATCGCACCTGACGAGCTGACCGTCGCGCGCGCCGAAGAGATCCTCGCCGCAGGCGCGCAGGAGAACGACCTCGGCACCGACCCGGAGTCGGGCAACCCGCTCGTCGTTCGCACCGGGCGTTACGGCCCCTATGTCACCGAGGTGCTGCCGGACGGCGACGACTCGAAGCCGCGCACCGCGTCGCTGCTCAAGGGCATGTCGCCGGAGTCGGTCACGCTCGAAGACGCCCTGAAGCTGCTGTCGCTGCCGCGCACGGTCGGCGAGTCGGAGGGCGAGGAGGTCGTCGTCGCGAACGGGCGGTACGGCCCCTACGTGAAGAAGGGCAAGGAGACGCGCTCGCTGGAGAGCGAGGAGCAGCTCTTCACGATCACGCTCGAGGAGGCGCTGGCCCTGCTCGCCGAGCCCCGCCGGCGCGGCCGGGCTGCGGCCAAGCCGCCGCTGAAGGAGCTTGGCCCCGATCCCGCGAGCGGCAAGCCGATGGTCGTCAAGGACGGCCGCTACGGGCCGTATGTCACGGACGGGGAGACCAATGCGAGCCTCCGCGCCAGCGATTTGCCCGAGGAAATCACGGTGGAAAGAGCCGCCGAACTGCTACAAGCCCGTCGCGACCGCGGTCCCGTCACCAAGCGGCCGCGGAAGCGCAGTAAGTGAGCCGTTTTCTTCACCGAGGTACAACAGTTTTGCCAAACATTCGTGACGCGATAACGTCCATACTCGGCGGGCCAGAAAACTGCGGCGCCTGCCGGGCGCGGAATGCCGCCGACTAAGCGCGCGTTGGCCCTGCTAGAGGGAAGTTCGGGCCGGTCGCAGAAAGAAAGGACATAGAGAGCCACTTGACTCAGAGCCAGCTGACCGAATTGCTTGAGACCGAAAGCGCCAAGACGCTCGTAGAAAGGGGCGAGGAGCGCGGCTGGATCGAACCGGCCGAGCTCGAGGCGTTCGTCGCAGAGAACGACCTCGCCGACGGCGACGTCGAGGACCTCGTCCGTGAGCTCGAGCGCATCGGGCTCGAAGTCCGCGACGCCGTGCCGGACGACAAGAAGGAGAAGAAGGAAGA
>DASUKC010000108.1:0-12422 GCA_036278975.1 Gaiellaceae bacterium
CGCGACGCCGGCCGCGCTACGCCGCCGAAGCGCGACTACGCCGACCAACCCGAGCACGCACGCAAGCGCGAGCGCGCGGTAGGCAAGTTGTGCACGATCGGCAGAGCTGCCGGCGCCGAGTGCCGGCACTGCGCCCACCGCCACCCACACTGGCCCGTACGGCTCGGCCTCCTTCGCCCACTCCTTTGATGCGACCTGAGTCGCCGGGTCGGACGGGTACTGCGAAGGGGTGACGCGATACGGGTTCGCGGAATGCACAGTGACGACGCGCGCCTCGGCCCAGTAGAGATATGCATCCTGCGAGAGGAGCAGAGGCGCCGCGAGCGGAAGCGCCTGAACCGCGACCGCAACTACGACTGCCACGCGCAACCGCAACGCGCCGGCGCGGCCCAGGACGACGCCGATCCCGCTGAAGGCGAGTACGGCGATGACAGCTGCGATCCACGCGCCGTGCCATGCGCCCGACGGGTCGATCGGCGAGCCGGAAGGATAGGGCGCATGTCGCGTGGCCAGCACTGCCACGACTGACGCGGCCACGCAGCCGGCTCCTGCCAGCGATCCCCGCATTGGCCGATCGTATGAGGCGGGTCGGCCGGGAGCTAGATCGGCGGCAGCGCGCCGTCTTCGGCGAGCTGCAGGAACGCGTCCACGACCTCCGGGTCGAACTGCGAGCCTGACGCCTCGCGCAGCCGCCGCACCGCTTCTTGCTGATCGAGCGCCGCGCGGTAGGGGCGGTCGGTGACCATCGCGTGGTACGCGTCACAGACGAGCACGATGCGCGACTCGATCGGGATGTCTTCGCCCGCCTTGCCGTCGGGGTAGCCAAGACCGTCCCAACGCTCGTGACAGGCACGAACGATCGGGCGAACGTCGGAGAGCCTGTCGATCGGCTCGAGGATGCGCTCGCCGAGCGCGGGGTGCTCCTTGAGCAGCGTGAACTCTTCGTCGGTGAGCGGGCCCGGCTTGCGCAGGATTTCCGACGGGATGCCGATCTTGCCGATGTCGTGGAAGAGCGCGCCGAGCTCGAGTCGCTGCAGCGAATCGCGTGCGAGCTCGAGCTTCTGGCCGACGAGCAGCGCCATGTCGGTAATCCACCGGGCGTGGGACGACGTGTACTCGTCGTTCGCCTCCAGCGCATTCGCGAGCGCCGCCACCGTCGAAACGAAGGTCCGCTCGAGCTTCTTGTACTGGTCGCCGCTCTCGATCGCGAGCTTCGCCTGGTGTGCGAGTCCGGCGAGCAGGCGCAGCTGGCGATCGTCGAAGTCGCGCTCGTCTTCGACCAGCGCCGTCAGCGCGCCGACGCGGTTGTTGTCGAGGTGCAGTGGCGCGATCGCAAAGCGTCCAATCTTCTCCGGCGGAAAGCCTTCGATCCGCTTCAGCGTCTCCGGCTGCAGGATGAACGGCTCGTCGCGCTCGAGCCACTCGTGCGCGAGCCAGCGTGGGAAGCGCGAGAACTCGAACAAGCTGTCTTCGCGGCCGAGCGCAGCACGCGCGACGAGCTCGTGCGGCGCATCCTCGTCCTCGATCCACAGCGACACGTTGTTGGTCGCAAGCGCGCGCGCCGTGACCTCGACGCTGCGCTGCAGCACATCGGCCGGGTTCTCGGCCGTCGCGAGCTGGCGGCTTGCATCGAGCAGTGCGTTTGCGATCTCGGCCGCCTCCTGCTGCTTCCAGTAGAGCGTCGCTTTCTGCAGCGCGACCGACGCCTGGTACGAGAACGCAGCGAGCAGCCGCATCTCGTCGTCGGGCACCGCAATCGGGTCGTCCTTCGCGACCGCGATCCAACCGGTAACGCCGTCGCCCGAGAGCAGAGGCGCGACGATCACGGCTTCGCCACGGAACGGCTCGCGTCGCTCGACGATGATCTCGTCGACACGATCGCGCGCGACGCGCCCTTCGACACCCTCGGTCACGCCGACCGACGCGGCGCGCCCGAAGTCACCGCTCTCGTCGCCGAGCCACAGTGACGCGGCGTCCGTGCGGAAGAGCGACGCTGCCGTCTCGACCGTCTTGCGGCAGACCTCGTCGAAAGACTGCGCATGCGACACCTCGTCGACGAACGCCAGCAGCGCCTTCGCACCGTCGGCCTCACGGCGCTGCGACTCGTAGAGCCGCGCGTTCTCGAGCGCAACCGAAGCGTGGCCGCCGAGCACCTCGAGCAGGCGAACGTCGTCCTCGTCGAACTGATTCTGGCCGAGCTTCGAGATGACGATCGCACCGGTGACGCGCGTGCCATAGCGCAGCGGCACCGCCGCAAGCGTCTCTTCGAGGTCGTCGGTGCCGGGAATGCGGTACGAGAGCTCGTTCTCGTTGGCGTTGCCGACAAGCATCGACTCGCCCGTCTCGACCACGCGACCGGTGATGCCCTGGCCGACGCGCGTGCGGTACGCGGTGAAGACGTCGGTGACCGTGTCTTCGAAATCTCCGACGAACGCGATCGGGACGAGATCGGACTCGCCCTCGCGCAGGTAGATGCGGCAGTTGTGGTAGTCGATCAGCAAGCGCAGCTCCGTCGCGATCGTCTCCGCGATCTGCGAGACGTCGTTCAGGCGGTTCAGCTTCCCCGCCAGCGACTGCAGCATCTTCAGGTGCGCGATCGAGCGGATGTCGCGGCCGACCGAGGCGGGCGACGGGCGCTCGCTCGCGCCGTCGTAGAGCACGACCTGGTTCTTGCCGCGCGCCTTCGCGGTCATCATCGCCGCCTCGGCGCACGCGACGAGCTCGCGCGGGTTCATGGCGTGCTGCGGTCCTTGCGACACGCCGACCGAGAGCGTGATGCGGCCCATCGGCTCAAGCTCGAGACTGCGCAGACGCTCCATCAGCCGCGATGCGAGCACGAGCGCGTCGCCCGCATCGCACGACGGCATGATCACGCCGAACTCTTCGCCGCCGATACGGCAGACGACATCCGAGCCCCGCACTTCCTCGCGCGCGAGCCGTGCGATCTGCACGAGCAGCTGGTCGCCGGCACCGTGGCCGTACACGTCGTTGACGCGCTTGAAGTCGTCGAGGTCGAACATCAGCACTGCGACCGAGTCGTGCTGGCGCGATGCGCGCGTGAGCTCCGCACGCAGGCGCTCGTGGAAGAAGCGGTGGTTGTAGAGGCCGGTGAGACCGTCGGTCTGCGCGAGGTACTCGAGACGCTCGCGGATCTGCGCGTTGTCGAGCGCGAGCGCCGCAGCATCGCCGAAAGAGGTCGCCAGCTCGAACTCGTGCTCGAAGAACGCTGCGTCCTCACCGACGCGATAGATGTTGAGCGCGCCCTTCAAGATGCCGCGTGCGATCAGCGGCACGACGATCATCGCCTCCGGCTCTTCCGGCGTTCCTTCCACGGTCGTCGCGCGCGGGTCGAGGTGGGCGCGGTTCGTCCACACGGGGCGCCGATGCACGACGGCCCAGCCGGTGAGACCCTCGCCGAAGCGTGGCCTGCTGCGCATCACCTCGTCGCTGTACTGGCCGCGGGCCAGCGCCGGCCGCAGCTGGCGACGCTCTTCGTCCGCCTCGTAGATCGTCGCGCTCTCGTACGGGACGAGATCGGAGAGCGTGTCGGCGATCCGCTCGAGCAGCGCGTCGAGGCTCTGCTCCGAGAGGACGTCGTGGAACACCTCCGCCAGCCGGCGGTAGGACTGGACCAGCGCTTCCGGCCGGTCTCCGCCACCCGCGACAGGCGGCGGCGGGGCTGTGCCCCTTGCCACAGAGGACGCCTGAACCATCTCCGCACTCATCGGCTCTCCAGAAGGAGAGCTTGAGGCTTACAACGGCTGTTTACAAGAGGCCGCAGGCGGCGGCCGAATGGGGCCACGGCCAGAATCCGCGCCCGGCCTGGTAGGCCCGGACGGACACCTGCACCTGCGCCCAGGCCGGCCAGCGGTCGGCAGTGCCGTATTGGCGCAGAAAATCGGCCCCGTAGTGCTCCATGAACGTCACGTCCATCTGCAGGCCGCCGTAGTAGCCGTTGCCGGTGCGGTCGTTCCAGGCGCCCTCGTAGTGGTGGATGCAGAGGAAGGCGCTGGTCAGCCAGGCGGGCCCGGCGAGGCTCATGCGGGTGACGTGGCGCGAGACGTCGAGGATCGCCTGGGCGGCTCGGCGCTGCCACCGGCGCAACTCGTAGTCGTTGACCAGCGGCCGGGCGCTCGCGAGCGTCCGAGGCTTGGCGGCGGCCGGGTGGGCGAGCCGCTGGAGCCGGGCCGTGACGCGGCGGTCGTAGGCGATCCGCGTCGCCACCGAGGCGTGACGGGCGGGAAGGGCCGGCAGCGTGATTCCAAGCCGTTTGTGCAGCGCCGCTACCGCCGCTTTGCTCGCCCGGTCGGCGTTCCCCTGCCAGACGGCCAGCGTCCAGCGCAGATAGGAGCCGTCACGGGTGTGCCGATACGAGAACGAGGTCGGCGTCCGCTTGTGCTGGGCCGCCCGTTGGTAGAGCCACGTCAGGTCGCGGTAGTAGTCGACCGACCGTCGCAGCGCTTTGATGCCGCCCGGGCCGTCAACCGGCCGAGTGGCCTGCGACGCGCGAGCGACGCCGACGAGCCCGCTCGCAAGGAGCGCAGCCGCAACAGCTAAGGGGAGAAAGGTGCGCACGGTGAAGTCCTCCTTGGCCCAAGGAAGAGGTCGTCGTTCGCAGATCGAGGGGGGTGGGCGACCTGGGCGTATCGCCCGCCGATCAGAACCGCGGCAGGCTAGCGACTCGATCGGTCGTGTCGCGGCAGTGTTGTGAGGACGCTGTAAGGAGCGACGTCCAAAACCGCTCAGTTACGCGGAATTCTCATCTGAAAAGATCTTGTTCGGGCGCAATCACGATGTCCTGGGCGGTCCCGTCGCCCTCCAAAGCGAGCCCGCGGAGCACGACGACGGGCACTCCCTCGGCCTTGCCGCGGCTGAGGTCGGCGGCGGCGGCGATCTCGTCGGCAATCGCGACGCGGCTCGAGCGCAACACGTAGCCGATGCGGTCAGTCGTGCCCCGCAGGTCGAGCAGCGCGGGGATACCGGCGACGCCGATCGCGACGTCGGTCGTCCCCTGCCGGAACGGCCGGCCGAACGAGTCGGTGACGACGACGCCCACGGTCACGCCCGCCACGTCACGGAGCCGGCCGCGGAGCGCACGGGCGCTCGCATCCGGGTCGATCGGCAGAAGGACGAGCATCCCCTCCTCGGGCGCGTTCGAGTGGTCGACGCCCGCCGACGCGCAGATGAACCCATGCCGCGTCTCTGCGATCACGAGTGCGCCACGCTCGCGGATCACCCGCTTCGACTCGAGCAGGATCGCCTCGATCTGGCGCGGATCGCGTTCGTCGCCCGCCAGCTCGCGCGCCTTGTCCGACGCTTCGATGTCGTCGAGGCGCACGACGCGGCCCTCTGCTTTCGACACCGCCTTCTGCGCGACGACGACGACGTCACCGCTCTCGAGCGCAATGCGCTCGACGATCATCGTCGCGAGGTCGTCGCCTTCCCGAATCTCGGGCAGGCCGTGCACGGGGATGATCGAGATCACTCGAGACCCGTGACGCGAATACCGGCGTGCGCTTTGTAGCGCCGGTTCAAGTTGACGATCACCGCAGTAACGCCTTCGAGTGCACGCGCGCTCGCGAGAGGCCCTGCATCGAGCGCGCGACCTGCAACGAGTTTCGACGCAAGCGCGAGTGCGAGTTCTTTCGCATCTGCATCGTCGCCACAGATGAGTGCGTCTTCCTCCGGCGGTTCGCGGTCGAGACTCGCTGCCGCGATCGAGTGCAGCCCCGCGACGACCGGAGCTTTGACGACATCTTGGATGCGCTCCGCCAGGCTGCGCGCTTCGGGATCCGGAAACGCGCCGACGCCTTTGCGAAATTCGATCGCGCTGGCGACAGAGAGCAACGGCGTGTCGCCGAGCGCGGTCGCTACTGCACGCGCAGTGTCGAGCGCACCGTCGGCCTTCACCGCGAGCACGACGAGGTCGGCGCCTTGTACAGCGTCCTCGTTGGTCGCGCCGGTCGTTGCGCCGCCGAGCTCGCGCGCTGTCTCTTCGGCGCGCGCAGCATCGCGCGAACCGATCACTACCTCGTCTTCGCCGAGCGCGACCAGCCGCGTCGCAAGCGCGCGACCGAAGCTGCCCGTCCCCCCGAGCACGGCAACCTTCATGCGGGCGCTCCCGCCGCGTCGAGCGCTGCCGCCGCAAGCCGCTTCGCCGCGTCGAGGTCGCTCATCAGCGTCTGCGTCACGACCACGCGCACGTCCGGCAGCTCGTCCGACGCATCGGCTTCGTCGATCACCAGTGCGTCGATCAGCTCCGGGTAACACGCCGCCACGTGCGCCGGCGACGTGCCACCTGCAAGGCGCATCAGCATCCGGTCGGCAGGTCCCTTCACTGCCCGCCCGCCGACGAGGGGGCTGATGGCGACGCACGGTGCCTGTCTTTCACGCAGGGCGTCTCTGATCGCCGCCACCGCCAGAATCGGCCCGATCGACACGTACGGATTCGAAGGTGCGATCAAGATCACATCCGCCGCCGCCAGTGCCGCGAGCACGCCCGGTGCCGGCTCGGCTTCCGGTGCGCCCGCGTAGTGCACCGCGTCGACCTCGTCGCGATGGCGGCGCTCCACGAACCACGTCTGAAACGGGAACGTCCCGGCCGGCGTTTCGACGAACGTGCGCAGCGGATCGTCCGTCGCCGGCAGCAGCTTCGCCTCGAGCCCCGTCGCTGCCGCGATGCGCGCGGTTGCCTCCGAGAGCGGGAGCCCTGCGCGCAACAGTTCGGTGCGCACGAGATGCAGGCCGAGGTCGCGGTCGCCGAGTGAGAACCACGACTCGCCGCCGAGCGCAGCGACCGTTTCGAGCGCATGCCATGTCTCGTCCGCACGCCCCCAGCCGCGCTCTTCGTCGGAGAGCCCGGTGAGCGTGTAGAGGATGCTGTCCAAATCAGGCGAGACGCGAAGCCCGAGCAACTCGATGTCGTCCGCAACGTTGCCTACGATGGAAACGTTGCCTATGTTGAAGACACCGGGTTGGGAAGCATTGTCATCTTTCAGAAGCGCGAGCAGCCCGCGCAGGAACCGCGCGCCTCCCACTCCGCCTGAGAGGACCGCGACCGTCACGCGGCTTCGGCCCGCAGGGTCTCGAAGACCCGGCGCGTCCTGCCGTGAAGGCGCAGCGCCACGTGCGCCAGATCGGCCAGCGTGTCCACGTCATCTATGAGATTCGGCGCCTCCACGCGGGTCGAGCGACCACCGTGTACGTGCGCGAGCGCCACGAACCGATCTGCGCTGCCCGGTCCATAACACGGCTCGAAGAGCGCAGCGTCGGCGAAGGCGAGCGCGTTCGTCGTGCCGTCGGCTGCCGCGACGAGGGCGAGGCCTCGGTCGGGCACTGCGCCGGCGAGCGCGAAGAGATCGCGCGCGGTGACGCACGGCAGGTCGGCGTTGACGACGAGGTACGGCCCGGACGCGCCGGCTGCGAGCGCGGCGTCCAGCCCTGCCTGCACCGCGGCGCCCTGGCCGCGCAGCGGATCGTCGACTCCTGTGGCCTCCGCCGGAAGCTCGATGCCGCCGGGCGCGACGACGAACGTCGGCCCAACCGCGACAGCCGCAGCGAGCACGTCGGCCAGCATGGCGAGCGCGAGGCGCTTCCGTTCGTGCTGCGGCACGGGATCGAGGCGCTGCTTCGGATCCGCGCCCCGGAAGGGGACGACCACGCTCGCCATGACGGGTGACGATACCCCGCGCCCGTCAGGCCGCAGGAGGAGGTGACGCGAGCTCGCGAATGTCGATCCAGTGCGTCCCGCGGAGGGCCTCGAGGATGCGCGCGTCTGTGTGCTCGGGGTTGTAGACGTGCGCGTCGAGGTCGCAGCACACCGCGACCTCGTCGATGCCGATGCCCTCGATCTTCACGAACGCCTCAGGCGGGAGCTGCATCTCCCGGAGCGTGTGGTGGCGAAACTGGAGCTGCGGCGCGATCTCCATCAGTGCCGGCCAGTCGGGGCAGGTGCGCGAGCTCACGGCCGCGAGATTGGCGTGGGCGGCGCGATCTCCTGCATCGACCAGCGCCCGTCGAGCAGAACGGCTCCCGATTCACCGCCGGCCGGGAACACAAAGAAGCGCAGCGCGTCGTCGCGGCTGTGCAGCAGCCGGCCTTGTTTCGCGTCCATGAGCGCGAGGCGGAGGTGGAAGCGGCCGTCGGCGAGCGGGAGACGGTCGAGTTCGAAACGCAGCTCGCGCGTGCCGCCGGCGCCGTTCCAGCCGAGCTCAGCTGTGTCGCGCGAGGCGCCACCGAGAACGACGCCACCGTCGTCGCGAAGCTCGAGCGAGACACGCGGCGCCGCGATACCCGAGTCCGCGGACACGACGAGGCGCACGGTGACGGGCTCACCTGCCGCGAACTGCATGCGCGCCTCGCCCGCAGCGTCGAGCAGCTCGGCCTCGTCGATCCGCGCCTCGCCGCTGCCCCACTCGCGCAACCCTGCTTCGAGCTCGTCGGGGTTCGCATCGGCGGCGAGCAGGCGGCGGTACTCGGCGATGGCGGCGCGCGTCTCGCCGTCGAACGCGACGCGACCCTCGCGCAGCAGCACCGCGCGGTCGCACAGGCGCTCGACTGCCTGCGCGTCATGCGAGACGAAGATGATCGTGCCGCCACGTCCTTTGAACTCGGCGACTTTGCCGAAGCACTTGCGTTGGAACTGCTCGTCGCCGACGGCGAACACCTCGTCGAGCAGCAGCACGTCGGATTGGATGTGCGACGCGACCGCAAAACCGAGCCTCATGTACATGCCCGACGAATACGTGCGCACCGGAAGGTCGATGAAGCGTTCGAGTTCCGCGAACGCAACGATCTCGTCCATCACCTCGCGCACGCGCGCACGAGAGAGGCCGTGGATCGAACCGTTGAGATACACGTTCTCGCGGCCGGTGAAGTCCTGATGGAAACCGGCGCCGAGCTCGAGCAGCGACGCGACTCTTCCCCCCACTTCGATTCGGCCGGACGTCGGCTTGATGATCTCCGAGATCAGGCGCAGCAGCGTCGACTTGCCGGAACCGTTGCGCCCGACGAGACCGACAGCCGCGCCGGGCTCGATCTCGAGCGAGACATCCTGCAGCGCCCACACGTCGCGCGCGCGCGAACGACCCGCGGACACGAACGCGTCCTTCAGCGTGCGCTGCGCCTTCGGGTGGACGCGGAAGCGACGCGAAACTCGGTCGACGACGACGTGGCCGGTGGTCGTCATACGCGCTTCACCATCCACACCGCCATTTCGTCGTAGCCGAGCGAGCGGTACAGGTTGCGCGCGACCTCGTTGCCTCCGAAGACGTTGAGCACCACACGCGGAAGCTTGCGACGGCGCGCCTCGTCCGTAGCGAACTCCATCGCGGCACGGCCGAGACCCTGGCCGCGGCGCTCGGCATCGATGTTCACGTCGTACACGAACAACATCGTGCCCTGCTCGTCGTCTCGCTCCGACAGCCAGAGCGAACCTGCCGGCGTACCGTCTTCTCCTTCCACGGTGTAAAGCCAATGGCCGGCCGTTGCCAGGCCGTTCGTGAGCAGCGCTGCGAAATCCTTGGCCGCCTTCGCCTTCGCGGACGCGGGGTCGACGCCGCCGAAGTCGATCATGTTCGTGGCGTACTCGACCTCGTGACGGGCGCGCCAGTCGGGAAACTCCGCGTCCGTCATCGGACGCACAGCGCTCACGCCGCGACCGCAGACAGCGCGCGGCGCACGATGCCGGCGAGCGCGCGGATGAATGCGGGCTCGTCGTTCGGCATTTCGATGCGCGCGAGCTTCATCCCGAGCTCGCGGGCGCGCTCCTGCGCCTCGGTGTCGATGTCCCAGCGAATCTCGAGATGATCGGAGACGAAACCAACAGGGCACACGAGCACGTTGTCGACGCCGCGACTCTTTAGGTCTGTGAGGTGGTCGAGGATGTCCGGGCCGAGCCACGGTTCGCCGGTCGGCGACTCGCTTTGGAACGAGAACGACCAGTCGGCGACACCGGCGGCGTTCGCGACGAGACGTGACGTCTCGAGCAGCTGATCCTTGTACGGATCGCCGTCCGCGAGGATGCGCGCCGGCAGCGAGTGTGCGGTGAAGACGACGTGCGCAGCGGTCCCGCGCACCTTGTCGGCGAGCACCGCGACAAACGAGTTGTCGTCGTGCCAACTCTCGACGAAGACCACCTCGGCACGTCCGGCGGCGGCGTCTTCGAGTTGCGCCCGATAGCCGGCGATCGACATGCGGCTGTAGTGCGGCGCGAGCACGAGGCCGACGAGCGTCGTCGCGCCGCCGTCGATCGCGGCGTTCGCAGCATCGGCGATGCGCGGCGTCCAATGCTTCATGCCGGTGAGCACGGGCAGGCCAAGCTCTTGCTCCAGCGCGGTGCGCGTCGCCTCGGTGATCGCGTTCAGCGGATTCGCGTCCTCGATGCCGAGCTGCCGGTAACGCGCGACGAGATCTGCGAGGTGCTCGGGCGCAATCGGACGGCCACCACGGATGTCCGCGTAGTACGCGGGCACGTCGTCGAGCCGCTCCGGAGAGCCGTAGGCCATCAAGATGACTGCGACCTCGCTCACGACGCTCTGTTCCTCATAACCGCAAGCTAGCGCTCTCGTATGAAGGAAACGAGACGTGTGAGCACGTCGGGATCGGTCGCGGGGAGCACGCCGTGCCCGAGGTTGAAGATGTGGCCCGGCCGTCCCGCGGCACGCGCGAGCACGTCCTGGGCCGCAGCCTCGATGCGCTCCCACGGGCCGAGCAGCACGGTCGGATCGAGGTTGCCTTGCACGCCTCGATCGCCGACCAGTTTCCAGCCGTCGTCGAGTGCGATGCGCCAGTCGAGACCGATCACGGCGCCGCCTGCGGCCGCCATCGCGGGGAGCAATGTCGACGTACCGGTGCCGAAGTGAATCGTCGGCACCGGCGACGCGGCGAGGATGCGCGCCGACCACGGCGCGACGAACTCCTCGTAGTCGGCGGGCGACAACACACCGACCCAAGAGTCGAAGAGCTGGATCACGTCTGCGCCGGCCGCGGCCTGCGCGCGCACGTAAGCGGCGAAGCCGTCGGCGAGACGATCCATCAGCGCGTTCCAAACGTCGGGCGCGCGGTACATGAGTGTCTTCACCGTCGCGAACTCGCGCGACGGCTTGCCCTCGACGAGATAGCCCGCGACGGTGAACGGGCCGCCGCAGAAACCGACAACCGCCTGCTCGGGCGCGAGCGCGCCACGCACGATCCTGATCGCATCGAGCAGCGGGCGCGTCTCGTCGGGCGCGTGCAGGCGGGCGACATCGCCGATCGTCCGGATCGGCTCTGCGATCACCGGGCCGACGCCTTCGACGAGGTCGACCTCGATCCCCATCGCGACGACTGGGGTCATGATGTCGGCGAACATCACGGCGGCATCGACGCCGTGACGGCGCACCGGCTGCAGCGTCACCTCTGCGCACAGCTCGGCGCTGCCGGCGATCTCCCAGAAGCCGTGCTTCTCGCGCAACGCCCGATACTCGGGAAGGGAGCGTCCCGCCTGCCGCATGAACCACACCGGCGGGCGCGGCAGCGGCTCGCGCCTGGCGGCGCGGACGAGCAGCGGTTCCACTCGACCTAGACTAGTCCGCCATGTCGAAGGGACCTCTCGCAGTCGAGTGGGGCCAGTGGACGATGTACGGGCCGGAGGCGGGCACCGTCACCGCCGCCCGCCTTGAACTGAAGAACACGGGGTCCCTGCCGTGGCACAACGAAATCTTTCTCTCGTACCACTGGCTCGACAACCGCGACAACCCGATCCACTGGGACGGCATCCGCACGCCGGCGCCGCCACTCGTGCCCGGCGAGCGCACGCAGGTCGATGTAGCCGTCCGCGCCCCGATTCCACCCGGCCGCTATCGGGTCGCGTTTGACGTCGTCGCCGAGCATCGCGCGTGGTTCTCGGAGCTTGGTTCTTCAATGCTCACGACCGACATGCCCGTGATCCCGCGGAAAGTCGAGCCGAATGCCGTCGTGCCGGACTGGGTCGAGCGTGCAGCCGACTGGGACGAGCGTGTGCGCGCCGCACACGCCGACGGCTATTCAGTCGTCGCCGGAGCAATCGAATGGGACGGCGGCCTGCTCGACCGCCGACCGCGGGAGCTCGCTCCGTACGAGCCCGGCCCGGGGCGCGTACCGGGCTTTGCCGCCCCGCTGCTCTGCCCGTCTGTTGCACCGGGCGTGAAGCTCGAACCGCTGGAAGACGTCGCCGGCTTGCCCGCGTTCGCGGCGCCGCTCGACGAGCCGTGGGTCTACGACGGACGGATCGTCTTGCGGGCGAGACGGCGGTCGTGACTTCCCACCCGGAGGCGGTTGGAGCGGTCGCCCCTACTGCGATCCTGGACTGGAACTCTCAAGCACTACAGGCGCTTCTGAACGAAATCCGTCAGCAGCCACCGCCCCAAAGCGCCGGCGACGACCGAATGCTGCTCACACGCGCG
>DASUKC010000109.1:0-3588 GCA_036278975.1 Gaiellaceae bacterium
AGTTCGGCCGCCGCGGCATCCAGCTCCACCTCGGCAAGCAGTGCACGAGGGTCGAGGACTCCGGCTCCGAGCTGACCGTCCACTTCGGCGAGGGCGAGACGGTGCAGGCCGAGCTGATGCTCGTCTCCGTCGGCCGCGGGCCGCTCGTCGAGGGGCTCGGCCTCGAGGAGATCGGCGTCGAGCTCGACCGTCGCAAGGGGATCGCCGCCGACGAGCGCCGCCGGACGACGGTGCCGCACGTCTACGCGGCGGGCGACTGCGCCGGCTACTGGCAGCTCGCGCACACGGCGTTCCGCGAGGGCGAGGTGGCGGCGGAGAACGCGTGCGGCCACGACGCGATCGTCGACAACCGCGCGGTACCGCGCCCCATCTACACCGATCCGGAAGTTGCCGGCGTCGGGTTGACGGAGGCGCAGGCGCGCGAGCAGTACGGCGACGACATCGCAGTCGGCGTGTTCCCGTGGGTCGCGAATGCGCGTGCGGTGATGCAGGCCGAGACGGTCGGCTGGGTGAAGTCGATCCACGAGACGCGCTACGGCGAACTGCTCGGGATCATCATGGTCGGCCCGCACGTGACCGACCTGATCGAGGCCGGCACGGTTGCGATCGACGCCGAGTCGACAGTCGAAACGGTCGCAGACGGCATGGCGGCGCACCCGACGCTGAGCGAGGCCGTGAAGGAAGCGGGTCTCGTCGCGCTCGGTCGCGCGATCCATCTGCCCAACAAGAAAAGAACGGCCGCAAAGGCTTAGCCTTTGCGGCCTTCAGGTGCCTGACACTTTTTGAATAGGTGTCAGGCACCCAATGGCGCTACCGCACTGCCTTAAGCCGCTGCCGGCGCCGGGTCGGGCCGTACGAGCACGGTGTCGGCGACTTCGACGATCTCGTCGACCGGCAGGATCGCGCGGCTTGCGTGCTCGCGGATCTTGTCGGCGCTCGATGCCTGGTAGATGCAAACGGTGCCGAGGTTGCCGTCGCCTTCGGCGAGAACATACGAACGGATCCAACGGATGTCGTCCGGCATTTCCTCGTCCCCGACCTGAGTCGAACGCGCGGCCGCTTCCTGCAGCTCCTCGCCGGACGCCCAACCGCTCCGGCGCAGGATCACAAACGTCTTCATAACGCCCCCTCCGTTGTGGAAGCGTGACCCTACACCGCGTCGGCGGTGACGAACTGGAGGTCGTCCGGCGTCAGGTTGCGCACGCCGGGAACCGCCGCGACTGCGACGTTCGTCACGGCGACGATGACTGCCGCGACCGCGAGCGTCCACGAAAAGCCGACCGCGTCTGCCACCGGGCCGACGACGATCATCCCAATCGGCATGAAGACGAACGACACGAGGATGTCGTACGAGCGGACGCGCGAGTACAGGTGCTCGGGAATCCCGCGCTGCAGCGTCGTCTCCCACCAGGTGTTCGAGAGTGCGATCGAGCCCATGCCGAAGCCCCACGCGACGGCGACTGCCGGCCAAGGGAGTGGGCGTGCGAGCGCCGCGATCGGAACCGCGAGGAGCACCGAGGTGAGGAAGCCGGCGTAGAGCGGATGGCGCGGCGCCAGCCGAACCGAGGCAAGCGCGCCGACGATCGCACCGAACGAGCCGCAGGCCGAGACGATGCCCCAGTCGGTCTTCCCATGCGCGAAGTGGGCGAGGAAGACGAGCGGGCCGAGCACGAGGAAGGCTGCGAAGGCCAGGTTCGCGATCGCGAAACCCGCGATCGGCGCGCGCACCCACGGCCGCGCCAGAACCTCGTGGAAACCCGCACGCGCCTCGGCGAGGAACGACTCGTGCGGCGCGCGAGCGGGCGCGTCGACTTTCAGCCGCAACAGGAAGAACGTGCTCGCGACGAATGACGCGGCGTCGATCGAGAAGACGTAGCCGGCGCCGGCCGTCGCTACGAGAAGTCCCGACACGGCGGGGCCGAAGACGTTCAGCGTGTTGCGGCTCATGCCGAGCAGCGCGTTTGCCTGTTGCAGGTTGGCCGCGGAGATCGTCTGGGGCACCAAGCCGTCAGAGGCGGGATCGAAGAACGCGGACGCCATGCCGAAGATCGCGCCGGTGACGACGAACAGCGTGATCGTCATGTGGCCGCTGAACAGCATCGCTGCGGTGAACGCCTCGACGGCCGCGCGGACGATGTCGGCGCCGAGCATGATCGTGCGCCTCGAGAGGCGGTCGGCGACGACGCCGCCGGCGAGCGTGAAGACGACGCGCGAGATCGTGAACGCGGCGAGTACGCCGCCGAGCGCCGTGCCCGAGCGGTGGATCGAGAGCACCGCGAACGCCAGCGCGACCGGGACGAGGGCGTCGCCGACCGCGGACGCGACGCGCCCGAGCCAAAGCACGCGAAACGGCTGCTCACGCAGCGCGGCAACGGTTCCCCCCGGACCCACGAATCGCAACCCTAAATCTTCCAGCGGCCGATTTCTATGTCTGTTGTAGACAGGTCGGGGGACAGGCTTGGGAGGTTTGTCGTTCCGTCAGGTGACTGTGATCTGGCTTATCCGGTGAGCGGGTGGCTTTGCCGCCTGCTCACCCGGTAGCGAGATAGAGTCGTTTGATGGGCATTTTCAACCGTCGCAACGCCGCCGTCGGGTGGGTGACGTGGATCGTCGGCAAGCGCGTCCTGAAGCGGAAAGCCAAGGGTGCGGTGCCGAACGTCGACCCCGAGACGAAGCGTCCCAACCGCAGCGCGATTGCCCTCGTTGTCGCCGGCACCGTCGGCGCGCTCACCTTCTGGCGCAGCCGCTCGGGCGGCGACGACGACTCGGCTGAGTAGCTTCGACAGGAGAGGGTTTCTCGTAAGCGGCGCCGGCGCCGTGCTGGCGACTCGCATGCGCACGCGCAGCGGCGACGCGCGCTTGCAGAAGCTCGCGAAGACGTTCCGCGGTCAGATCATCGGGCCCGGTACCCCGCTCTACAACACGGTGCGTGTTCCGTTCAACACGGACTTTGCATCGGTGCACCCGCTCGCGGTCGTGCGGCCGGTCGACGCCGCAGACGTCGCGCGCGTCGTGAAGTGGGCGGCGCAGGAAGGGGTGCACATCGTCGCGCGCTCGGGCGGCCACAGCTACGGCGGCTACTCCACGACCACCGGCGTCGTCGTCGACCTCGCGCATCTCTCCGGCATCACGGTGACGAGCGGCCGCGCGACGATCGGGCCTGGTGCGCGGCTCGGCAACGTCTACGCGACGCTCGACGCGCACGGAGTCGCGATTCCCGCCGGCACGTGCCCGAGCGTCGGCATCGGCGGACACACGCTGGGCGGCGGCTTCGGCCTCGCGTCGCGTGCGTGGGGGCTCGCCTGTGACAACGTCGTGTCGCTGCAGATCGTCACGGCGGACGGCTCGATTCTCACCGCCGACGCGACGCATCACAGCGATCTTTTCTGGGCGTGCCGCGGTGGAGGAGGCGGCAACTTCGGGATCGTCACACGTTTCGTCTTCCGCACGCATCGCGTGAGCACGGGTTCGTATTTCGTCGCGACGTGGCCGTGGGCGCAGGTCGACCAGGTCGTGACGAAGTTCCTCTCGTGGGCGCCGACGCGTCCCGACGTGCTCGGCTCGATTTGCCGGCTCGCCGCAGGACCG
>DASUKC010000110.1:0-23062 GCA_036278975.1 Gaiellaceae bacterium
AGCGGCCCGACGGGCGGCGCACTGCCCCATGCCGGGAAGACAAGCACGAGAAACAGCGCGCAGAACAGCACGAGGAAACGCACGCGTCGACAATCCCTGCTGTCTCGGCCAGCCGCATCGGCAAACCAACCACTGCAACTACCTCGAACTACGCAGAAGAAGCACTCAGCGGCCTGACATCAGTACCGCTCGTGTGAACTTCCCGCACCCCGACCGGTCCGACGCCGCAGTATTTAAAAGGCTGACGAACGGTCGGATACCGACCGCGGGCGGCTCATCCGTGGCCGGCTCTCCCGTATTGCGGCAAATCACGGAATCGCGCGCGCGCTGCACGCGACATCGTTCAGTGAGCGATGAGTTCATCGGTCCTCACCCCGGAGACGACACTCGATGCAACGGTCGGCTATCTCGTTGCCGACCGCGCCGGACGCCTGGTCGGGAAGGTCGAGTGCCCGATGTACGGCCGCTCGGCCGACACGCCGGATGCGCTCGCGGTCAAACCGCGCGTCATGACACATCGCCGGCTTCTCGTGCCGGCAACGTCGATCGCCGAGGTCGACCGGAGAAGCCGCGTCGTCGGCCTGAAGGTGGACCGCCGGGCGATCCGTTCGTTCCTCTGAGGAGGAGTTGGGCGTGGCCGCTGCAGCCGGGACAGCGATCGACGTACGCGATCTCCGAGTCCGTAGAGGTGGAAAGCCCGTTCTGCACGGACTATCGCTGCAGGTTCCCGCCGGGCGCGTGACCGGGTTGATCGGCCCGAGCGGCTCCGGCAAGACGACGCTTATGCGGTCAATCGTCGGTGTGCAGCTCGTCGAGAGCGGAACTGTCACCGTGCTCGGCCAACCGGCAGGAACGCCGGAGCTGCGTCGTCGAGTCGCCTACGTGACGCAGGCGCCTTCCATCTACGGCGACCTGACTGTGACGGAGAACCTGCGCTACTTCGCCCGCCTGCTCGGGGCGGCGCACGAACGGATCGAAGAGGCGATCAAGCTTGTCGGGCTCGGCGACCAGACCAGGCAAGTGACGCGAACGCTCTCGGGCGGCGAGCTCTCTCGCGCGTCGCTCGCGGTTGCCCTGCTCGGAGAGCCGGAGCTCCTCGTCCTCGACGAGCCGACCGTCGACGTCGACCCGATTCTGCGCCGCGAGCTCTGGCGGACCTTCTACGAGCTCGCGGAGCGCGGCGCGAGCCTGCTCGTCTCCAGCCATGTCATGGACGAGGCCGGCCGCTGCCAGGACATCGTCCTCATGCGCGCCGGCGAGGTCATCGCCAGCGGCACACCGGCCGCGTTGCTCGAGCGCACGCGAAGCGCAGACCTCGAGAACGCGTTCGTGGCGCTCTCGGAGGCGAAGTGAACGTCACCGCGACCTTTGCCACCGCGGCACGCGTCTTGTCGCAGCTGCGGCGCGACCGGCGCACGCTGGCGATGGTCTTTCTCGTCGCGCCCGCGCTGCTCGCGCTCTTCAAAGCGATCTTCAACGATCAGCCGCAAACGTTCGAGCGGGTCGGCGCACCGATGATCGGGCTGTTCCCGCTGATCATGATGTTTCTCATCACCTCGATTGCGATGCTCCGCGAGCGCACGACGGGCACGCTCGAGCGGTTGATGTCGCTCCCGCTCGCGAAACTCGACCTGCTGCTCGGCTACGCGCTCGCCTTCGCTGCCCTCGCTGCCGCACAAGGCGGGATCACCGGCGCGGTCGGCTTCGGCACGCTCGGGGTGAACGCCGCCGGACCGGCATGGGCCGTCGTCCTGCTCGCAATCACGAACGCACTCCTCGGAATGGCGCTCGGGCTCTTCTTCAGCGCATTCGCCACTACGGAGTTTCAGGCAGTCCAGTTCATGCCTGTCGTCCTCTTCCCGCAGATCCTGCTCGCCGGCCTCCTGATCCCGCGCACGCGTATGCCGCATGCGCTCGAAATCGTCTCCGACGCCCTACCCGTCAGCTACGCCTACGACGCACTCGTGAAGATCACCGCCGACAACACCGGCAGCTGGCTTTGGCTCGACCTGCTCGTCGTCGCCGGCAGCATCGTTCTCGCGCTCGCTCTCGGCGCTACGACTCTCAGGCGCCGCACCGCCTGAACGGTGCCGCGAGCGCGGCCTTAGATCGATTGCCGATAGCCGAAGAACTCATGGTCTTGGTTGTAGCCGCCGTAGCCGCCGCCGACTTCCGAGAAATCCGCGACGAAGTCGATGCCTTTGATCCACTTGACCTGTTTGAAGCCGAGTTGGCTCTCGTTGCGCAGCCGCAACGGCGCGCCGTGGCCGTACGACAACGGTTCACCGTTCATGTCGTAGGCGAGCATCGTCAGCCGGTAGCTCATCTGCTCGATCGGGTGCGCGTCGTAGTAGAGGCCTTTGTCAGGCCCCTCGCCGAGCGAGTAGAAGACGACCCATCGTGCTTCGGGTTGCGGCTTCACAAGCTCGATGATCGTCTGCATCGAGACGCCGCCCCACTTCGCCACGCCCGACCAGCCTTGGATGCAGAAATGCTGCGTGATCTGCTCGTGATGCGACAACGCCCGTAGCTGCACAAGGTCGAGCTCAACAGGATTGTCGACGAGGCCGCCGATCCGCAGCCGGTAGTCGGCGAAGTTCCCTTCGAAGAGCGCCTTGTACTCCTCCGAATCGGGGTAGTGGCCGTTGTGCCAGAAGTACGGAGAGATATCTCCCTCGCCGTACTCGCCCGGTGCTGAGTCGAGATGCTCGAACAGCCGCTGCACCGGGCCGATCAACGCAAAGCCGACGCGCTGAACGACACGCGGATGGCGCAACGTGAACGGTGTCGCAGCTGCCCAGCCGGCAACGACGATCACCATCGACGCAAGAAAGATCCAGAAACCGAGCCAGCCGTGTCCGTCCGTCGCGGCATACATGTGGTCGAGGTTCGGCAGCAACCCGGTCATGAAGACGAGCGCGACATGCATCACGATGAAGACCAGGAACCACGTCAACACGAGGAAGTGCAGCGACCGCGCCGTCTGGATGCTCAGCAGCTTGCTGACCCGCTTGAAGCGGGTCGACAGCGCCGGCGACATGCCGAGCCCTGTCACGAGAGCGAGCGGAGCAGCGACGAAGACGGTCACGAAATACGCCAGCAGTTGCAGGCTGTTGTAGGCGACCCAACCGTGCTCGGCCGGCCAGTCGAGAGATAAATACTGGATCGCGACCGACACCGCGTTCGGGAAAACGGCCCAACTCGTCGGCACCAGATGCCGCCAGTGCGCAGTCGTGAACAGCAGCACGTAGAAGGCCACGCCGTTCAGCAGCCACACCACGTCCGTGCCGAGGTGCCACCAGCGCGCCAGACCGATCGAGTGCCTGATCCCCGGCAAACCGACCTGCCCCGGCAGGCTGATCGAGTCCTGCTTCGCAGTCCACAACGGGTCGGGCGGGACCGGCTTCTGGATGCGGAACCAGTCTCTGCCCGGCGTGCTGTGGCGCGTCCAATACAGCCGCGGATGGTCGCTCAAGATCTGCACCCCCGACCGGATGATGAACACCATCAGGAAAGCGTTGAAGGAATGCTGCGCGACCGCCCACACAGGGAAACCCGCGGCGTGCGCCGCGTGCGCGGGCACGACTGTGCCGGGATGCTCGGCGATGAACCGCTGCACCGAAGGCAGGCCGCGCAGCCCCTTCGCCGCCGCGACGGCGACGATGAAGAGCACAAAGCCGATCGGTAACAGCCAGAGCAGGTTGAACCAGCGGTCCCGGCCGATGCGCACCCTCGGCGCGATGCCGTACGCCACCGGCACCGAACCCGCCCATGTCGCCGGATCGACGACATCCTCGCCCCTCGTCAGGCGGTCCCTGTAATTCTCGAGGATCTCCGGCGTGATTCCCGGGGCGGCCGGCAGATCCTCGGGCGTGGGCGTTTCTCGACCCATCCGCCCGAAATCAGTCGCCCGTCGTCTCGAACGACTCATCCGGCGGCACCGTTGCATTCGCCGGAACGTGCTCCGCGTGCGGGGGCTCACCCTCGCTGTAGCGCTCCACCTTCGGCCACGGCGCGAGCACGAGCAGCAGCCGCGCATCGCTGCGCGCGCGCACTGCGTGACGCTCGCCCGGATCGAAGGTGACGACGGAGCCGACATCGCACTCCACAACCTCACCGGCGGCCAACCCGATCGCGACCGAACCGGAGATCACCTCGATCACGGCCCGCTCCCGCACATGGTGGTCACCGAGTTCGTCACCACTCTGCAGATCGATCACAACCACGCGGCACTCCGGCGCCGAGAAAAGAACGCGCGGCATCTGCCGGCCCGTCCTCGGCACCCGAGGAGCATCCGCTCCCGGCTCACGCTCGCTTTGCTTCCTCGTCGACGGTGCAAGCGAAGGTAGATGCCAGATCCGCACGCGTCCTAGTCTCCCACACCGCTCTCACCCCTTGCGCAGCACCCGCAAGCTCAGCCGAGAGTCGACGCGGCAACAGTTAGAGGATCTTCGAGAGGAACTGCTTCGTCCGCTCGTGCTCGGGCGCCTGGAAGAAATGCTCGGGTGTCCCTTCCTCGATGATCAAACCGTCGTCCATCATCACCACACGATCCGCAACCTCACGGGCGAATCCCATCTCATGCGTGACGACGATCATCGTCATCCCAGCATGCGAGAGCTCTTCCATGACGGCCAATACCTCGCCGATCACTTCGGGATCGAGCGCGCTCGTGGGCTCGTCGAAGAGCATGAGCGCCGGGTTCATAGCGAGTGCTCGAGCGATCGCGACGCGTTGTTGCTGACCGCCGGAGAGCTTGCCCGGATATGTGCCGTACTTGTCTGCGAGCCCGACTCGCGCAAGTAACCGCTCTGCTTCGAGGATCGCTTGCTCCTTCGGGATTCCGAGCACCTGGACGGGCGCTTCGATCACGTTTTCGAGCGCAGTCTTGTGCGGGAAGAGGTTGAAACGCTGGAACACCATCCCGATCTGGGTGCGCTGGCGAGCGATGCTCCGCTCTGAGTCCTCGACGAGCTGGCCGTTGCGCTCGCGGTATCCGATCAGGTGGCCGTTGACAGTGATGCGACCAGAGTCGATCTTCTCGAGGTGGTTGACGCAACGAATGAACGTTGTCTTGCCGGATCCGGAGGGACCGATGATGCAGACCGTTTCGCGCTGACGCACCTCGAGCGAGACGCCCTTGAGAACATGCAGCCGGCCGAAATGCTTGTGGACCTCGTCGGCATGCATGACGACCTCGCCCGTCAACGTGCGCCCCTTGCCCAGGCGGTCATCGGATTCCATGCCGCGAGCAGCCGCTCGCGGAAGCTCAACACGTCGCCTCGCTCGCTTGCTGCGAGCCGCCGCTCAATTGCGGCTTGCACGAACGTCCATGCCGTGGTGAGCACGAGGTACCACACCGCCGCAGCGAGAAAATAGTCGGCGACGAACGTTCGCGAATACCCCTGCTCCGCGTCGGCGAACAGCTCGTAGACACCGATCGTGTACGCAAGCGACGTGGTCTTCATCATGTTGTTGAACTCGTTGCCGAGCGGCGGCACGATGACTCGGGCAGCCTGCGGCAGAACGATGCGTCTCATCGCCAACCCGTAACGCATCCCGACGGACTTCGCCGCCTCCATCTGGCCTCGGTCGATCGAGTCGATGCCGGCGCGAATGATCTCGCGCATATACGCGCCTTCGTTGATGCTCAACGCAACCGTCGCCGCGACCGCCGCATCCGACACCGTCGTAAAGCCGAGGTGGAGCGTCGGCCAGCTGAACGCGAAATAGAGATAGAAGATCTGGACGAGAACGGGTGTCCCGCGGAAGATCAGTACGTAGATGCCGGAGAGCGCGCGAAACGCCGCGAATCGCGACATGCGCGCGAGCGCAGCGAGGAGCCCCAGCAGCACCCCGCACACCTGGGCGACGATCGAGATGTAGATCGTCGCCCAGAGTGCATGGGCGAACGTACTGTCCGGATGGAAGACCCGGAGCCAAATGACGTGCCAGTTGACCGCAACGAGCACGTCTTTGGAGCTACTTCTTCAGCGCGAACGCGCTGAGACCCCACTTGGCCAGGATCACCTTCATCGTCCCGTTCGAATAGAGCGCCTTTACCGCCTTCGCAAACTGCGCACCGAGCGGATCGCCCTTGCGCGTGGCGATCCCTTCCGGCGCCGACTCGATCTGCTTGCCGGCCGTCTGGAACTTCCCGTGCGTCGTCTTGATGTAGTAGAGCACCGGCGGTGCATCGGCAAAGTAGGCGTCGACCTTGCCGGCGAGAATGGCTGCCGCGGCGCTCGTATCGGCGGGGAAGATCTTCACGGTGATCTTCTTCTTCCCCTGCTTCGCGAGCACCTTGTTCTCAGCTGCAAGGGCAGCTCCCTCGGTCGTCGACGCCTCGACGGCCACGCTCTTGCCGCTCAACGAGGTGAGAGTCGAGATGTGCGAGGGGTTGCCTTTCTTCACCATCAGGAACGCGCCGACGGTGACGTAGTTCGTGAAGTGAACCTGCTGACGACGGGCCGCCGTGTCTGTCATCGCGCTGATGATCGCGTCGCACTTCTTGTGCAGAAGCGCGGGGATGATCACATCGAACCCGGTCGTCTTGATCTGAGCGGAGTCGCCGAGGTGCTTGGCAACCGCATTTGCGATGTCAACATCCGCTCCGACGGCCTTGCCGCCTTGGAGCGACTCCATCGGCGGATACGTGGTGTCGCTACAGAAGACGAGCTTCTTTGCTGCGGGCGACGCGGAGACGCTCCCCGCCGCTACCGCCGCAACGGCCGCCGCGAACACGAGTACGGCGAATATACGGGTCGATCTCATTGAGCTCCTTTCCGAACCATGGGCGCCGCCTGCTCGCGCGTGTCACCGAATCGTAGACCTCGCAGGCTCGAGCCACACCAACTATGGCCGGATACGTTCGGGCACGCGCCTGATAATCGAGCGACTACCAGCTACGGTCCGGCCATGGCGACCGTACGCGCTGCGGCGGTAAGCGACGTGCCGGCTCTAAGCGCGGCGTTGGCGCAAGCTTTCGCGAACGACCCCGTGCTGAACTGGCTGCTGCCGCATCGCTCACGACGCAGAGCGCGCCGCGAGCTCATGTTCACGCTCGAGCTGCAGACGTACGTCCTGCCGCAAGAAGGGCTGGTGTTCACCGCCGACGATCCTGACAGCGGCGGACTGGCCGGAGGATGCGTGGTGCTCCCGCCCGCGCGCTGGCGAATGCCACAAACAACGGACGGACGGACGGCGATGCGCTGGCTACGCACGTTCGGAACGAAGCTGCCACGCGCGACCCGCACACAGCGAACGCTCGAGCAACACCACCCAGCTGAGCCGCACTACTACATCCGCTCGCTCGGCGTCACACCCACGCTTCAGGGAGAAGGGCTCGGCACCGCGCTGATGCGGCCGGCGCTCGATCGCTGTGACAGCGAAGGCGTTTCCGCATACCTCGAGGCGAGCAGCGACCGCAGCGCCGCACTGTACGAGCGGCTCGGCTTCGTCCACCTCGGCGTGCTGAGACTGCCGGACGGAGCCCCGCCGTTGTGGCCGATGCGGCGGCCGCCAAGAGGTTAGGCGGGTGGCGCGCTACCGCGCCGGATTTGACAATCCATCATTTGCCTAATACTATTAGGTAGATGCCTAGTACTAATAGCTCATGCGAGCTTGTCGACCGCTTCGTCGCGATCTGGAACGAACCGAGTGCAGAGCAGCGCCGCACGATGGTGCGCGGACTTTGGACCGAGGATGCCTTGCACGTCTTCCAACCGCCGCAGGAAGTACTCGACGCCGCGGCGGGCCTGGATGTGACCGCCGTCTTTCAGGCGCGAGGCCATGCAGAACTCGACAAGCGCGTCTCGCGGGCGTACGAAGAGTTCATCGCGCCGGGTCAGTACACGTTCAGGCTCGCGGGAGAACCGAAGCGCGTCGCCGACGCCCTCAGGTTCACGTGGGAGATGGTCTCGACCGACGGCACCGTCGCCGGGGTCGGGCTGGAGTTCGTCGTGCTGGCCGCTGACGGCCGCATCCAACTCGACTACCAGTTCATCGAGTCGTGACTCGCCCGCGGCTGTTGCTACGCCTCGAAGGAGCCGCCGCAGCGGCTGCCGCGCTGCTCGTCTACTTCCACTACGGCCATCCATGGTGGCTGCTGGTGCTGCTGATCCTTGCGCCCGACCTGACGTTCTTGGGGTACCTGGGAGGACCGCGCATCGGCGCCGCGTTCTACAACGCCGCCCACACCTACACCGTGCCGGTCGCGCTCGCCGCCATTGGAGACTTCACGCCGAGCGGGGCTGCGATCGCGGTCGCGCTTGTGTGGATCGTCCACGTCGGCGGCGATCGCGCGCTTGGCTATGGGCTGAAGTACCCGACGGCGTTCAAGCACACCCACCTGGAACGTGTCTAGATGAAGACGGTCGCGATTGTGCTCTCGGTTCCGCTGATACTCGAGTTCGTGTTCGCCCCGATGAACTTGTGGACCGGGCGCACAATCGGCAACTTCGTTCGCTTCACCGGCTTCGACCCGTGGCTCGGAAAGACGTTCTTCGCGCCGGTCAAGCTCGCAACCGCAGCCCTCTTGGCAGCCGGGCTGGCCGTCCGCGGTCTGAGCATCGCCGGCGCTGCGGCGGCGCTCGCGGTCTCGACCGTCTACGTCGCGCGACTGCTCGGTCGCACCCGACGCGACCCGGCCGGCCTGTTCGGCTTCACGCTCTTCGGAGCACTTGCCGGTGCCCTGCTTGCGGTACGCCTGCACACATGAGTTAGGAGACGAGCGTGAAGATCAGAACAATCAACGAAAACGTGATCCAAATCACACGGCTTCGGTTCGTGAACGCGTACCTCGTGCGGGAGCATGATGGCTTCACCCTCGTCGACACCGGACTCGGAGGAGCGGCGGACATGCTGCTCGCGGTCGCACGGCGCAACGGTGCCGAGATCCGCCGTATCGCGTTGACACATGGTCACCAGGACCACGCAGGCTCGGTCGACGCACTGCGCAAGCGGCTCGGCAACGAGGTCGAGATCTCCATGAGCGACTTCGACGCGCGCGAGTGTGCCGGCGAGCATGCGATCAAAGACAAACGGCGAGGCTCGTGGGCGAACCTCGAAACGAGGCCCGACGTGCGCCTGACGGCCGGCGGTCGCGTCGGCAGCCTGGAGGTGATTCCAGCACCGGGGCACACCCCCGGTCATCTGGCCTTCATCGACGTCCGCGACCGAACCCTGTTCGCAGGCGACACCTTCACGACGTACTGGCGCACCGAGATACCCAACCGCGCGGCCCAGCCGTTCCCATTCGCCGCGATGGGCACGCAGGACCGCGAGCAGATCGTCGACTCTGCACGCGCGCTCCGCGCGCTCGACCCGAGCGTGCTCCTGGTGGGCCACGGGCCTGCCGTGCGCGACCCGGGCGACGCAATAGGTGCCGCGATCAGGCGTGCGGCGCGCTGATGGTGCGCGCCGGCATCGACCCCGCCACCGTCGTCGCCGCAGCGGCGGAGCTCGCCGACGCGGAAGGATTGGAAGCCGTGACGCTGACCCGACTGGCCGATGCGCTGGGCGTGCGCCCACCCTCCCTCTACGCACACATCGACGGACTCGCTGACGTGCGCCGCCGACTGGGTGCTCGCGGCAACACCGAGCTCGCCGCAGCGCTCAGTCACGCCGTCGAGGGGCGCTCCGGCCGCGACGCGCTCCGGGCGCTCGCCGTGGCATATCGCGACTACGCGCGCGCACACCCCGGTTCCTACGCGGCACTCCAGCGCTCGCGCGATCTCGCGGATGATGACGAAGCGCGCGCTGCAGGCGAGGCAGTCGTCCGCGTAGCGCTCGCCGTGCTTCGCAGCTACCCCGTCGAAGGCGACGACGCGATCCACGCCGTGCGACTGATCCGCGTCACGCTGCACGGCTTCGTTTCGATCGAAGCGGTCGGCGGTTTCGCCATGAACGTCTCGGCAGACGAGACGTTCGAGCGGCTGGTCGCACTGCTCGACTCGGGCTTGAAAGGAACCGCGTGACGAGACCGTTCCGGTTCGGGGTCGTCTGCCCGCTCACAACTGATCTGCGGGCGTGGCGAGATCGAGTTCGCCGCGTCGCAGACAGCGGCTACTCGACGCTGTTGATGCCGGACGTCCCCGCATGGCAACCGGCGCCAGGGCCGACGCTAGCCTTCGCAGCAGCGCTCGCCGACATACGGATCGGCACCTGGGTGTACGCCTCGCCCGTGCGTCCGTCTTGGACCACTGCTTGGGAAGCGCACTCGTTGTCGGTGCTCAGCGAAGGTCGCTTCGAGATGGGCATCGGCCTCGGACGGCCCGGGATCGAGGAGCAGCTCCGCGAGCTCGGCCTGCCCGTCGTCCCAAGGGTGGAGCGGATCACGCAGATACGTGACACCGTCACCGCGCTGCGACAGCTCGACGGCGCCGACTTGCACACCCCGGTGGTCATGGCCGTACGCGGGCCAAAGGGTCGAGCACTTGCCGCCGAACTGGCGGACACCGTCACGTTCGTTGCGATGCCGGATGAACCTGGCGTCGAGATCGCCCGGCTCGCCCGCGACTTCCGGACCAGGAGCGACGTGGAGCTCGCGCTCCACGTGCCTGTTGTCGGCGACGAGGTCGCACCGTTCATGACCGCGCCCGGCACCGACCCGGCCACACTGCGCGCCATCGAGTCACTGGCCGTACTCCCCGCCGACACCGGAGCGGCGCTCGAGGAGATAGAGCGACGACGGGAGGAGCTCGGCTTCTCGTACTTCGTCATCGGAGCAGGCTCTGCCGGCACGCTCGCCCCGGTCGTCGCTGCCTTGGCCGGACAGTGAGCCCGGCAATCGAGGCGAATGGAGTCGCGCTCGGCGTCGAAGGTTTCGGCGAGGCGGCGGCGCCGCTGATCTTGCTCGTCGGCGGCCCGACGATGCTCTCGTGGCCCGACGCACTCTGCGAGCGACTTGCGCATGGCGGACGTCATGTCGTGCGATACGACCTGCGCGACACCGGCGCGTCGTCCATCTTCGATCCCGAATCGCCGAGATACACGCTCCGTGATCTTGCGTCCGACGCAGCAGCATTGGTGCGCGAGCTCGACGACCGGCCAGCGCACCTGGCGGGGATCGGCGTCGGTGGCATGGTCGCCCAGATCGCCGCACTCGACTATCCGGAGGCGTTCTCAGCGCTCACCCTCGCCGGGACGCGGCCCATCGCACCCGGCCCGGTCGACGATGACCTGCCCGATCACGACTCGGAAACGATGGCCCGGCTTTTCTCGCGACCGATGCCCGACTGGTCTGTTCGGGCTGCGGTTGCAGAATTCGTGGCCGCCGGCGCGAAGATCCTCGGCAACGACCATGACGCCGCGCGGGCAACCGCGGCGCGCATCTGGGACCGCACGCCAAGCACGGAGCCGGCGGTGCAGATGGCAAACCACTTAGGCCTGGTGTTCGCCAAGCTCGACTGCACGCCACGCTGGCGCGAGCGCCTGCGTGAGCTCGCGATTCCGGCGCTCGTAATACACGGTCGCCGCGATCCCTTCTTCCCAGTCGGCAACGGCGAAGCGCTGGCACAAGAGATCCCCGGCGCACGCCTACTCGTGCTCGAACACGCCGCGACTGCGATCCCGGATGCAATGGCCGGTGAAGTCGCGGCTGCGATGCTTGCGCTCGACGCGCACACGGTCCCGGCGTAGGGCGTGGCGAGCAAACCCTCGGAACGGTTCGTGTGGGCGGTGGATACCTTGGCTGTCGACCCAGCCGATCGCGTGCTCGAAATCGGCTGCGGACACGGCGTGGCCGTATCGCTGGTCTGTGAGCGGCTGACCAGCGGACGGATCACTGCGATCGATCGCTCGCCGAAGATGATCGAGCTGGCCGCGCGCAGGAATTGCGTGCACGTCGCGGCAGACACGGCCACACTGAAAACGGTCGCGCTCGAGAACGTGGACTTCGGAGACGAGCGCTTCGACAAGGTCTTTGCCTTCAACGTCGCGCCCTTCTGGTTCCAGCCGAAGGAGTCCCTGGGAATCGTCCGACGGCATCTCGCCTCCCGCGGAGCGTTCTACCTCTTCTGGGACGCTCGCCACACTCGGCCCGGCCGAGTCCGCGACCTGGCGGACCGACTGACCGAGAGGGTCCAATCGGCCGGGTTCTCGGTGGTCCAAGTGTTGATCGAGGAGTTGCGCCCGGTTCCTGCGGTTTGCGTGATCGGGCGGCCGTAGCTGCGCGTCTTCGAGATCGTGCAGGGCTACCCTGGCGCGATGACCGAACCCCGCCTCGAGCGCCGCGACGACCTGCGCAACGTCGCAATCGTTGCGCACGTCGATCATGGGAAGACGACGCTCGTCGACGCGATGCTGTGGCAGTCCGGCTCGTTCCGCGCGAACGAGGACGTCGCCGAGCGCGTGCTCGATTCGACCGACCTCGAGCGCGAGAAGGGGATCACGATCCTCGCCAAGAACACCGCGATCCAGCGTGGCGCGACGAAGATCAACATCGTCGACACGCCCGGACACGCCGACTTCGGCGGCGAGGTCGAGCGCGCACTGACGATGGTGGACGGGGTGCTGCTACTCGTCGACGCAAGCGAAGGCCCGCTGCCGCAGACGCGGTTCGTACTCCGGAAGGCGCTCGAGCTGAAACTTCCCGTCGTGCTCGTCGTGAACAAGGTCGACCGCCCCGACGCGCGCATCGACGAGGTCGTCGACGAGGTGTACGAGTTGTTTCTCGATCTCGATGCCGACGAGTCGCAGATCGAGTTTCCGATCGTCTACACGAACGCGCGCAAAGGTCAGGCGGGACTCGACCCCGCCGAGCTGGAACCCGATCTCTCGCCGCTCTTCGAGTTGCTACTCGAGCGTGTCCCGGCACCGACGTACGACCCGGATCATCCGCTGCAGGCACTCGTCACGAATCTCGACTCGAGCCCCTACGTTGGTCGCCTCGCACTTCTCCGCGTGCGGCACGGAGTGCTGCGCAAAGGCGCGCAGATCGCATGGTGCCGTGCCGACGGCACGACCGAGACGGCGCGAGTCTCGGAGCTGTACGTGACCGAGGCGCTCGATCGCGTTCCGGCCGACGAGGCCGGCCCCGGCGAGATCGTCGCGCTTGCCGGCCTGCCGGAGGTGACGATCGGCGAGACCATCGCCGACCCGGCCGACCCGCGCCCGCTTCCGGTGACGACCGTCGACGAACCGTCTCTCTCGGTGACGATCGGGATCAACACCAGCCCGCTCGCAGGGAGAGAGGGAACCAGGTTGACGGCGAACCAGATCCGCGAAAGGCTCGACGCGGAACTCGTCGGCAACGTGTCGCTTCGCGTCCTCCCCACCGCGCGGCCGGACGCCTGGGAAGTGCAAGGGAGAGGAGAGTTGCAGCTCGCGGTGCTCGTCGAGCTGATGCGACGCGAAGGCTTCGAGCTGACGGTCGGCAAGCCGCAGGTAATGACCAAGCTCGTCGACGGGGAGATCCTCGAGCCGGTGGAGCACGTAGCGATCGACGTGCCGGAGGACTACATCGGAGTCGTGACGCAGCTGCTCGCGCTCCGGAAGGGCCGCGTGACGCAGATGGTGAACCACGGCACCGGCTGGGCTCGGATGGAGTACCTCGTTCCCGCGCGCGGCCTGATCGGCTTTCGCACCGAGTTCCTCACCGAGACGCGCGGCGCGGGTGTTCTGCACCACGTGTTCGAAGGCTGGGAGCCCTGGCACGGAGAGCTGCGGACACGACCGACCGGCAGCCTCGTCTCCGACCGTGGCGGCAACGCGACGGGCTTCGCGATCTCGGCGCTCCAAGAACGGGGCTCGCTGTTCATCGCGCCGGGCGACGTGCTCTACGAAGGCATGATCGTCGGCGAGAACTCGCGCGACAACGATCTCGACGTCAACGCTGCCAAGCCGAAGAAGCTGACGAACATGCGGGCATCGTCCTCTGACATCCTCGTGCGGCTGATCCCACCGCGCCCGCTATCGCTCGAGCAGGCACTTGAGTTCATCCGCGACGACGAGGCGATCGAAGTCACTCCCAAGTCGATCCGCATGCGGAAAGTGGAGCTCTCGGCCTCGAAGCGGCAGACCCTGATCTCGCGTCGGAAGAAGACAGCCGTCGATGCTCCGACGAGCGGCTAAGGTGGCGGCGTGACTGCGGCTGCGGTTGGCGTCGATCCGGTCCGCTCGTGGCGGAAGGAGCTCGACGGCTACGCGGCGCCGCGGTTGAGTCGAAGCTTGCTCAATCTCGGCACGTCGGTCGTTCCCTATCTCATCCTGCTGGCGGCGATGTACTTCGCTTTGCGTGTTTCGCTGCTGCTGATGTTGGTGCTCGTGCTTCCGACGGCAGGGTTCCTGATCCGCTCGTTCATCGTCTTCCACGACTGCACGCACGGATCGTTCCTGCGCTCACGACGCGGAAACGACGCACTCGGGAGTGTGATCGGCTTGCTCGTCTGGATGTCGTTCCGCGGTTGGCAGCACGAACACGCCGTACACCATGCGACATCCGGCGACCTCGATCGTCGTGGCATCGGCGACATCAAGACGCTGACCGTGGCGGAGTACCGCGCCCTCGGCTTCTGGCCGCGTGTCGGCTATCGGCTCTTCCGCAACCCGATCGTGATGTTTGGTCTCGGCTGGTTGCTCGTGCTCGTGCTCAAGCCGCGCTTCGTCCCGCGCGGATCACGGCGGCGGATCCGCAACAGCGTGCTCGGCACCAACCTCGCGCTCGCGATGATCGTCGCTGCTTCCTGCTGGTTGCTCGGTTGGCGCGCCTTTCTTCTCGTGCAGGGGTCGGTGTTCTTTGTCACCGGCGCCCTCGGGGTCTGGCTGTTCTATGTGCAGCATCAGTTCGAGGACGCGTACTGGCAGTCGCACACCGACTGGCGCTACGACGAGGCTGCACTCAGGGGAAGCTCGTATCTGAAGCTTCCGCGGTTGTTTCAGTTCTTCACGGGCAACATCGGGTTCCACCACGTTCATCACTTGAGCGTCGGGATTCCGAACTACAACCTGGAGAAGGCGCATCAGGCAAGCGAGCTTCTGCAGGCGGTGCCGGAGCTCACGCTGCGCGAGGGGTTGCGAGCGACCCGCCTCAAGCTGTGGGACGAGCGAAGCAGGCGGCTCGTGACGTTCCGCGAAGCACGCGTTTACTAGAGCGCGAACGGCGCCCGCCCAGCCACGTGGTACCGTGGCCGCACGGCCGCCACTTCGGCGCCGGGAGATTCAGCTTCTCGTTCCTCCTGTCTGCAGGCGTTTCGAGTCTCTCGCATCTCGAACCTGCTTCGTAAGGAAGGAACCAGCAAATGGAAACGTCATTCACCGCGCTCGGTGTGAGCGCACCCGTCGTCGAGGCGCTCAGCCGCCGCGGCATCGGGTCGCCGTTCGCAATCCAAGCGCTCGTCTTGCCCGACGCCCTCGCAGGTGTCGACGTCCTCGCGGCGTCGCCCACGGGCTCGGGCAAGACACTCGCCTTCGGAATCCCCATGATCGACCGCGCCGCCGGCGTCGGCGGGCATCCGAGCGCGCTCGTGCTCGTGCCGACGCGCGAGCTCGCGTCGCAGATCGTCGATGAGCTACGCCCGCTCGCGGCTGCGCGCAAACTGCGGATCGAGGCCGTCTACGGCGGCAAGTCGATCGCCGCCCAGGCCAAGCGTGCGCAAGGCGCACACATCCTCGTCGCTACGCCGGGTCGCCTGAACGACCTGCTCGAGCGCAAGCTCGTCTCGCTCGGGTCGACGCGCATCCTCGTCCTCGACGAAGCGGATCGCATGCTCGACATGGGCTTCCGACCCGACGTCGACCGCATCGTCAGACAGGTGCCGCAGAATCGGCAAACGCTCTTGTTCTCCGCGACGTTCGAGGGCGCAGTCGCCGACCTCGCACGTTCATACACGGTCAATGCTTCGCGCTACGCGACCGGTGCGCAGGTCGAGACCGCGGCCGGCGACATCGGCCACGAGTTCGTCGCCGTGACGGCCGACGACAAGCTCGAGCAGCTCGCCGAGCAGCTTCGACGCGAGCGCGGCCTCACGCTCGTGTTCGTTCGCACCAAACACGGCGCCGACAAACTCGCGCGCAAGCTCGTCCGGGCACACGATGTGCGCGCCGCCGTCCTTCACGGAAACATGTCGCAGAACGCGCGCGAGCGCTCGCTTTCACAGTTCGGGTCCGGCCGCGTCTCGACGATGATCGCCACCGACGTGGCCGCCCGCGGTCTCGACGTCGACGACATCACCCACGTCATCAACTTCGATCCGCCGCGCACACCCGACGACTACGTTCACCGCATCGGCAGAACGGGTCGCGCGGGCCGCACCGGCACAGGCGTGACACTCGTTCTTCCGGAGCAACGAGTCGATGTGAGCAGGCTGGCGGGCGTGCTCGGTCACGGGCCCGCGTTCGCCGCGTCCGGCATCGAGGTACCGCGCGGCCCGGCGAAGCCGCCCCGGCGCCGCAATCGCAGCCGTTAACTCACGACCCTACGCCGAAGCGGACGGGTCAGCCGGTGCGGCGACCGCGGCTGCGAGCACGCCGCGTCACCGTAAGCCCTGCGTCGCCCTGCACATCGGCTGAGGGCTCGAGCGGACCGACCAGGATCTTCACCGATCCCGAGCGCTGAACAAGCAGGCTTTGCGGCGGCTCGGCGTCGCACACGAATCGTCTTGCCACCTCTTCCGCGTAGCCGTTCGAGGCGACTGTCGATACGTCCGCGAATTCGACGACGACGTCGCGCGTCGACGAATCGCGCGTCAGTTGCACTGCATACGCAGAGTTGAGCAGCTGCCCCGACGGCGGCTCAACCGCGCGCGACCGTGCGATCAGCCATGAAGGAGCCGTCATGACGAGCTCACCCGGTCGCCAACCTGTTCGTGGATCCACGCCTCTGCGTCCGCCGGCTCGATACCACGGCAGAGCGCGATCTCGGCAACAAGCAGTCCGCGCGCCTGCAGGTAAAGCTGCCGGTCGCTCGGCGCCGTCGTTCCGCCTCCGCGCGTAGCCGCCGCCTGCTCGCGCTGCAGTCCGTCGCGTACCACTTCTGCGAGCTCCGTCACCGTGCCCGACGTCAGCTTCTCGCGCGTTCGCCGGTGGCGACGCGACCAAGGCTCCGCACTCTGGTCGACAACGGTGCGCAAGCTGTGCTGCACGTCGTCGAGGTCGGCCTCGCTCGACAACGGGCGCAACGCCTCGCGTGCGCGCGCCACCGGCAAGGTCACGGTCAATCCGCTCTCGAAACACACAGTGATCGTTCCCGATTCGGATCCGGCCGACCGAGTCGACTCGATCGTGCCGATCCCGTGCGACGCGTAGACCACGACGTCACCGACGACAAATTTTGTGCTCAAGCCGGAGGCTCGTCAGCCGGCGTTTCGTCAGCCGGCGTTTCGTCAGCGTCGGGCTCTGGCGGCTCAGTGAGAGCGGCGCGCTCGGCGGCCGCCTCCTCTTTCTTGGCAAGTTTGCGCTCGCGCTTTTCCCTGACCGCCTGCTCTCTTGCGCGCTTCGCCATCGTCTGGGGGTTTCTCCGAGCCATTCGTCTCCTCGGGTTGCGGGCTGGTGCGGCGGGCCGCCCCGAAGGGCCGCCCGCCGTCGCCGCCATGACTTAGACAGACGCGAGCGTCACGTTCTTTGCCTCGGGGCCCTTCGCGCCCTGCTCGGCGTCGAACTGCACCTTCGCGTTCTCGGCGAGCGACTTGTAGCCCTCGCCGACGATTGCGCTGTGATGAACGAAAAGATCCTTACCGCCTTCGTCGGGGACGATGAAGCCGTACCCCTTATCGGCGTTGAACCACTTAACGATTCCAGTTGCCATTGAATAAAACACCTCCTCCAAGTACTAAGGAACGGGCAGAGGAGGCGTAGAACGCAACCGGTACTCGCTCAGAAAGTAGGTATCACGGTAGCAGGCCTTGTGTAAGACTCCGCGCACCGTCCTTCACGGTCGCCGTATGGCGCACCCAAACCCACCAGACGTCCTCGCCACACGGCCGCTGTTCCGCGGCGTCCTCCACGAGGCCGGTTTCGTTGTTTCGTGCGTGGTGGCGGTCGCATTTCTCCTCCCGCTCGACGGGAAGCGGCTCGTGGCCGCGGCCGTGTTCGCCGTCAGCGCGAGCACGATGCTCGGCGCCAGCGCGCTCTACCACCGCGTCACGTGGAGCCCGGCTGCGCGCCTGCGGATGCGACGTGTCGATCACGGCGGCATCTACATCCTGATCGCCGGGACTTTCACGCCTGTCGGGCTACTGAGCTTGCACGGCACGCTGCAGACCGTCGTTCTCTCACTCGTGTGGAGCGGCGCTGCGATCGCGATTCTGACGAAGGTGTGCTGGGTCGCAGCGCCGAAGTGGCTCTCGGTCGCCGTCGCGGTGACTCTCGGCTGGATCGGCATCTTCACGCTGCCGCAACTCGCACAGTCAGCGGGCCTCGGTGCCGTCGTACTACTCGCGATCGGCGGCGTCGCCTACACCGCCGGGGCCGTCGTCTACGCACGCCGCAAGCCTGATCCGTTTCCGCGCACCTTCGGGTACCACGAGATCTTCCACGGGCTCACCCTGGTCGCGCTGACCTGCCAGTACGTCGCGATCGCCGTCTTCGTGATCGGCGTAACCTAATTCGGAGGCTTGCTACGCGACCTCTGCGGCCGGAAGTGTGATCTCGATGGTTGTGCCTTCGTCAGCACCGGTGTGCGCGATACGGATGCTGCCGCCGCACTGGCGAATCGTGCCGTAGGCGCTGGAGAGGCCGAGACCGCTGCCGGCCTCCTTCGTCGTCATGAACGGGTCGAAGACGTGCTCGACGATCTGGGCGGGAATTCCCGATCCCGTATCGCTCACCGCGACGAGGATGAACCGCCCGCCGGCGTTGTCCTGCTCGCGCAACTCGATCGTCAACTCGCCGCCGTCTGGCATGGCATCGCGGGCGTTGATCGCGAGGTTCACGAGCACCTGCTCGAACTGCGACGGGTCGATCGTCGCGATCGCCGGCGCGCTCGAAGCTTCGAACTGAATCGCGATGTTCGGACCAAGCAACTGGCGCAACAGCCCTAATACGTTCTCGATCACCTCGCGAAGATCGGAGGGCTCGGGAACGAGCGACTGGCGCCGGCTGAAGGCGAGGAGATCGTGAACGAGCCGCGCGGCGCGGTCACCCGTCTCGCGGATTACCTGAAGGTCACGGTGAACCTCGTCGAGCGTGTCGCGGACGGTTGCGAACTCCGCATAGCCGTTGATCGCGAGCAGCATGTTGTTGAAGTTGTGCGCGACGCCGGCCGCGAGCTCACCCACTGCATCCAAACGCTCATGCCGGCGGAGTTGCTGCTCGAGCTCGCGGCGCGCAGTGGTGTCTACCCAAAAGCCGAGCACATACAGCGGCGTTCCGTCTTCGTCGGTAACGAGTGTGCGGCGGCTGTCCACCCACCGCTCGCTTCCGTCCGACGCGATCAGACGGAGCTCGCGGACGGTTTCGACGCTCCCGACCGCGCGGTCAGTGCGTACGGAACCCGCAAACGCCGGGTCGACGACGCTGAAGAAGAAGTCCTGCTCGTTCAACCAGCGCGCAACGGGATAGCCCAGAAGGTCAACAACCTGCGGGCTGATGTACACCGTCTTGCCAAGTGCGGCGGCGTCCTCGATGTACGTGACGAGCGGCAGACGCGTGATGAGCGATTCGTACCGACGCTGCATTACCGCTGCCTGCGCCTCTGCTTCCTTCTCGGCGGTCACATCGAGGAGCACACCCTGAACGTAGAGCGGCTCGCCGTGCTCGTCGTGCACAAGCCGGCCGCGGTCGGCGATCCAGCGGTATTCGCCGTCCGCATGACGCAGCCGATACACGGCGTCGAAGTGGCCGCTGTCGATGCCGGATTGCACGTGGGCGCTCACTCGCTCACGGTCGTCGGGATGAACGATCGATCCGAAAAAGTCCGGATTGCCGACCCAGCGTTCGGCCGGATAACCGAGCATGCGGACGATTTCAGGGTTCGAATAGACATTCGTCGCCGAAAGGTCGGGGAGGTCCAGGTAGAGGCCTACCGGCAGCTCTTCGACAAGCATCCGATAGCGGTGCTCGGATGAGCGCAGCTGCGGACGGTCGCGCCGCCGCCACACTGCGAGCCCCACCGACACGGCTGCGGCCACGACAACCAAGAGCCCGTCACGCACGCCCGGATCGCGCTCGGCAACCGTCACGGCAAAACCGATCGCCAAACCGACTCCAGCCGCGGCGAGCAGGTCCGAGCTCCGCCACCGCCGAGGTGACGGACGAAAGAGGCGCAGGCGCGACGTCCGCATGTTCTGAGCATCGGCAAAGTGGACCGAACGGTCGAGAGGCACGTTAGGCACGCAGCACGAACACCAGCTTCAGCAACACGATGGTGACGAGCGTCCAATCCGCAGTTTCGAAGAGAGCGAGCATGTTTGAACATCTCGCATCCGGAACGCAGTTCACCTATCACCCACATGCGGTTGACGGCCGCGCTTCACTCGACGACCACCCGAATCGGTGATCCCACTTCTGCGTAAACGTTGACGACTACACCGCTTCGAATGCCGATATTCAGGTCATGGAGAAATTGCTATCGCGTTCGCTGCCAGAGCTCGCGGGGTCGATCACGCCGGGCGGCGCCGCCGAGAACCTGCTCCGAGCTGTCACGGAGCACACGCCGGTCGGGATCTTCGTCTCCGACGAGCAAGGCAGCTGCCGCTTCGTCAACGGTCGCTGGTGCGAGTTGACCGGCCTCACGCCAGAACAGGCGGCCGGTGCCGGCTGGGTCGAAGCGGTGCACCCCGACGACCGCGATCGGGTCGCAGTCGAATGGGAACAAGCTGCTGTCAACGGCCGCGACTCGGTCATCTCTTACCGCTTCTTGACGCCCGACGGGAACGTCGTTTGGATCGACGGCTATGCCTCCGCGTTCCACGACGTCACGGGCAAGCACACCGGCTGGGTCGGCGCGTGCCTCGACGTCTCCGCGCACCGGCGAACGCAGGCCGACCTTTGGACGCAAGCGCACACGGATGCGCTGACAGGCTTGCCGAATCGGCGTGCGCTCGACGCGCTGCTATCGCCGGATGGCGGTCTCGACCGCACGACGATTTCGCTCGTCCTCATCGACCTCGACCACTTCAAACAGATCAACGACACCTATGGTCACCCGGCCGGCGACCAGGTGCTCGTGGCCGTCGCGGACGCGCTTCGCAAGCGCGTGCGTGAGTCGGATTTTCCAATTCGCCTCGGCGGTGACGAGTTCGCAGTGCTCGTGCGGACAGACACGCCGCTTCCGCTCGTGCGGGACCTGCTCGATGCGATTCGCGCGGTGCGCATCGAATGCGGCGGCGCAACGATTCCCGTGACCGCCAGCGTCGGCGTCGCCACTGCCGGAAACCAGGAGACGAGCGACTTCAGCCTGGTCGAGTCGGCCGACCATGCCCTCTACCGCGCTAAGCGCGACGGGCGCAACCGCTGCTTCGCCGGCGGGCACTTGCTCGCCGCGTAACGGCACAAGCTGCGCGCTAAGCCCTGGGGCTAGCACCCCTGCGATTCGCCGGGTCGCGCCATAGCTGCGCTGCCGCCGCGCGAGCAGCCTGGAGTCGTGAACTCCAACACCTCTAAGGGGGAGAAGATGAACCTGGCAGCGCGCGCGGGCCGGTGGAGCGCCGCGCACTGGAAAACCGCCACCCTTGGGTGGCTCGTGTTCGTCGTGGCGGCCGTGATGCTCGGCTCCTGGCACGGCACGACCACGCAGTCGAGCGCGGAACAGACGAACGGCGAAGCGGCGCGCGCCGAGCAAATGCTCACTGCCGCGCACGTCAAGAGCCACGCGAGCGAGTACGTGCTCGTGCGCTCGCAGACGCTCACCGCCTCCTCGCCCGCATTTCGGCGTACGGTGAACGACGTCCGCGCCAAGCTCACCGAAACAGCGAGCACGCGCAACGTCCAGCTCGGCCCGGTGTCGAAGGACGGTCACGTCGAGCTCGTCGAGTTCGACGTGAAGGGCGACTCCGACACCGCCGACTCGCGAATACAGCCAGCGCTCGACACAGTCGGCAAGCTCGCCTCGGCGCATCCCGGCTTCGCGATCAGTGAAGTCGGAGACGCGAGCATCTCGAAGGCGATGACCAAGGTGGTCGACGACGGGATCTCGAAGGCAGAGAAGCTGTCGCTGCCGATCACCTTCACCATCTTGCTGCTCGCGTTCGGCGCGTTCCTCGCGGCCGGCATCCCGGTGTTGCTCGCGTTCACCGCGGTACTGGCGGCGATCGGATTGACGCATCTCGGAAGCAGCGTGATCCAC
Organism: Gaiellaceae bacterium; assembly: GCA_036278975.1. GTDB lineage: Bacteria > Actinomycetota > Thermoleophilia > Gaiellales > Gaiellaceae > PALSA-600. The sequence continues at coordinate 22,223 of DASUKC010000110.1, forward strand.
GAAGCGGACCCCACGGCGAGCGTGATCGTGCTGATGGGCATGGCCGTCGGCGTCGACTACTCGCTCTTCTATTTGAAGCGCGAGCGTGAAGAACGCGCTCGCGGGGCGAGCAAGGAAGAGGCGCTGCAGCTTGCCGCTGCAACGAGCGGGCGCGCGGTGCTCGTGTCCGGCTTGACCGTGATGACGGCTGCCGCTGGGTTGACGCTCTCGGGCAACAGCGTCTTCACCTCGCTCGGGCTCGGGACGATCCTCGTCGTGCTCGTCGCCGTGATCGGCTCGCTGACCGTGCTGCCGGCACTGCTGTCGAAGCTCGGCGACCGTGTCATGTTCGGGCGGCTTCCGTTCCTGCACTCGAACCGCGAGTCGCGGATCTGGCGGACGGCGCTCCGCCCCGCACTGCGCTACCCGAAGATGACCGTCGTGGGTGCGCTCGCAGTACTGCTCGCGATCGCCTCGCCGATTCTGCACATGCAGACGCGCAACGACGGCGTGAAGGACGCGCCACAGCATCTCGCAATCGTGAAGTCGTACAACGAGGTGACAAAAGAGTTCGGCACGACCAACGCTCCGGCGGAGGTCGTCGTGCGCGCGGCGAACATCGACGCTCCGGCGGTACAGAACGGCATCGCCGCGCTGAAGCGGGCGGTCGGAAGACCAGTGCCGATGTCGCGCTACGCAAACAACACGCTCGAGCTCGACGTCCCGCTCGCAGGCGACGGCGACAACGCCGCGTCGGTGAAGGCGCTGCACCGGCTGCGCTCGCAGATCATCCCCGCGACGATCGGCGCGGTGCCCGGCGTGACGGTCGCAGTCACGGGCGAGACGGCGGGCAACGTCGAC
>DASUKC010000111.1:0-2166 GCA_036278975.1 Gaiellaceae bacterium
TTCCGGTGGTCGCCGGATCGCGCCCAGAACCTCGCCGCGGCCGCCGCGGCCGGCGCGACGGTGATCCACACGACCGCAAGTTGGGCGTCGATGGCGCCGACGCGGCCGGCGCATCCCGCTGACGCCGACGACCCCGCCTACAGGATCGGCGATCTCGACGAGCTCGTCCGCGAATCTGCGCGCTACGGGCTGCGCGTGATGATCGACGTCACCGGCACGCCGAAATGGGCGAACGGCGGTCTCGGGCAGAACCACATGCCGAAGAACCTCAACGACTTCGCGACGTTCGTGCACATGCTCGCGGTGCGCTACGACGGCCGGAACCCCGGCAAGGGCGAAGTGAGCCTCTGGTCGATCTGGAACGAGCCGAACGAGGATCGCTTCCTTACGCCGCAGTACTCCGGCAAGAAGATCGTCAGCCCGGCGAACTACGCGAAGCTCGTCAAGGTCGCGTACGCGGCGATCAAGTCTGCGAACCCGTGGGCGAAGGTTGCGGTCGGCGAGACGTCGCCAGAGGGACGCGACAAGCCGCTGAAGGGCGCGCCGACGACGGTGTCGCCGGGCATGTTCGCGAAGCTGCTCGCGAAGGTGCCCGGGCTGAAGTTCGACGCGTGGGCGCATCACCCATACGTGACGGCGCTCACCGCGAAGCCGCTCGAGAAGGTGCGCTACCCGAACGTCACGCTCTCGCAGTTGCCGACGTTCGAGAAGAACTTGAAGTCGTTCTTCCATCACACGGTTCCGATCTGGATCACCGAGTACGGCCACCAGACGAAGCCGGCGCAGCCGAAGGGCGTAACGCTCACGACCCAGGCGAGCTACACGTCGCAGGCGCTGACGTATGCGAAGAACGACCCCGACGTGCAGATGTTCATCTGGATCACGTTCCGCGACTCGACGGGTAACCCGTGGAAGTCGGGGCTCGAGCAGCCGAGCGGCGCGGCGAAGCCGGCGTTCTTCAAGTTCGACGCGCTCGCGCATTTGATCGACGGCACGACCGTGACGGCAACGGCCGCGAGGCCTATGCATTCCGTTTCGGTCTACGTGCCGTATCTGACGTTTTACACTCCGGTTGGTGCGCTGGTCGGCGTCACGTACCACGTCTATGACAAGGGCAAGCTCATCGTCTCCGGTGAGCCCCAGTCGAACCTCCAGCCCGACAGCTCGGTGTCCTTCACGCCGACGTTCACGCCGGTGAAGGGCCACACGTACACGATCCAGGCGAGCGTCAACGACCCGAACGGCAACGCGCAGACGCGCGAAGTCATCGTCACCGCGTAACGACGTGGGAGCGCTCGACAGCAAGCGGGCCGTTGTCACCGGCGCGTCGAGCGGCATCGGCGCGGCGACCGTTGCCGCCCTGCGGGCGGAAGGCGCGCGCGTCTACACAGGTTCCCGGCGCGAGGGAAATCTCGACGTCACGGATGCCGCGAGCTGCAGGCGGTTCCTCGATGCGGCTCTGGCGGAGCTCGGCGGGCTCGAGATCCTCGTCAACAACGCGGGGCTCGCGCGCGGCCGCGATCCCGTGTGGGACTCGAACGACGACGACGAGCGCGAGGTGATCGAGACCAACGTGCTCGGGTTGATGCGCATGACGCGTCTCTGTGTCGAGCCACTCGTCGCAAGCGGCGCCGGGCACATCGTCAACCTCGGCTCCGTTGCGGGCATCTGGTCGTACGCGAGCGGTTCGTCGTACGTCGCGTCGAAGTTCGCAGTGCACGGCTACACACGGGCGCTGCGCGACGACCTCCAGGGCAAACCGGTGCGCATCACGAACGTTGCGCCCGGTCTCGTCGAGACGGACTTCTCGCTCGTGCGCTTTCGCGGCGACGAAGCAAAGGCGGCGCCGGTCTACAAGAACGTCGCGATGGGCGGGCCGCTGCAGCCGTCGGATGTCGCCGACTGCATCGTGTTCGCGCTGACGCGTCCACCGAACGTGAACGTGGACGAGATCGTCGTCATGGCAACCGCTCAGATCTCCGGCGCCAACATCCTCAGGGAGAACTCCTAGGGACGCTTGGAGAGGTAGCGCTCGAGCCCCGCGTACGACTGCCAAAGCGGCGCGACGCGGTCGTACAGGTCGGCATGCTCGCCCATGTCGTCGCGCGCGGCGGCGCTGAACTCCTCGGCGCTCATGCTCTCCGCCCGTTCAACCCAGGTGTCGAG
>DASUKC010000112.1:0-42082 GCA_036278975.1 Gaiellaceae bacterium
CCGCTCGCCCTGGCCGACGCCGCGGCGGCGGGTCGGCTAAAACCGGGCACACTGGTGCTCCTCACCGGGATGGGCGCCGGCCTCACCTGGGGCTCCGCGCTGATTGACTGGACTAACTTGACGACGGGAGCGTTCGCATGAGCAAGGTCGCCTTCATGTTTCCGGGACAGGGGTCCTTCGAGGCAGGCATGGGTCGCGACGTCGCCGAGGCGGTGCCCGAGGCGATGGCCGTGTTCGAAGAGGGCAGCGAAGCGTGCGGCATGGACCTGAAGAAGCTCTGCTTCGAGACGCCAGTCGAGGGTCTCGTCGACACCGAGGTGCAGCAACCGGCGCTCGTCGCGACGTGCCTGTCGCTCGACGCAGCGCTGCGCGCGCGCGGCATCAGCCCGCATTTCGTCGTCGGACACTCGGTCGGCGAGTACTCGGCGCTTGGTTCGGCGCAGTCGATCTCTGCGAAGGAAGCGCTGGCGCTCGTGCGTGAACGCGGGCTTGCGATGGCGGAAGCCGCGCGCCTGCGGCCCGGATCGATGGCTGCGATTCTCGGCCTCGCCGACGAGGCGGTCGAGCAGCTTTGCCACAAGATCACGAATGTCTGGCCGGCGAACTACAACTGCCCCGGGCAACTCGTCATCTCCGGTGAGACGCCGTCGGTCGACGAAGCGTGTCTCGAGGCGGAGCGCGAAGGCGCACGGCGCGCGATCAAGCTGCGCGTGTCCGGGGCGTTCCATTCGCCGCTCGTCCTTGCGGCGGCTGTTCGCCTGCGTCCCGCCGTCGAGAAGGTGCAGCTGCACGAAGGCGGCGCGGCATTCATGTCGACCGTGACCGCGAAGATCGAAGACGCGCAGAAATATCGCGAGCTGCTGATCGAGCAGCTGACCGCGCCGGTGAAGTTCACACAGGCCGCGCGCGAGTTGATCGCAGAAGGCGTGACGACGTTCGTCGAGGTCGGTCCCGGCGGAGTCCTGGGCGGTTTACTGAAGAGAATCGACAGGTCCGTGCGCACGATCTCCGTCAGCGACTTGAAGTCGCTGAACGAGGCGTCCGAAGCTCTTGGCGCGTAGCTTCGCTTCGCTCGAGGGCAAGCTCGCCCTCGTCACCGGTGCGTCCAAGGGCATCGGCCGCGCGATCGCGGTGGAGCTTGCTGACGCGGGCGCGACCGTCGTCGTCGGCTATCGCAGCGGCAAGGAAGAGGCGGAGGCGCTTGCCGCAGAGATCGGCGGCCGCGCGATTCAGGCGGACGTCTCGTCTGCCGACGACGCACGGCGTCTAGTCGAGGAAGCCGGTGACATCGACGTGCTGGTGAACAACGCAGGTCTCACGCGCGACGGGCTGCTTGCGCGCATGTCGGACGACGACTGGCGCACCGTCATCGAGACGAATCTCAGCTCGGTCTTCTACACGTGCCGCGCGGTGACGCGGCCGATGATGAAGAAGCGCGCGGGCGTGATCGTCAACGTCAGCTCGGTGGTCGGCGTGCACGGCAACTGGGGACAGACGAACTACGCCGCGTCGAAGGCCGGCATCATCGGCTTCACGAAGTCGCTGGCGCGTGAGCTCGGCTCGCGCGGCATTCGCGCGAACGTCGTCGCGCCCGGTTACGTGAAGACGCAGCTCACCGACGTGCTGCCGGAGGAGGCGACGAAGGCGATGATCGCCAACACGCCGCTCGGCCGTGTCGCAGTGCCGCAGGAGGTGGCCGGGGCGGTACGCTTCCTCGCTTCCGACGAGGCCGCGTTCATCACGGGCGAGGTTCTGCTCGTCGACGGCGGATTGGGGATGTAGCTGACTAAGAGAGTCGTCATCACTGGTATGGGCATGGTGAGCCCGCTCGGCAACGACGTTGCTTCTTCGTGGTCCCGTCTGCTCGCCGGTGAGTCGGGCGCGGCGGAGATCACGTCGTTCGACCACAGCGACTACAACGTGCATTTCGCCTGCGAGTTGAAGGATTTCGATCCGAAGCAGTGGATCGAGCACAAGACCGCGCGCCGGATGGATCGCTTCGCGCAGATGATTCTCGCGGCAGCGCGTCAGGCAGAAGCCGATTCGGGTGTCGACATTGCGTCGGCGCCCGACCGTCACGGCGCGTCGATCGCGACGGGCATCGGCGGTCTGCACAGCTATCAGGAGTGCTACCACGTGCTCCTCACGAAAGGGCCTGATCGCGTCGGCCCGTTCTCGATCCCGTCGATCATCCCGAACATGGGAGCCGGCTGGGTGTCGATCGAGCTCGGCACGAAGGGCCCGCTGATGAGCGAGTGCACCGCGTGCGCGGCGTCGAACATGGCGATCGGCGAGGCGGCGGATTCGATTCGGCTCGGCCGCGCGGACGTCATGTTCGCGGGCGGCACCGAGGCGCCGATCACCGAAGTCGGCATCGCCGGGTTCGACGCGATGCGCGCGCTGTCGCGTCGCAACGACGATCCGGTGCATGCGTCGCGTCCGTTCGACAAGGAGCGCGACGGGCTCGTGATGGGTGAGGCTGCCGCGGTGCTCGTGCTCGAGGACCTCGAACATGCGAAGGCGCGCGGCGCGAAGATCTACGCAGAGCTGATCGGCTACGGCATGTCGTCGGACGCTGCGCACATGACCGAGCCCGACCCGACAGGCGAGAGCCCGGCGCGTGCGATGACGATGGCGATGGCGAGCGCCGGCGTCGATCCGTCTGAGGTCGGCTACGTCAACGCGCACGCGACTTCGACGCCGATCGGCGACATCGCCGAGACGAAGGTGATCAAGAACGCATTCGGCGCGCACGCGAAGAACGGCCTCGCCGTTTCGTCGACGAAGGGCGCGACGGGCCATTGCTTCGGCGCGGCCGGCGCGGTGGAGGCGGTCTTCACGACGATGGCGGTCGTCGATCGCAAAGCGCCGCCGACGATCAACTACGACGACCCGGATCCGGCTTGCGACCTCGACTACGTCCCGAACGTCGCGCGCGACCTGCCCGACCTCGACGTCGCGATGTCAAACTCGTTCGGCTTCGGCGGCCACAACGCCTCGATCGTCGTGCGCCGCTTCGACGACTAGCCGGGGACACTTCTCCCAACTGCAATTGCCCTGCACAGAGGGCGATTTGGGCGCGATTTTCGACTGAGAGGGGGACAGGTATCTGCCTGTCCCCAGGTTGTCCAAAAAAGACAAGACGGGGTTGTCCAAGAACGACACGAGCGTTGCCGTCCGAGGCGACTCATAGCGTTTATTCATGCGCCTCGTCCAGGTGGACGGCCGCGCGGTCGAAGTCACGATCCGCCGGTCGAAGCGCGTCAAGGGCCATCGCATCAACGTCAGGCACGGGTTGCCGCCCGAGCTGGTCGTCCGGCCCCGCGCGACCGACGACGAGATCGACGCCGCCCTGGAGCTGCACCTGCCCTGGCTGCAGAAGCAGCTGGCGGCGCTCGCCCGGCCTCAGCTCAGGCTCGACAAGCTGCGCCTCACCGAGGATCAGGGCCGGCGCGAGGCGCGCGCGCGGATCGAGCTGATCGTCCAGTCGGAGGCGATCGCACTCGGCGTCGCCGTGTCGCGCCTGACGATTCGCGACCAGGTCAGCCGCTGGGGCTCGTGCTCCGCGAACGGCGCGCTGTCGTTCAACTGGCGGCTCGTGCTCGCGCCGCACGACGTGCTCGACTACGTCGTCGTCCACGAGGTCTGCCATCTCGTCGAGCACAACCACGGACCGTCGTTCTGGAAGCTCGTCGAGAAGCGCCGCGCCGACTATCGCGACCATCGCGCGTGGCTCGACGAGCATGGCTGGGAGATCCTCGCGTACCGCCCGCCGCTCCAAATCGCCGCATAGTCTTCGGAGACATACACTCGCACCATGGAACGCTGGGCGACGTTTGACTGCTACGGCACGTTGATCGACTGGGACGGTGGCGTGCGCAGTGAACTCGCGCGCGTGTTCGGCGACGAGAACGTCGATGCGAAGTTTGCCGAGTACCACCGCGTCGAGCCCGACCTCGAAGCCGACGGGGAACTGACGTATCGCCAGGTGATGACGGAAGCGATGCGCGCGCTGGGCGCCCCGGCAGGCCAGGAGCACGGGCTCGCGGACGCGCTGCCCGCGTGGCGGTCGTTCCCCGAAGTGCCGAGCGCGCTCGAAGAGCTACGCCGACGTGGCTGGCGGCTCGCGATCCTGTCGAACACCGATGACGACTTCATCGCCGCGTCGCAGGCGCAGCTCGGCGTCGTCTTCGACGAAGTCGTCGTCGCGCAGGAGATCTCCTCGTACAAGCCTGCCCATAAGCATTGGGACGAGTTCTTCAACCGCACGCGAGCGCCGCGCGACGGCCATGTGCACGTCGCAGCGTCGTACTTCCACGACATCGTTCCCTGCAACGACCTCGGGCTCCGCAGTGTCTGGATCAACCGCACCGGGGAGACGCCGAGCGGCACGGCGCGCCCCGACCGCGAGCTGAACGACCTGCTGGATCTGCCCGAGACGCTCGAAGAGCTGATTTCGGGCCTGTAACCGGCGGTCTGCCGGGCCCGGTCTAAGCTTCGCGCATGTCTGAGGCCCGCATCGACGTCCAGATCGAGCACCGCGACGCGCCTGTCGAGGGTGCGAAGCACCCGAACACGTGCCCGAAATGCGGCTCGCACTACCGCGACGACGAGCTCGAGCGCGAGCTCTGGGTCTGCACGCAATGCGGCCACCACTTCCCGATGCGGTCGCGCACGCGCATCGCCTGGTACTCCGACCCGGGCTCGTTCGTCGAAGAGGCAGCAAGCGTTCGCTCCGACGACCCGCTCGAGTTCTTCGACCTGCGTCCGTACACGGAGCGGCTCTCGGAGGCCGAGCTGAACACGGGCCTTGGCGAAGCAATCGTCGTCGGGCAGGCAACGATCGACCAGCACCCGGTCGAGCTCGCAGTCATGGACTTCGCATTCATGGGCGGCTCGATGGGCCGCGCTGTGGGGGAGAAGTTCTCGAGGGCTTGCGACTCTGCGGTTGAAAGAGCAGTGCCGCTCGTCGCCGTGACGTCGAGCGGCGGTGCGCGCATGCAAGAGGGAATCCTCTCGCTGATGCAGTTGCCGAAGACGGTGTGCGCCGTCGAGGAACTGCACGACGCGCACCTGCCGCTGCTCATGGTGATGACGCACCCGACGACCGCCGGCGTGCTGGCCTCGTTTGCGTCGCTCGGCGACGTGACGATTGCAGAGCCCGGCGCGTTGATCGCGTTCACCGGTCCGCGCGTCGTGCAACAGACGACACGCGAGAAGCTGCCCGACGACTTCGGTCTCGCGGAACAGAACCTGCGCTTCGGCCACCTCGACGCGATCGTGCCGCGGCCCGAGCAGCGCGACTACCTCGTCCGATTGCTGAGGCTCTTTGAGCGCTGACGACCAAGAGGTGAACATCCGCCAGCGGTTGTCCGGCCTCTCGCGGCTGCCGCTGCTGCGCGGCGCGCGCGTGTCGGGCGAGACGGCGCGCCTCGAACGCCAACTCGAACGTCTGAAGGAAGACGCGACCGACGAAGAGATCTGGCACTCCGTCGAGCTCGCGCGTCATCCGGAGCGGCCATACACACTCGACTACGTGTCGCGCTTCATCGACGACTGGGTCGAGCTGCACGGTGACCGTGGTCGCGCAGACGACGGCGCACTGGTCACCGGCCTCGGAAAACTTGCTGGGCGAACGGTCATGGTGATCGGGCACCAGAAGGGTCGTGACGTGAAGGAGCGTCTCGACCGCCAGTTCGGCATGCCGTACCCGGAGGGTTACGTGAAGGCGATGCGCGCGATGGAGATCGCGGAGCGTTTCGGCTTCCCGGTGATCTCGCTCGTCGACACGCCGGGCGCCTACCCGGGCGTTGCGGCCGAGCAGCACGGGCAGGGCGGCGCGATCGCGCGGTCGCAGGCGGTCATGTCGCGGCTCACCGTTCCGTCGGTCGCCTGCATCATCGGCGAGGGCGGCTCAGGCGGCGCGGTTGCGATTGCGGTTTCCGACCGGGTGCTGATGCAGGAGAACGCGATCTACTCGGTGATCACGCCGGAAGGCTGCGCCGCGATCCTCTGGCGCGACGCCGGCCAGGCGAAGAAGGCCGCGGCCGCGTTCAAGCCGGATGCGGCGCACTGCCTCGACCTCGGCGTGATCGACGGGATCGTCGCCGAGCCGCAAGGCGGCGCGCACAAGGACCACGACCAGGCGGCCCGCCTGCTCCGGTCGGCGCTGGTCGAGGCGCTCGAGGAGCTCGAAGACGTGCCCGGCGAGGAGCTCCGCCGGCGCCGGCGCGCGAAGTTCCGCGGCATGGGCGTCTTCGCCTAGGTCTTTTCCACAGCATCCACAGGCGTTCTAAGTGAGAAACGCGGCGGGGCCCGCTATCGCAGGCCCCGTGCGCCTAACCCCCCGTCAGGTGGAGAAAGCTCTGCGGCTTTCTGTCCCTCGCCCCTCTGGGTAAACCTGTGGACAACACCCTCGAAAGACCATGACGCTCGACGACTACCGCCGGAAACGCGACCCCAAGCAGACGCCCGAGCCCTTCGGCGGCCGCCGGGGCGGCAAGAAGCCGATCTTCGTGATCCAGCGCCACGACGCGCGGCGCCTCCACTACGACTTCCGGCTCGAGCGCGACGGCGTGCTCGCGTCGTGGGCGGTGCCGAAAGGCGTTCCGCTCGAGCCGGGCGAGCGCGCGCTTGCGGTGCACGTCGAAGACCATCCGCTCGAGTATGCGAGCTTCCACGGCGAGATTCCGCAAGGGAACTACGGCGCCGGCAGCGTTGAGATCTGGGATCACGGGACCTACGAGCTCGTCGAGGAGAAGCGCAACGGCCAGCTGAAGGTGCGGCTCGCCGGGGAGCGCTTGCAAGGAACGTGGACGCTCGTGCCCGCGCACCTCGACGGCAAGGAACAGAACTGGCTGTTGATTCGAAGTCACGAAGTGGACACGGTGCCTGGCACCGTCACGAACCGTTACAAGCCGGAGCTCGCGACCGTTGCCGAGACGATCCCGCGCGGCGACGGCTGGACGTTCGAGGTGAAGTTCGACGGCTATCGCGCGCTTGCGTATGTGCGGAATGGCGAGTGCGAGCTCGTCTCACGCAACGACCATTCGCTCACCGAGCGCTTCCCGGGTGTGGCGCGGGCGATCGCGAAGGCGGTGAAGACGCCGAACGCGGTCGTCGACGGCGAGATCACGCGCATCAACGCCGACGGCCGCTCGAGCTTCTCCGAGCTGCAACAGGGAACAGGCGCGCTCGTGTACTTCGCGTTCGATCTCCTCGAGCAAGACGGCGAGCAACTCGTCGACCTTCCACTCGAAGAGCGCAAGGAGTGGCTGCGCAAGCTGCTCGACAAGCGCGTCACGTCGGTGTCGCTGTCGGAGAGCTTCGACGACGGTGATGCGCTCTTCCGCGTCGCGCAGGAGCAGCACCTCGAAGGCGTGATCGCGAAACGCAAAGGGTCGCCATACCGCCAGCGCCGCACCTCCGACTGGCTGAAGATCAAGACCGAGTTGAACGACGAGTTCGTCGTCGCCGGCTATACGCGCGGCGAAGGTCGCCGCGCCGGCACGTTCGGTGCGCTCGTGCTCGGAGTGAACGAAGGCGGCACGCTGCGCTACGTCGGCAACGTCGGCACCGGCTTCAACGACGCCGAGATCAGCAAGCTGCTCAAGCTGCTCAGGCCGTTGCATCGCGACAGCTCACCGTTCGAAGAGATCCCGAAGATGCCGCGCGTCCGACGCGGCGACGTGCAATGGGTCGAGCCGAAGTTGGTCGCGCAAGTGCGCTACAGCGAGTGGACGCATGACCGGCACCTGCGCCATCCCGCGTACCTCGGGCTGCGCGAGGACAAAGAGCCGGAGGAAGTTACGTCGCCACTGCCTTTCAAGACACAGCCGCGCGACCCGAGGCTCAGACTGACGAACCTCGACAAGCCGTTCTGGGAGGGAATCACGAAGGGCGACTTGCTCGACTACTACGAGCAGGTCGCACCCGTGCTCGTCCCGCACCTGAAGAACCGGCCGTTCACGATGCGCCGCTACCCCGACGGCGCCTACGGCAAGGCGTTCTTCCAGAAGAAGGCGCCCGCGCACATGCCGGATTGGATCGCGCGCTGGGGCGACTGGGCGCTCGTCAACGACGAGCTCGCGCTGCTCTGGATGGTGAACATGGGCTGCATCGACATGAATGCGTGGTACTCGCGCGTCGACAAGCCGGAGCGCCCGGACTGGGTGCTGTTCGATCTCGACCCGACGCCCGACGTGCCGTGGACGCAGACGGTGGAAGTCGCGCTGATCCTCAAGCAGCTGTTCGACGCGCTCGGGCTCGAGTCGTTCCCGAAGACCTCGGGCGGCAAAGGCTTCCACATCCTCGTGCCGATCGAGCGCCGCGCGACCTACGAGGCGACGCGCCAATTCGCCGAGATCGTTGCCGGCGCCGTTGCGCGTGCGCATCCGAAGCTCGCGACGACCGAGTGGTCGAAGTCGCGCCGCCGCGGCGTGCTGATCGACTCGAACCAGAACGGTGAAGGCAAGACGATCGCGTCGGCGTACTCGGTTCGGCCGAAGCCGGGCGCACCGGTGTCCACCCCGCTGCGCTGGGACGAGGTGAACGACAAGCTGAACCCGGCGATCTACACGATGGACGTCGTGGTCGAGCGCATTCGCCAATACGGAGATCTCTACGCGGACGTGCTCACGACTCGGCAGAGCTTGTCGAAGGCGCTCGCGCGGCTCGAGTAGGCCGCGTCCGCGCCGCTTCCTTCGCGACGGTGAGCTCGTGGCTGTCGATCTGCGCGTAGCGCATCGCGATCGTGCTCAGCTCCGCCGAGGCGTCCTTAGCTGCGCGGCCGAGCTTCTCGTCGAGCGTCGCCGGATCGTCGAGATAGAGCAGCCGTGTCCAGAACGTCGTCAGAACGACCGACACCCACGGCATGAAGATCGCGTTGCGCTCGAGCGCAGCGGACGGCCGCTGCACGAAGAACGCGACGAAGATCCCGACGGTCATCCCGGCGAGCGCGGCCGCTGCGACCGACTGCGCCGTCGTGGCCGCGGTCAGACCGCGCACGAACGCTGCGCTCACCGCCGCCAGCCCGAACACGAGCATCGCGACGTACGCGACGAACACCACGCGATACGACCGCCGCAGGTACGCCGTCGTGCGCGACAACGTCTGCACGTCCTCTTTCAGCACGGCTGCCGCGAGCGCGCGCAGCTCCGCCGTCGTCTTCACAGGATCCCCGTGCCGCGGGCGGGGCAGTTGCGCCGTCATGCCTGCCTCCGTTGATTTTTTGGACTGCTCGGCGCCGGCAAAGCCGCCACCTCGCCCCGGTCGCGGCTCCGTCGAGCCTACGCCGGGTTGGCTGAGGGCCGATCCTATAACCCGAACAGCTCGGGTTTGAAGCCCTCCCAACTCGCCTCGATCGTCGGCTTGAACTCCGCCGGCGTGAGCTCGAGATCCGTGTGCTCGACCGGTGCGCCGCGCGGGCTCACCGAGTGCGACCCCACCTCGCGGTAGCCGAGCTTGCGGGACACCCCGAGCGACTGGGCGTTGCCCTCGAGCGCGCCGGAGAGCGCCTTCGTCGCGCCGAGCGCCTCGAACGCGAAGCGGAGGATCGCGCTGCGCATCTCCGTCCCGAAGCCGCGTCCCTGATAGGCAAGCCCGAGCCAAGAGCCGGTGACGACCGTCTTCGTGGCCGGGAAGAGCGTGGCCGTCAGTCCCTGCGAGCCCATCGGCTGACCGTCATGGAACGTGACCAGGTTGAGCCGCCACGCCTCGGGCCGCCACGCAGCGATCGAGCCGAGGTGGTAGTCGACGAAGCTCGCTTCGTCGAGGCTGTCCGTCCACGGCACTTCGAACGGCATCCACGCCGGGTCGTGAACGCCCTCTTCGGCGACGCCATAGAGCGTACGCAGCTCGGCGACTGTTGCGAGTCGCAGCTCGAGGCGCGGTGTGGTGATGCGCAACGCCGTCAGTGGGGTCGGAGCGCGCAGGTGGTGGTAGCTCCGGTCGATCTCGACGAAGCCGAGCTTTGCGTACAGCTCGCGCGGCCAGTCGTGCTCGAGCGCTTCGAGGTACACGATGTCGTGCGTCAAGCGTGCTTCGTCAAGCGCGTGCTGCACGATCGCCCGCCCGTGTCCGCGGCCGCGAAACGCCGGCAGCGTGTTCACGTCTTCGATTTGCGCGATTCCGTCGCGCGAGCGTACGTGGCACCACCCCGCGACGACGTCGCCCTCGTACACCGCCAGCCAGTGCGTATCGACCGCACCGGCGACGCGAAGCTGCGCTTGGTTCAAACGCTTGCCGAGGCCGCCGTCGTACTCATGCATGCGCGACTCAGCGATCGCATCGAACGGGACGCGGCGAACGTGCGTCGTGTCGACGCGCCGGTCCGGCTCACGCTGATGTTGCATCACAAGATGTGTTTCCCGCGTCCACCCGAGATCGACGTCGAGGTACGTCGACACGTTGCGGTGTTGGAACGTCTCCATCGCACCGTCTGCACTTGCCGCGATCGTTGCCGCGTCGCCGCGATCCGCGCGCAGGTAGTTCAGCGAGTAGACGTCGAAGAGCTCGTCGACGAACAGCGCATCGCCCACGGGTGTCTCGACGACACGCGCCGCGAGACGGTTTTCGAGCTCTCGGCCGAAGGCGCGGATGCGTTCACGGTCGTTCACGCCCCACATCTTGCAGGCGACGCTCGAGGAAGCGCCGTTCGTGTTCTTGGTGGGACAGCTCGAGCGCGCAGCGATACTCGGCCGCGGCCTCGTCGTCACGGCCCAGCCGCCGCAGCAGATCGGCGCGGGTCGAGTGCAAATAGCGGTAGCCGTCGAGCTCCAGGCTGTCGACCAGTTCGAGCGCCGCTTCAGGCCCTTCGACTTCCGCCACCGCAACGGCCCGGTTCAGCTCGACGACGGCCGAGCCGGTGCGGCGCATGAGCTCGGCGTAGAGCGCAGCGATTTCCGCCCAATCGGTTTCCGGCTGCGTGTGCAGTTCGGCGATCGCAGCCTGGATGCAGTAGACGCCGGGCCGGCCGAGCGTGAGCGCGTGCTCGAGGATCCGCGCACCTTCCGCGATGACATTGCCGCGCCACATCGCGCGATCCTGGTCGCCGAGCAGCACGATCTCGCCTGCTCGCAACCGCGCCGGCCGCCGCGCTTCGTGCAACAGCATCAACGCGAGCAGCCCGTGCACCTCCGCCTCGTCAGGCATGAGTCCCGCAAGAGAAGAACCCAGTCTGATCGCTTCGCGGGCGAGCTCCTCGCGCTCGCTGTAGCCCTCGTTGAAGATGAGATAGACGACGGCGAGCACCGCGGCGAGGCGTTCCGGCAGGACGTGGTCGTCGGGCACGCGGAACGGGATGCCGGCCGCCTTGATCTTGTGCTTCGCGCGTACGAGCCGCTGTGCCATCGTCGCCTCCGGCACGAGGAACGCTGCCGCGATTTCGTCGGTTGTCAGTCCGCCGCACGTCCGCAGCACCAGGGCGACTTGCGCGTCGAGCGCGAGCGCAGGATGGCAGCAGGTGAAGATCAGCTCGAGCCGTTCGTCGTCGAACACGGTCTCCTCTTCGTCGTGCGGCTCGTCCGGCAGAAGTAGCGGTGCGCGTTCGGCGAACGCGCGGTCGCGGCGCAGCCGATCGATGACGCGGTTGCGCGCGGTGGTCGTCAGCCACGCGCCGGGGCTCGAGGGCACGCCGTCGCGCGGCCAGCGCTCGGCGGCGATTGCGAATGCCTCCTGCGCCGCGTCCTCTGCGAGGTCGAAGTCGCGAAAGGTGCCGACCAGCGACGCAACGACGCGCCCCCACTCCTCCTTGAAGATCGCGTCGATCACATTTCTACGATCGGTCTCACCTCGACGCAGCCGCCGTTGCGTGCGGCCGGGATCTTCGCCGCGATCGCGATCGCCTCGTCGAGGTCGCTCGCCTCGACCAGGTAGTAGCCGCCGAGGACTTCCTTCGTCTCCGCGAACGGGCCGTCGGTTGCGAGGGTCTGGCCGTCGTTCACGCGCACGGTGGTTGCCGTCGCGACCGGCTGCAGCTGGTTTGCGCCGAGCGTGTTCGGGAGCGCGCTTACTGCGCGGTACTCGCCGATCAGAGCCTGCTGTTCCGCCTGCGGCATCGCTTCCCACGCGGCGGGGTTCTCTTCGTTGTAGATGAGCAAGAGGTACTTCATGACGAGCCTCCTTGGGTCGGGTCGTCCGTACGACGAACGAGGTTCCCGGAAATCGACAACCGCTCGAGGAAGCTGAGCGCGCCCGCCTTGTCGAGCATGTCGTTGAGATTGCCGCATTTCGGGCTCTGCACGCACGACGGGCAGCCGTCCTGGCACGGGCAGCCGCGAATCATCGCGGCCGTGTCCGCCACCCAGCCCTCGAACTCGTCGAACCCGCGCTCGGTGATGCCGACTCCACCGGGATGACCGTCGTAGATGAACACGGTCGGCCGCCCGGTCTGCGGGTGGATGTTGGTCGATAGGCCGCCGATGTCCCAGCGGTCGCACATCGTCCACAGCGGCAGCAGCGCGATCAGCGCATGCTCGGCCGCGTGCAGCGTGCCGAGCAGTTTCGGCATCTCTTCGAGGCCCTTCAGCTGGTGCGCCTCCGGCAGAAACCAGATCGCTTCGGTCGAGAAGCTCGTCTCCGGCAGCTCGAGCTGAACGAGCTCGATGCGCTCCTGCGACGCCACTGTCTTGCGTTCGTAGGCGACGACCTGCTCGGTCACCTCGATCTCGCCGAACGCGAGCTCGAGCCCGCAGCGCAACTCGACACGGCGAGGTTCGGCGATCGTCGTCGACGTCTCCTTCTTCGCCTGCGTGTACCAGTCGCCGCTGAACGGCTCGACGATCGCGTGCAGCGACGTGCGGTCGAGCTCGCGCACGATGTACGACTCGCCGAGGTGGAGGTAGATCGCACCTTCGTGCACGGTGGAGTACGCCCGGGCGCCGTCGACGACGCCGATCACGGAGCCCGTAGTCGAGTCGACGACGCTGTACGCATCCGCCTCGGCCGAGCGCAGCGACACGTGCGCGGCGGGATGGTCGCGGCCTGCCCACACGATGCCGGCCTTCGTCTCGCGCAGCGCGGGATCCGCGCGCGCAGCAACAAGCGCCTCCGGCCCGAGGATCGCCGCGTCGTCGTCGGTGAGCGGCGCTTCGTACGCTGCCGAGCGCACGTGGCCGGCGAGCACGCGCGGATTCCACGGATCGAGGATTGCCGCTTCGACGCGGCGACCGAGCAGCGTCTCGGGGTTGCGCATGAAGTACTGGTCGAGCGCGTCCTCCGTTGCGACGAGCACGGCGATCCCGCTGTCGCGCCGCCCCGCGCGTCCCCACTGCTGTCGCAGTGACGCAACCGTTCCGGGGAAACCGACCGAGATCACCGCGTCGAGCAGGCCGATGTCGATGCCGAGCTCGAGCGCATTGGTCGCCGACACGCCGAGCAGGTCGCCTTCCGCGAGGCGCCGTTCGATCTCGCGCCGCTGCGCTGCGGTGTAACCCGCGCGGTATGGCGACAGGTGCGTGTCGTCTCCCAACCGTTCGGCCGTGAAGCGGTGGATCAGCTCGGCAGCCTTGCGGCTCTTCGCGAACGTCAGCGTGCGCACGCCGCGCTCGACGAACGATGCTTGCAGCTTCGCGGCTTCCGCGAGCGCAGATGCACGCAGGCCGAGCTCGGCGTCGATCAGCGCCGGGTTCCACAAGACGACCGTGCGCTCCGCGCGCGGCGCTGCGTCCGCGCCGATCACCGTGACGCGTTCACCGATCAGCGACGTCGCGAGCTCGCCGGGATTTGAGATCGTCGCCGACGCGAGCACGAACTGCGGCTCGCTCCCGTAGGCGCGCGCCAGCCGACGCAAGCGGCGCAGCACGTTCGAGACGTGAGACCCGAAGACGCCGCGATACACGTGAGCCTCGTCGACGACGATGTAGCGGAGGTTCGCGAGCACGTCGCCCCAACGGTCGTGGTTCGGCAACAGGCCGATATGCACCATGTCCGGGTTCGTGAGCACGACGTTCGCGCTGCGTCTGATCTCGCGCCGCTGCTCGACCGGCGTGTCGCCGTCGTAGATCGCCGGGCGCAACCCGCGCAGCTGGTAACTCGCGAGCGTGCGGAACTGGTCCTGCGCGAGTGCTTTCGCCGGATACAGGTACAAGGCGCGTGTCTTGGAGCTCTGGGCGATGGCGTCGAGCACCGGCAGGTTGAACGCGAGCGTCTTCCCGGACGCGGTGCCGGTCGCGACCAGGACGTGCTCGCCGCGGGCGGACGCGTCCCAGGCAGCCCGCTGGTGCGCATACAGCTCGTCCAGCCCGAGGACGCTCGCGACCGCCGGATGCAGGTCGTCCGGGAGCGGCGCGAAGGCCGCATCCCGCGCCGGCTCCGTCGCGAGATGCGCCAGCTCCTCGCCCGAGAGCAGCGTGTCCAACACTCTTGCCGATGCTAGCCTCGCCCCACCGGGGTGCCTGTCTGAGGCTGAGAACACACCCGTAGAACCTGATCCGGATCATGCCGGCGAAGGGAGTTGCAGGTGGTTGCACGCGCGTTGACGATCGCCGGCTCCGACTCGAGCGGAGGCGCCGGAATCCAGGCCGACCTCAAGGCGTTCGCCGCAGCGGGCGCCTACGGCATGTCCGCGATCGTGGCCCTGACTGCTCAGAACACCGTGGGCGTGACGGCGGTGCACCAGGTGCCTCCCGAGTTCGTGCGTCAGCAGCTCGACGCGGTGTTCGACGACGTGGGTGTCGACGCCGCGAAGACCGGGATGCTCTTTTCGCGCGAGATCATCGATGCCGTTGCGTCGTTCGTCGAGGAGCACCCGGTGCCGCTCGTCGTCGATCCGGTGATGGTTGCGTCATCCGGCGCGCGTTTGCTGGAGGATGACGCGGCCGACGCGCTCGTGCAGCGCCTGTTCCCGAAGGCGACCGTCGTGACGCCGAATGTCTACGAAGCCCGCGCGCTTGTCGGTGCGGGGTCACGCGCGGATCAAGCCGAAAGACTTTGCGCTCTCGGCGCGGCGGCGGCGATCGTCACGGGCGGCCACGGCGACCCGATCGACCATCTTTTCGACGGGCGCGAGCACGTGGAGATTCCCGTCACGCGTTACGAGTCCGGCGCAACGCACGGTGCAGGCTGTACACATTCGGCGACACTCGCCGCGCTGCTCGCGCGCGGAGAGTCGCTTGTCTTCGCTGCACGCGGGGCTTCGGCCGCCGCGGGCCGCGCCGTCGCCGCTGGGCTCCAAGAGCTCGGCGCCGGCGACGGACCTGTCGACGTCCTCCAGCTCAAAGGAACCCTATGAACCCCGGAGCCTCACTGTCCCGTATTCGCCAGGCGAAGCCGCTGATTCACCAGATCACGAACTACGTCGTGATGAACGAGACCGCGAACGCGACGCTCGCGCTCGGCGCGCTGCCCGTGATGGCGCACGCGAAGGACGAGGTCGAGGAGATGGTCGGCTTTGCAGGCGCGCTCGTCCTGAACATCGGCACGTTGTCGCCGCACTGGGTCGACGCGATGCTGCTTGCGGGTCGCGCGGCGAACGAACATGGCATTCCCGTCGTTCTCGATCCCGTCGGCGCCGGCGCCACGCATTACCGCACCGAGGTCGCGAAGCGAATCCTCGTCGAGGTCGACGTCGCCGTTCTCCGCGGCAACGCCGGCGAAATGGCGACGCTTGTCGGTGTCGCCGCGGAGGTACGCGGTGTCGAATCGATCGACGCGGGCGGCGATCCCGCCGAGCTGGCGCGGGCGGCTGCGAAGGGGCTCGGCGTCGTCGCGTCGGTCACCGGCGCAGTTGACCATGTATCGGACGGCGAGACCGTGATCGCGATCGCAAACGGGCACCCACTGCTGGCGTCGGTCACCGGCACCGGCTGCATGTCGAGTGCCATGACCGGCTGCTTCCTTGCCGTCAATCGCGACAACCCGCTCGACGCTGCCGCCGAAGCGCTTGTCGCGTTCGGCGTCGCTGGTGAGGACGCAGCGGTGGGCGCAAAGGGTCCGGGCACGTTTCATGTGCAGCTCTATGACGCTTTGGCGGCGCTCGACCCCGCGACGCTCGACGGTCGCATCAGGTGAGAGTGCACGCGATCGTCGAGGATCTCGCGACCGCGCGCCGTGCTGTCGATTCGGGCGCGACCGTCGTGCAGTTGCGCGTGAAGGCGCCGACGGACGCGATCGTCGCTGCAGGTGAAGGGTTCGCCGCGCTTGGCGTCACCTTCGTCGTGAACGACGACGTCGCTGCGGCGATCGCGCTCCACGCCGACGGCGTGCACCTCGGCCGCGGCGACGAAGGCGCGCACCGCGCACGCGCTGCGGGCTTGCTGCTCGGCCGCTCCGCCTCGACGCTCGAGGAAGCGCTCGACGAAGACGCCGGTGCCGACTATCTCGGCGTCGGCCCTGTGTGGGCGACTCCCTCAAAAGCAGACGCCGCACCGCCGCTCGGCCTGGACGGCCTCCGCGCCGTGTGCGTTGCCGCAACGAAACCCGTTGTCGCCATCGGCGGCGTCGACGCGAGCAACGCCGGCGACTGCATTCGTGCCGGCGCCGCCGGCGTCGCTGTGATCCGAGCCGCAACCGACCCGCTACTCCGCAAGGCAGTTGACGAGGCTCTCGCAGATCGGTGAGGTCGCGCTGCTGCGCGACCTCGAAGCCCGCGGGCTGATCCGTGACGTCGAGAACGATGCGGCCGTCGTCGGCAACCTCGTCGTCACGCAGGACGCGCTCGTCGAGAACCTGCACTTCCGCTTCGACTGGATCGACTGGCGTGAGCTCGGCTTCCGCGTCGCGGCGGTCAACCTCAGCGACCTTGCCGCATCCGGTGCGGATCCGGTCGGGCTCGTCGTCACGCTCGCGGCGCCCGGGTCCGCGAAGGTCGCCGACGTCGTCGCACTGTACGAGGGAATCGCCGAAGCCGGTGTCCCCGTCGTCGGCGGCGATACGACAGCTGCCCCGCTCGTCGTGATCAGCGTCTCCGCGCTCGGTCGCAGCGAACGTGTTCCCGGCCGTAGCGGCGCGCGGCCGGGTGACGTGCTCGTCGTTACAGGACCGCTCGGCGCAGCTGGTGCAGCGTTCCGCGAGCGCCGCTACGTGCGGCCGCCGGTTCGCGTTGCCGAAG
Source organism: Gaiellaceae bacterium (assembly GCA_036278975.1). Classification (GTDB taxonomy): domain Bacteria; phylum Actinomycetota; class Thermoleophilia; order Gaiellales; family Gaiellaceae; genus PALSA-600. The sequence continues at coordinate 17,048 of DASUKC010000112.1, forward strand.
GTCGCGCGCTCGCACGGCACGCGCACGCCATGCTCGACATCTCCGACGGCATCGCAGTCGACGCGGGCCACATCGCGTATCGCTCCGGCGTGCGTTGCATCGTCGAGCTCGATCGCATACCGCTCGCACCCGGCGCGAACATCGACCATCTCGGGTTCGGCGAGGACTTCGAACTGCTCGCGGCCGTCGCCGATCCCGCGGGTTATCCCGTCGTCGGCCGCGTCGAGGAAGGTTCAGGCGTCGAGTTGCTGCTGAACGGCGAGCCGTTCGTGCTCTCCGGCTGGGAGCACTACAAATAGCTCTCGAACACGCGCTCGTAGTGCGCGCGTGAGCGGGCGCCGACCACGGTTTCACGCGGCTCGCCGCCCGCGAACAGGATCACCGTCGGGATCGAGAGCACGTCGTAGCGCGCGGCCGTCTCCGGGTTCTCGTCGATGTCGAGCTTCACGACATCCAGTGCAAGTTGCTCGAGGATCGGCTCGACCGCTTTGCAGGGCCCGCACCACGGCGCCCAGAAGTCGACAACGACCGCCTTCTCCGACGCGAGGACGTCCTCGGCGAAGTTCGCATCTGTCACCGCGCGCATGCCGGTCACGCTACAGGCGTAGCAGCGGCACGCGCCAGATCGCCTCGAGCACGATCGCGCGGTTCATCTTCGAGTGGCCGTGCGTGCGGTCGCTGAACATGATCGGGATCTCGACGATGCGGAAGCCGGCGCGCTTCGCGCGGTACGTCATCTCGATCTGGAATGCGTAGCCCTTAGCCGAGACCGCGTCGAGGTCGAGTGCCTCGAGGACGCTTCGCCGGAAACACTTGAACCCGCCGGTCGGGTCCTTCACGCCCATGCGCAGGAACAGTTCCGTGTAGACGGACGCGCCCCGTGAGATGACACGTCGCACGAGGCCCCAGTCCGCCACGCCGCCGCCCGTCACGTAACGCGATCCGAGCACGAGGTCGGCGCCCTCCTCTGCGACCGCGATCAGCCGCGGCACGTCGGCGGGGTCGTGGGAGAAGTCGCAGTCCATCTCCAGCACCAACTCGGCGCCGTCCGCGAGCGCACGGCGGAAGCCGTCCAGGTACGCAGGCCCGAGCCCTTCCTTTCGCGGCCGGTGCAACACGGACACGAACGGGTGCTTCGCAGCCAGCCCGTCGGCGATCTCGCCGGTGCCGTCAGGAGACGCATCGTCGATGACGAGGATCCGGTCGCCCTCGCGAAGTAGTGGTGCGAGCGCGGCAACCATCGCGTCGAGGTTCGCGCGCTCGTTGTACGTGGGGACGCAAATCGTCGCGCGCACAGCGACGCCTATTATCGCCAGGGTGTCCGCGCTTCCGAGAAACGACCTGCTCGCGGACCAGTTCGATCTCCTGGCCGACCTGATGGAGCTGGAGGGAGCGGACGGTTTCCGTATCGGCGCCTATCGCAAGGCATCGGCCCGGATCCGCGACACGCCGTCGTCGGTGGCGGAGCTCGCGTTGGCCGGGAAGGCCAAGCAGCTGCAGGACATCGGCAAGACGATCGAGGCGAAGATCGTCGAGGTCGTCGAAGACGGCGAGATCCACGCGCTCACGAAGCGCAAGGCGGAGGTTCCGGCCGAGCTCGCGAGCTTCCTGCGCCTACCGGGGATGGGCCCGAAGACGGCGCGCCGGCTCTGGCAGGAGCTCGGCATCTCGACGATCGACGCGTTGAAGGCGGCGGCCGAGGCGGGCCAGCTGCGCGGCCACGCCGGCATCGGGCCGGGTACCGAGGAGAAGATCGCCGCGGCGCTTGCCAAGCCGAAGGCGGCCGAAGGGCCGCGCCGTTTGCTGCTCGGCAACCAACTGCCGAAGTTGAAGGCGGTCGTCGAGACGCTCGAGGAGCATCCGGCGTCGGTGAAGGTGTCGCTCGCCGGCTCGGCGCGCCGCATGCGCGAGACCGTGCGCGACCTGGACATCATCGCGACCGCGACCGACCCGCAGGCGCTCGTCGATGCGTTTTGCGGGTTCCCGTGGGTCGTCGACGTTGCCGCGAAGGGATCGACGAAGGCGACGGTCGTCGCGCAGGACGGCTCGCGCTACGACCTCCGTGTCGTTCCGCCGGAGAGCTACGGGAACCTGCTGCAGCACTTCACCGGCTCGAAGAACCACAACGTCGCGCTGCGAGAGGATGCCGTGCGCCGCGGCTACTCGGTGTCGGAGTACTCCGTCACCGAAGTCGAGAGCGGCGAGGAGCACCACTTTGCGCGCGAGGAGGACGTCTACACGTTTCTCGGCTACGCGTGGATCCCGCCCGAGTTGCGTGAGGACGGCGGCGAGCTGGCCGCGGCGCGCAAGGGAGAGTTGCCGAAGCTCGTCGAGCTGGGCGACCTGCGCGGCGACTTGCACACGCACACGACGTGGTCCGACGGCAAGGATGCGCTCGAGACGATGGTCGCCACGGCGATCGGGCGCGGCTACGCGTACTACGCGATCTGTGACCACTCGCATCGCTTGCGAGGCGATCTGCTGAAGCAGCAAGCGGAGGCAATCGATGCTCTTAATGAAACGGTTGCGCCTTTCCGCATCCTGAAGGGCATCGAGGCGAACATCAAAGTTGACGGCACGGTCGATGTCGACGACGAAGATCTCGCCACGCTCGACTGGGTCGTCGCGTCGATGCACGCGCGCTTCGACGACAACCCGACGGAGCGCGTGCTCGCGGCGATGGAGAATCCGTACGTCGATGTGGTCGGGCATCTCACCGGCCGCAAGATCGGTAAGCGGCAGCCGTCGTCGATGGACGTGAACCGCGTCATCGAGAAGGCGCTCGAGACGGGCACGTTTCTGGAGATCAACTCGCAGCCCGACCGGCTCGATCTCTCCGACGTGCATGCGCGCGCGGCGCGCGAGGCGGGGCTCAAGCTGGTGATCGACTCCGACGGACACCAGGTGGCGGCGCTCGGCTACGTCGAGCTCGGCGTCGGCCAGGCGAGGCGCGCGTGGCTGACGAAGGACGATGTCGTCAACACGCGCACGTGGAAGCAGATCGAGAAGATTCGCAAACGCCGATGAGCGATTTCCGCGACGATCTCGAGCTCGCGTCCGCCTGGGTCGCGTCGTATCTGTCCCGCGTGGGCGACCTGCCCGTGCAGGCGCGCGTACAGCCCGGCGACGTGCGCGCGAAGCTGCCCGCATCTCCGCCCGAGCAGGGTGAGCCGTTCGAGGCGATGCTGCGCGATCTTGACGACGTGATCCTTCCTGGGATCACGCACTGGAACCACCCGCGTTTCTTCGCGTGGTTCGCGAACACCGGCTCGGAGCCGGGCATCCTCGCGGAGCTACTCGTCGCAGCGCTGAACGTGAACGCGATGACGTGGCTCGCCTCACCGGCGGGCACCGAGCTCGAGGTGACGGTCGTCGACTGGCTGCGGCAACTGTTCGGGCTGCCGGAGGGTCTCCACGGCCACATCGAGGACACCGCCTCGACGGCGACGATCGCTGCGCTTGCCGCCGCTCGTGTGCAGCGGCCCGGCGGAGTCGTCTACGCCTCGCGCGAAGCGAACTTCAGCGTCGAGAAGGCGGCGCGGCTCGTCGGGCTCGAGTACCGCAAGGTCGACATCGACGACGAGTACCGCATGCGCACGGACTTCTCGCTCGACGACGCCACGGCGGTTGTCGCAACTGCCGGCACGACGGGGACGACGTCGGTCGACCCGATCCCGGAACTCGCGCGCCGCTGCGAGGAAGCCGGCGTCTGGCTGCACGTCGACGCAGCGTATGCGGGCTCGGCCGCGGTCTGTCCGGAGCTCCGCTGGTGCCTCGATGGTTCCGAGCGCGCCGACTCGATCGTCGTCAACCCGCATAAATGGCTGTTCACGCCGATGGATTGCTCTGTGCTGTGGACGCGCAAGCCGGACGTGCTGCACGAGGCGTTCGCGCTCGTGCCCGAGTACCTCGCGTCGACTCAGGGCGCGGTCGACCTGAAGGACTTCGGGCCTGCGCTCGGGCGTCGCTTCCGCGCGCTCAAGCTGTGGTTCGTGCTGCGCTGGTACGGCGCCGAGGGATTGCGCGAGCTGATCCGCGAGCACGTGAGGCTCGCGCAGCTTTTCGCATCGTGGGTCGACGCCGACCCCGAGTGGGAGCTGGTCGCGCCGCATCCGTTCTCCACCGTGTGTTTCCGGCACAGGAGCACCGACAACCATGAGCTTGCCGCCGCTGCGAGCGCCACCGGTGAAGTGTTCGTCGCCTCCACCACGTTGCGCGGTGCCGACGCGATCCGCCTCGCGATCGGCAACGGCCGCACGACCGAGGACGACGTGCGTCGCGCGTGGGAGGTCCTCAAGAGTTGCGCGTAACGGCTGTCGTCTTCGATCTCTGGGAGACGCTGATCGACTGGGACCGCGACGCGAACGCGGAGCTCAATCAGCAACTCGCCGCGATCGCCGGCGAAACGTTCCGTGAGCGATGGGGTGACTCGAAGGCGAAGTACAACGGCCCGATCCGTGCCGCTCTCGCCGAGGCGGGCCTCGCCGAAGAGCACATGGACGACGTGTGCGCGCTGCGACAAAACCATCTGCGTCGGGCGCTGACGCCCAGACCTGGAGCGCTCGACACGCTGCGCTCCCTCCGCGAGCAGGGCTACAAGAACGGGCTGATCACCGTCTGCTCGGAGGACATCGAGCTGTTGTGGCCCGAGTCCGAGTTCGCAGGGCACTTCGACGCCGAGGTGTTCTCGTCGTCGTTCGGCGCGTCGAAGCCGGATCCGCGCATTTACCTCGAGTGCTGCGCGCGGCTCGGTGTCGACCCGGCCGACGCGGTCTTCGTCGGCGACGGCGCGAACGACGAGCTCGCCGGCGCACAGCGCGTCGGCATGCAGGCGATCCTCATCCACCGCGCGGGCGAGGACCCGTTGTGGCCGGAGGTTCTCGAGTGGGATGGTCCCCGCGTGACCTCGATCCCCGGAGTCTTGGAGGTCGTCGAGCGATGATTTTCGGCGGCGCCGGCCGTCTTAGCTCTCGACAACGAAGGAGGCTCGAAGTGCCGTCCACCGCAACGAAATTGAATGTGCAGCTCGTCGGCCGCGTGTGTGTGACCACCGCCGACACCGACCGGGCGATCGACTTCTACGTCAACACGCTCGGGTTCGAGAAGGTCGTCGATGTCCCGATGGGCCCGAACATGCGCTGGGTCGAGGTGAAGCTGCCCGGAACCGAGACCAACATCGCGATCGCACCGCCGCCCGAGGGGCGAACGGCCGGCGGCAGCCAAACGGGCATCTGCCTCGACACCACGGACGTGGACGCCGACCACGCAAAGCTGAAGGCCGCGGGCGTCGACGTCGACGACGGCGTCACCCGCTACGGCGACCCTGTGCCGCCGATGTTCTGGCTGCGCGACCCCGACGGGAATTCGCTGATCGTCGTTCAGCCACTGACGTAGGACGCAAGGGCGGCGTCGTGCAACGCGACGCGATAGCGCCAGAACGCGCGGCCGGTCGCGAGCAGCCGGTCGCGCAGCGTCCCTGACAGTTCCTCGAGAGTTCCCCAGCGCGCGCCCGCGATCTCCTCGGGGTCGCGTGGTGCGAGCTCGCTGCCGGTGGTCCGCGCGAGGAGCACGTGCGTGCGCCACTCGACGTCGCCGAGAGGTGAGAGGAACGTCGCGCGCGACGCGACCAAGTAGCGCTCGATCGTCACTTCCAAGCCCGTCTCTTCCCATGCCTCGCGCACGGCGCCGGCCGTGAAGTCCTCGCCGGGCTTGATGCCGCCGCCGGGCGGCCGCCAGACGCCTTCCGGGAACGGCGGCTTGCGGATCAAGGCCACGCGTTCTGCCGGATCGAGGATGAAGAGCGTCACGTCATGACGCCGCGCGGGGTTGTACGTGGCCAGCCCGTGCTCGAAATCGGAGATCTCGCCTCGCCACGCCAGCTCTGCCGGCTCGCCGTAGCGGGCGGCGACGGCGGCCAGAACCTCGTCGGTCACGTGCACAATCCGCATCATGCCGCGGACTCGCAGACGCCCGTCCCGGCGCCGCATCCCGGTGCTGGAGCTGCTCGAGACCACCTTGCCGGAGCTCCGGCACGGGCTGACCGAGAGCGCCGCGCGCGTTGTCGCCTACGAGCTGTTCGAGAAGCTCGGCTACGGCGCGGTCGCCGTGACCGATCGGCAGCAGGTGCTCGCGTTCGTCGGGGCAGGTGCCGACCACCACCGCCCGGGCGACCGCCCGATCAGGCCGGTGTACGAAGCGCTCGCGCAGGACCGGACGTTGCTCGCGCCGCTCGCCCTCCGCGTCGAGTGCGGGCACGCCGCCTGCCCGCTTGGGGCCGCGGCCGTCGTCCCACTGCGCGCGAGCGATGACGTCGCCGGCGCGATCGTCGCGTTCGCCACCAGCGGTTCGCCGCTCGACGAAGCCGCGGTCTCGACGCTCGAAGCAGTCGGCGACCAGCTCTCCGCCCAGTTGCAGCTCTCCGAGTTGAGCACCGCGACGACAACGGCGCTGCAGGCGCAGATGGAGCCGCACTTCGTCTTCAACGCGCTGAACACGATCGCGTCGTTCATCCGAACCGATCCCGAGCATGCGCGCCGTCTTGTCGTTGCGTTTGCGGAGCACTTGCGACGCCGCCTCGCTCGGCCGGGCGAGTTCGTGACGCTCGAAGAGGAGCTTCATCACGTGCGTAGCTACTTCGAGTTGGAGCAGGCCCGCTTCGGCTCGCAGGTCGAGTTGACGGTCGACGCGGATCCGGAGGCGCTCGCTGTTCGTCTGCCACCGCTTGTCGTGCAACCGCTCGTCGAGAACGCGGTGAAGCACGGCAAGACCGACCGGCCGTTGCATTTGCTCGTACGCGCGCGCGTCCGTCGCGGCCGCTTGCGCATCACCGTCCGCGACGATGGTCGCGGCATCGCTCGCGACGCGATCGAGCGGGTGCTCGAGCCGGGCGTCGGCGACGGCACAGGCATCGGCCTCGCCAACGTGAACCGGCGACTCACCGCGCACTACGGCGAAGGCGTGAAGCTGCGCTCGTTCCCGTTCGGCACAGTCGTGCGTCTCCAGGTTCCACGTGGCGTGGATTCGACAGAGCGCAGCGATGATTAAGGCTCTCGTCGTCGACGACGAAGCACCTGCGCGTGACGAGCTGCGGTACTTGCTTGCGGAGCATCGGGACGTCGAAGTCGTCGGTGAGGCTGCGACCGCGGCAGAAGCGGTGACGTTTGCGCGTGAGCGCCGTCCCGACGTGGTCTTCCTCGACGTCGAGCTGCCGGGTGCGACGGGGCTCGCCGCGGCGCCGTTCCTGCGCGAGCAAGTGTCTCCGCCGGCGGTCGTCTTCGTCACCGCGCACGAGAGCTACGCGGTCGACGCGTTCGCGGTCGAGGCGTTCGACTATCTGTTGAAGCCGGTCGACGCCGACCGGCTTGCGCGCGTCGTCGAGCGGCTGCGTGAGCGCACGTCCGAGTCGGTCGCGCCGGTCGAGCGCATCGCGGTTGTCGGCGGCGGCGGTAGCGAGCTGCTGCTCGATCCTGCGGAGATCCACTTCGTGCAGGCCGACGGCGACTACAGCCGCGTGCACACCTACGACCGCAACTTCCTCTGCACCGCGTCACTCGGCGCTTTGGAGGAGCGGCTCGGCGGCCGCTTCGCGCGCGTGCATCGCTCGTACGTCGTGAACCTGGCGAAGGTCGCGGCGGTCAAGCGCGCCGCGCCGGACCGGTTGCGTCTTCAACTCGCGGACTCGTCGCGCACCGAGGTCGATGTCGCGCGCCGGCAGACGCGGCTATTGCGCGACAAGCTGAAGCTGTAGAGACAGCGCGTCAGCGCGATTGCACTTGCCTTACAGCGCTCGCACCACGTCGAGCAGCTCGCCCGTCGAGCCGACGACGATGTCGGCGCTTGCGGCGAGCTCTGACGGTCCCTCGACCGACGCGACGGCGACGCGCACCGCGACCTCGAGCTTGTCGAGCGCGGCGAACCCGTCGAGGTCCGTCGTGTCGTCGCCTGCATAGAGCGCGCGGTTCAGACCGTGCTCCTTCAAGAGCACGGTCACGCCGGTGCCTTTCGACGCGGGAATCGGCGGCAGCACCTCCAACACGAATCTTCCGAAGCGCGTCTTGAAGCCGTGCACGCGCGCTTCGCGTTCCACCGCTTCGAGCTCGGCGCGCGCGAACTCGTGATCGTCGGCGCGGCGATAGTGGAACGCCGCTGACAGCGGCTTCAGCTCGAGGTCGTGCCACGCGATCTCCTCCGCGAACGCGTGGATGCGCGGCGCCCACTCCGCTGCGCGTGGATCGAGCTCGAGCCCGTGCTCGCCGACGATGCGCAACTCCGGCACGCCGACGATGTGCTGCGCGACCTCGGTCGCGCGGCCGGTGACGCACGCGACGAGCGCGTACTTCGCCGCGAGCCGGCGCAACTCGGCGCGCGTCTCCTCGGGTACGGCTGCGTCTTCGGGATGCGCGACGATCGGCGCGAGCACACCGTCGACGTCGAAGAACAGCGCGCCGAACGCAGGCTCGGCGGTAAGACGGGCCAGCGCCTCCACGGGAATAGAGTAGGTGTGTGGCGGCGCCGACGATTGCGAGGCTCGCCGGCATCGGGATCGCCGCCGGATTCTTCGGTGCGCTGTTCGGGGTTGGCGGCGGGATCATCCTCGTTCCGTTGCTCGTGTTCCTCTGCAGCTTCGACCAGCGCCGTGCATCGGCGACCTCGCTGATGGCGATCCTCGTCTCGTCGATTGCGGGCTCGCTCACCTACGCATTGCACGGCGACCTCAAGCCGGGTGCGGCGGCGGCGATCGGGCTGCCTGCGGTGATCGGTGTGCTGATCGGGACGTCGCTGCAGCAGCGCGTCCAAGTGGAGAAGCTGAGCTATGGGTTCGCCGTGCTGCTCCTGGCCGTCTCGGTGCGGCTGCTCGTATGACGAATCTCGTCGTCATCGGGCTGATCGGTGTCGCCGGCGGCACGCTGGCGGGCCTGTTCGGCGTCGGCGGCGGCACCCTCTTCGTCCCCGCACTGACGCTTGTGCTCGGGCTCACGCAGCTGCACGCGGAGGCGTCGTCGCTGCTCGCGATCCTGCCGACGGCGCTCGTCGGCTCATGGCGCCACCAGCGGTACGGGAACGTCGATCTCCGCGCCGCCGCGGTCGTCGGCGCGGCCTCGATCGCAGGCGTCGAGGGCGGGGTCCAGCTCGCCGAATCGCTGCCCGAGGCGCTGCTCCGGCGGCTCTTCGGAATCCTTTTGGCCCTCATCGCCGTTCAGATCGTGTGGCGCATCCACCGGAGATCGGGGACAATCCCCAGATGAAGGGGCACAGTTGAGGGCGCAAGAAGAGCTCTGGATCCCGCTCGTCGACGAGCCGATCGGCTCGATCGTGAAGCAGATCCAGGAGGAGCACCCGGAGATCGACGAGCTGGTCGTCGGCGCGCGGCGCACGCTGGCGTTCCGCACGTTTGCGTACATCCGCGTCGGGATGCTGCTCGGCCAGCTGCTCGTGGATCAGGACGTGGTCGACGGTCGCGACTGGATCTCCGAGCTGCTCGCTGACCCGCGGAATCGCGACGCTGTTGTGGCCGAGGTGCTCGCCGTCGCACGCGAGATCGGCCAGGGCGACGCGGAGGCACCGCTGGTGCCCGACGAGGGTGTGCGCGAGCGCTTCCTCGACTTCGCCCGCAAGCTGCGGTAGGGGCCTTGCGCGCGCTGCTCGTGATCGCGGCCGTCTGCACGATCGGTGTGCTTGCCGCGCCGGCCCGCTCGAACCGCCCGTCCGAACGGTCTCCGCTCGCGGCGGCGCTCGGCGGCGGGCCGTACGTGTTCCCGGTCTTCGGCGTCTGGTCGTACGCCGACAACTTCAGCGCGTCGAGCGCCCGCCCGGGCCTCGACATCGCCGGTTCGCTCGGCCAGCCGGTGGTCGCGTGCGCGAACGCGATGATCGTCGACCTCGGCTTCGACAAAGCAAACGGCAACCACCTGCGGCTGCTCGACACTCGCGGCAACCAATTTGTGTACGCAGACCTCTCTGCGTTCTCGAGCACCGCTGCGAACGGCGCCCAGGTGAAGGCGGGCCAGGTGCTCGGGTTCCTCGGTGCCACCGGTGCGGCCGGTATCACCGTTGCACACCTGCACTTCGAGATCAGGCCCGTGTCAGGGCTGTACCTCGGCTCGGCCGGTGCGACAGACCCGCGTCCGTACCTGCACCGTTGGACGCACGAGCAAGACTTGAAGTTCCCGAGTGCGGCCGGGTACGCGGCAGCGATTCCGCGCGGCACGACAGTGCCGGAGCCCGGAGCGTTGCTGCTCGGTTACAGCGACATCTCGACGGGCAACGCGCGCCCGTTCGTGATGCAGACGCTGACCCCGTCCGCACGCTCGGGGCGTTGACGATTCCTTACGCGTTGCCGTTCGTTGACTCGTAGCCGTCGCTGCCGAACTCGCCGTCGCCGGCGAGCATCTCGCGGAGCCACTTGCGCGTGTCCGAGCCGGTGACCGGGTTGTAGAGGATCCCGAGCGCGATGCCCGCGACGAGCAGCGTTGCGGTGCGTCCGCCGTGATCCTTCTTGCCCTGCAGCCGATCGGCCGCGTTGCGCAGATCCTCGACCGCGTCCCTGAGCTTGTCGCGCAGCTCGTCGTCGGTCGCGACGCGCGTGGCGACGCCGACCGGATCACGGTTCCCGAGCAGGTCGTTGTACAGCTCGCGTGCGGTCGCGAACGCGCTCATTACGTCGTCGCGCAGCTTCTCGTCGCTGATCGCGCGCTCGACGTAGGGTTTGACGTTCTCTGCGACGTCGACCACTCTGTCCTTCGTCTTGGCCATCTTCCGATCCTTTCTCCTCGTCCTGGCGGTTCTAATCCTCGCAGGCTGCGGGGGGTCTTCGCACATGCCACTGCAGCAGGTTCGGGGAAGCACCTATTCGTACCTCGCGCCGGCCGGGTGGCATGTTGCGACCGTGAAAGGAACGACATCGGCCTCGAAGGGGCCTCAGCTGCTCGAGGTCGCGACGTTCCCGCTTGTGAAGCAATACAACGACGCACTCTTCGGAAAGGTTGCGCGCGAGCTCGGGGTGCGGATGCAGCAGGTTGCCGCGACGCTCCACGGCAAGGTGACACACGCGCACACGGTCACGGTCGCGGGGATCCAGTCACATAGCTACGCCGTCACGGCCGGCTCGTCGCTGCTCGAGTACACGTTCGTGCTGCGGGGACGACGCGAGTATCAGTTGCTCTGCCGCTATCCCGCCGGCACGTCGAACAGCGCATGCGTGCAGCTGCTGCGCTCGTTCACACCGGCGCAGTAAGCGGCAGCTCGCTCGCGGCGTAGGCGGTGGCGCGTGCAGCCGGCTGTAACAGCCGTGCGCATTCGACTTCGCGGCGGACGATTGCCGCGACGAGTTGCAAGCGCCGCTCCGGGTTCGTCTCTTCCAGCACGCGTTGGCATTCCCCGACGTTCAGGAGCTGCAGGTCGGCGACACGCGCGAGCTCTTTCGCTGCATGATCGGGCAGCGCTGCGAAGTCGCCGACGAGGTATGGCGCAACTCTGAGCGCGCGCTCGAGCCTCACGCGTGCGATCCCTTCGACGAGAATCCGCAGCGTTCCGTCGGGAAGACGCAGCAACTTGCGCAGGCGCGCGAGCGTCCCGATCTCGTAGACGTCGTGCCAGTCCGGGTCGGCCGGTGCGCGGTCCCTCGTTGCGGTGAGGACGAGCAGCCGGTCGGCCGATGCCACGTCGTCGACGAGCCGAAGCGACCGCTCGTGGCCGATCGCGAGCGGCACGGTCGACTGCGGAAAGACGACGGTCCCTTTGAGTGGGAGCAGCGGCAGGATCATCGATGTCCGCTGTACCCGGCTCGGGGCGATCTCAGTCCGTCCGGGCAGGATCGGATGATTCGGCCGTGCAGGCGCTAAAACCGAGCTGGTCGAGCTGGTCGCTGCTCGTCTACACGGGCGGGCTGACCGTGTTGTTCGCAGCCGGCTGGTCGCTCGTCTACCTGTCGACGCACTACGGCGACTTCGCATACGTGGGCTGGTCGCTGCTGATCCTCCTCGTGATCGGGGCCGTCGCAAACCGCCTGACGGCGAGGCACCCGATCACCGCGGGCGTCTTCGCGTTTGTCGCGGTGCCGCTCTTCGTTGCCTTCCTCGCCGCGCTCTGGAAGTGGTGGGGCTGGTCGCTGCACACAGGCAGCGCAGGCCCGTTCTCAGGCTTCCATCTCAGCAGGCTTGCGATCTACCTGCTCTCGCTGGCGTTTGCGGTGGCGATGGTCGATCGCTTCCGCGCCCCGTTCAGCGTTCTCTGGGTGACGCTCTTCGCGTGGCTCTTCGTCACCGACCTGATCTCGAACGGGGGCAACTGGTCGGTGTGGGTCTCGCTGGTGATCGGCCTGGCGTTCCTGGTCTCGGGCATGGCGAAGGACAGCGGTGAGAACAAACCGTTCGGTTTCTGGCGGCACGTTGCGGCCGGCTTGCTGATCGGCGGCGCGTTCCTCGACTGGTGGCATTCGGGCAGCTGGCATTGGGCGTTCATCGCGGTCGTCGGCGTCGTCTTCATCCGCGTGGCGACGATGACGCGCCGCTCGAGCTGGGCGGTCTTCGGTGTGATCGGGATCCTGGCGGCCGCGACCCACTTCGACCTGAAATGGTCGAGCGTTCCCACCAGTCCCGCATCGCTGTTCGCTCAGGGCGGCGGCGAACGCGGCTGGGTGTCGCCGCTTGTGTTCGGCATCACCGGCTTCGTGATCGTGCTGCTCGGCTTTTGGGTCAGCCGGCGCGAGCGACGATAGCTTCGGCCATCCGCCGATTCGCTTCGTCGATCATCTCGCCGCCGACACTCGCCACACCGCTCGACTCGAGAATTGCGTGCGCTCGCGCGAGCTCGTCCGGCGTCGGCGCGTAGACGTCGTTGCAGATCTCGATTTGCGCCGGGTGGATGCACCACTTTCCGTCGTAGCCGTAGGCACGCGAGCGTTGCGCGGATGCACGCAGCCCGTCGGCGTCTGCATGGTGCGGATACGGGCCGTCGATCGCCTGCACACCGGCGGCGCGCGCGGCGACGATGATCCGCGCAAGCGCGTACGCGGTGTGTGCACCTTCGCCGATCGTGAGTGCGGGGACGCCCAGCGACGCCGCGAGATCCCCCGGACCGAAGACGAGCGCCTCGAGACCTGGCGCGCGCGTGATCGCTTCGCAGTTGGCGAGGCCACGCGCCGTCTCGATTAACGCCTCGCAGGCGCCAAGACCTGCGAGCTCGTCCGGTGACTCGACTTTCGGCACGACGACGACGGCTGCCAGGTGCGCGATGGCGAGGTCGTCGACGTGCCACTCCGTCCGCGCGCCGTTCACGCGAAGCGCCACCGTCGGCGCCGCCCATTCGAGAGTCATCAGCGCCCGCGCGGCGATCTCGCGCGCGGCGTGCTTCCGCTCAGGCGCGACCGCGTCCTCGAGGTCGACGATCACCTCGTCGGCGCTGATTCCGGCGGCTTTGGCGAGCTTCCGCTCGTCGTCGCCAGGGACGGTCAGGCAGGAGCGGCGCCGCTGCATGTGACGAAGCTAACGATTTCCCAACGCGGCTGACATCGTTTGCCTACGAACGGCCGCGACCATTCCGGCATGCGCTTCCTTGCAGCAGCAGCCGGTGTTTTGGGGACGCTCGTCCTCCTCCTGCCGGTTCACTAACCGTCGGTAGCCTCGGGCGAGTGACGTTTTTCGCCCGCATCCTCCGTCTGATCTGGGGCGGCGACGTCGACCGTGCGATTCGGCCGGTCGTCGCCGTGGGCTTCGCCGGCTCCGTCGCCTTCTCGGCGGCGTACGTCTACCTGAGCATCTGGGCGATCAAGCACGAGCACATCGCGCAGTCGCGGCTCGGCCTCGCCTATCTGGTCGGCGCCGTTCTCAGCCTGGTCGCCGGGTACATCACCGGCCACCTGTCCGACCGGCTCGGACGCCGCCCGCTGATTCTCTCCGGCTGGTTTCTCGAGGCGCTCGTGCCCATCGCGCTGATTGCCGTCGGCCACAACCGCGACGCCGCGCTGCTGCTGATCGTGATCCTTCCGGTCATCGGCTCGCTCGGCGGCGCAGCCGACCAGGCGATGATCGCCGACCTCGTCGCGCCCGATCGTCAGGAGGCCGCGTACGCGATGGTGCGCGTCGCGCAAAACCTTGGCGTGACGATCGGCCCGGTGATCGGCGGGTTCCTACTGATCGGCAACGACTGGACGCACCTGTGGATCGGCGCATTCGTGCTCGGCGCGATCGGAGCCGGCATCGCCTACCGGTACATCCCGCGCGGCGGTGCATACGCGCCGGAGGGGCCACCCGAGCGTGGCTCGCTCGCTGTGATCGGCCGCGACCGGCCGTTCCTGCTGTTCCTGCTCTTCGCGGCGCTCGCGCAGATGACGTACATGACGTCGGAGACGCTGCTGCCGGTGTCCGCGACAACCACGCATCACCTCACGCCGGCCTATTGGGGCTTCTTGATGATCCTGAACCCGCTGCTCGTCACGTTGTTCCAGCTGCGCGTGACGCGTGTCGCATCACCGCTATCGGCTGCGCTCAAGCTCGGAATCGCGATGCCGCTGATGGGTGTCCCGTATCTGCTCCTGAACGTCAACGGGTCGGCGCCGGTGATCGGGTTCGTCATCGTCGTGTTCGTGGTCGGTGAGATGCTGTGGGTTCCGACCTCGCAAGCCGTTGTGGCATCGCTTGCCCCGGCCGACATCCGCGGCGCCTACATGGGCGCTTTCAGCGGCGCGGGCAGCGTCGCGTTCGCGATCACCCCGTTCGCCGGCCTCCTGATCCGCTCTGTATACGGGGACGCGACGATGTGGGTCTGCGTCGCCTCGGTCGGTGTGCTGGCAGGCCTGATCGGCGCCCTTGCCGCGCGCGGACACGACGCCCGCGACCCAATACCATCACCGGCATGAAGGGCCTGATCTGTGCCGGAGGGCACGCGACGCGACTCGCCGAGCTCACGCGAGCCACCAACAAGCACCTGCTGCCGGTGGGCAAATGGCCGATGGTCTATTACCCGCTGCAGCTGTTGCAGCGCGCCGGCGTACGCGAAGTACTGATCGTCACCGGCCAGCAGCACGCGGGCCAGTTCATCGACCTGCTCGGCGACGGGCGCGTCCGTTCGCGCTCGGGCGACGAGCTGCTGTTCGATCTCGACCTCTCCTACAAGGTGCAGACCGAAGCCGGCGGCATCGCACAGGTCGTCGGCATGGCGCGCGACTTTGCTGCCGGCGACCAACTGGTGGTCTGTCTCGGCGACAACATCTTCGAGCACGCGCATGCCGACGTGATCAAAAGCTGGAACGGCGGCGCGATGGTGTTCGTGAAAGACGTGCCGGACCCGGAGAACTTCGGCGTCGTCGTGTACGGCGATGACGGCGCGGTTGCCGACATCGTCGAGAAGGCGGGCACCGTCGACACGCGCTATGACGCACCACCGTCGTCCGATGCGGTCGTCGGGCTCTACTGCTACCCGCCTGACGTCTACGAGATCATCGACACGCTGCAGCCGTCGAATCGCGGCGAGCTCGAGATCACGGACGTCAACCGCGTCTACGCGCAGCGCGGCGACCTGCACGTGCAGCGCGTCGACGGCTGGTGGCACGACGGCGGCAAGCACTGGGCCGATCTCGCCGACGTCGGCAGGACGATCGAGCAGACCGGCGCCAACAAGTGATCGACGGCGTCGCTCGCATACCGATCGCTCGACACGCCGACGATCGCGGCTGGTTCTCCGAGCTCGTGCGCGCGAGCGCGCTACCGAAGCCGATCCGCCAGGCGAACCTCGCGTCGTCGAAGCGTGGTGTGATCCGCGCGCTGCATTACCACGAGCGGGGGCAGGACGACGTGTTCGTCTGCCTGCAGGGCATGGTGCGCGTCGTGATCCTCGACCGCACATCGGGCGAGACGTTCACCGAGGACATCGGTGACGACAACCCCGTCGCGATCTACGTGCCCGGCATCCACGCGCACGGCTACGAAGCGCTCACCGACTGTCTCTTCTGTTACTTCG
The DNA here is from genome assembly GCA_036278975.1 of Gaiellaceae bacterium. Classification (GTDB taxonomy): domain Bacteria; phylum Actinomycetota; class Thermoleophilia; order Gaiellales; family Gaiellaceae; genus PALSA-600. The sequence goes on from DASUKC010000112.1 coordinate 33,002, forward strand.
TGACCGAGGAGTACGACACCGCAAATCCGGACGAGCATGGCGTGCCGTGGAACGACCCGCGCGTCGTCGACCTATGGAGCACACGATCGCCGATCCTCTCGCAGCGGGACCAGACAGCCGCGTCGTAATCACGGGCGCCGGCGGGCAGCTGGGGTCGGCGCTCGCCGAAGCGTTCCCGCAAGCGCGCCCGCTCACGCGCGACGATTGGGACGTGACCCATCCTGCGCCGGCCGGGCTCGAGGCCGACCTCGTTCTGCACGCAGCCGCGTGGACGAACGTCGATGCTGCCGAGGATGAAGCAGCCGCGGCGGCGGCGGTCAACGTCGGCGGCGTGCAGCATGCGGCCGCGCTCGGCTGCCCTCTGGTCATCTGGTCGACCGACTACGTGTTCGACGGGACCAAGCGCACGCCGTACGTCGAGTCGGATGCGGCGTCGCCGCTCGGAGCGTACGGCCGTACGAAACTGCACGGCGAGGCAGCTGCGGGCGGGCGTGCGTGGATCGTGCGCAGCTCGTGGCTGTTCGGCTGGACCTCGCACAACTTCGTGCGCACCATGCTCGCGCTCGGCAGTGAGCGCGACGAGGTCTCCGTGGTCGACGACCAGCGCGGGTCTCCCACTTTTGTCGGGCATCTCGCCGCGGCGACGAAGCAGGTGCTCGAGCTTCCCTTCGGCGTCTACCACGTTGCCGCGCAGGGCGACTGCACGTGGGCCGACTTCGCGGAGGCGATCTTCGAAGAGGCAGGCTTGCCGACTCGCGTACGCCGCATCAGCACCGCCGAGTTCGCCGCTGCTTCCTCTAAGACCATGGCCCCGCGTCCGGCGTACTCCGTGCTGCGCAGCGAGCAGGGCGCACCCGAGCTGCCGCACTGGCGCGAGGGGCTGAGGGACTGCCTGTCCCGGCTACCCTCCCGCGCATGAAAATCTTGGTCACCGGTGGTGCGGGGTTCATCGGCTCGGCGTTCGTGCGGCGCCTCGTTGCGCAGGGAGATGAGGTCGTCGTGCTCGACAAGCTGACGTACGCCGGCAACCCGGCGAACCTCGAAGGGGTCGCGCACGAGTTCCACCAGGGCGACATCGCCGATCCGGATGCGGTCGCGCGCGCAGCAAACGGTTGCGCTGCGATCGTCAACTTTGCGGCCGAGACGCACGTCGATCGGTCGATCCTCGGGCCTGCGGAGTTCATCCTCACCGACGTGCTCGGCACGCAGGTGCTGCTCGATTACGCGCGGCATCACAACATCCGGCACGTGCAAGTGTCGACCGACGAGGTGTACGGCGACATTCCAGTCGACGCACCGGGCGCGACCGAAGAGTCGCCGTTGCGGCCGTCGAGCCCGTACTCCGCGTCGAAGTCAGGTGGCGACTTGCAAGTGCTCGCGTACGTGCGCACGTACGGCACCGACGCGCTGATCACGCGCTCGGCGAACACGTTCGGGCCGCGCCAGTTCCCCGAGAAGTTTCTGCCGCTCTTCATCACCAACTGCTTCGACGGTGAGCCGCTGCCGGTCTATGGCGACGGTCGTCAGCGGCGCGAGTGGCTGCACGTCGAAGATCATTGCGCCGCGATCGAGCTCGTGCTCCGTCGGGGCGAGAGTGGAAACGTCTACAACGTCGGCGGCCAGGAGCGCGAGAACATGGCCGTCGTCCGGCAAATTCTGGAACTGACAAATGCGAGCGCAGACCTCGTGCGCATGGTGAAGGACCGCGAGGGTCACGACCGCCGCTATGCGGTCGACTCGACCAAGGTTCGGACACTCGGCTGGTCGCCGCAGCATTCGTTCGACGGAGGCGGGCTCGAAGAGACCGTTCAGTGGTATCGCGACAATCGCGAGTGGTGGGAGCCCATAAAAGTGGGCGAGTATCGCCGCTACTACGAGCAGCAATACGCGCACCGGTTTTGAGCGCATAGGTTTTCGCGGCTCAGAGCCGAAGAAGGCCCTTCGGTGCCTATGGAAACCTTTCGTAAAGCCGCACTAAAAGGCACGGCTGCCTGGGCTACCTTCAGGCGCATGGGTCGGCCCGCCCTCCGACTCGGGGTTCTCTGCGCCCTCGTGTGCGCCGGCGCAGCCGCGTCGGTCGTTCTCGGCACCGCAAATGCGGCCGGCCCGGCGACGACGACCACGACCCCGACGCTCACGACGATCACGTCGAAGGGCGCATTTGTGCTCACCGGGCACGGGTGGGGTCACGGCATCGGCATGAGCCAATGGGGCGCGTACGGCTACGCGAAGCACGGCTGGACGTTCGACAAGATCCTCGCGCATTACTACGTCGGCACGTCGCTCGGTTCTGCCTCGGTGTCGACCGTTCGTGTGCTGGTCGCGCAAGGAAAGAAGGAGAAGCTCACGGCGACAACTGTGACCGACTCCGCAGGTCACACGTTGCAGCTCTCGGGTCCCGTCGTGCTCACGCCCGCGTTGACCGTCAGCGGCGAACAGCTCACTCCGCCGCTCACATTCACGTCGACCGATCCGATCGCCGTGAACGGCGTCGCATATCGCGGGGACATGAGCGTGCAGGTTTCCGGCAAGACGCTGCTCGTCATCGACGACGTTGCGCTCGACTCGTACGTGAAGGGCGTCGTCCCGTCCGAGATGCCGTCGACGTGGTCGGCCGCCGCACTCGACGCGCAGGCCGTCGCGGCGCGCTCGTACGCGCTCGCCAATCTCGCGAAGGACGCGCCGTACGATCTCTTCGGCGACGGGCGCAGTCAGGTGTACGGCGGTGTGAAGGCCGAGACGGATGCGACCAACGCGGCCGTCGACGCGACGCGCGGACAGGTCGTGACGTACAAGGGCAAGGTCGCCGACACGCTCTACTTCTCGAGCTCGGGCGGCCGCACCGTGTCGGCGCTCGAAGCGACCGGCGTGGCCGTGCCGTACCTGCAGTCGGTGGCGGATCCATACGACACCCTGTCGCCGCACCACAACTGGGGGCCGGTGGTCGTCGACTTCGCGAAAGTCGCGAAGGCGCTGAAGCTCACGTCACCGATCGACGACATCCAGATCGCGCTCGGCGCGTCGGGCCGCGTGCACACCGCGACGATCGTCACGGACGCCGGCTCGCAGACGTTCACGGGCAGTCGCATGCGCACCGCCTTGGGATTGCAGTCCACGTGGTTCACACCGTCGCTGCTCGAGCTCGTCCCGCCGATCGGCGCCGTTCCATTCGGCAGCCCGGCATCGTTGACGGGCTTCGCGCGCGGCGCTGTGTCGGGCGTCACGCTCGAGGAGCGTCCGCTCGGTGGAACGTGGCAGCCGGTAGGTGCCGTCGACGCGGCGACAGACGGCACGTTCGACACAGCCGTTACTCCCGATGTGACGACGCAATACCGCCTCGCGTGGGGCAACGTTCGCGTCGGTCTGGCGAAGGTCTCCGTCGCGCCGCTTGTCACGGCGAGCGTTACGACAGGTGCGATCACGGGCAGCTTGCAACCGGTGCTGGCAGGGGTCGAGGTCGATTTGCAGATCGAGTCGGGAACGGTCTGGGCAACCGTCGCGTCGACGCTGACGGACAGCACGGGCGCCTGGAGCTTCACCGGCACGCTGGAACCGGGCGCGTACCGCGTCCGCTGCGCGCCCGCCAACGGGCTCGCCGCCGGCGTGTCGACAGCCGTCCAAGTCTCGTGAAGCGCACCGGCGCCGTCGGTGCCCTGCTCGTCGCTCTCGTGCTGGTCGGCGTCGTCGGCGCTGCGACGCGCTTCGCAAACACCGAGCCGGATGCGGCGAAGCAGTGGTACTTCGACGTCGACAAAGCGTGGTCGTTCTGGACCACACAGCCGCAGCTCGCCACGGTGAAGGTCGCCGTTGTCGACTCGGGCATCGATGCGGGCCATCCGGAGTTCGCAGGGCGCATCGCGGGAGGCAAGTCGTTCGTCGGCACGCCGTGGGACGTCGACAGCGACGGTCACGGGACGTTCGTCGCCGGCGAGATTGCCGCGAACGCCGCGAACGGTGTCGGCATCGCCGGCATGGCGTTCAACGCGCAGCTGCTCGTTGCGAAGGTCGTCGAAGCCGACGGCAACATTCCGCTGCGCGCGGAAGTCGACGCGATCCACTGGGCGGTCGACAACGGCGCGCGCGTGATCAACCTGAGTCTCGGTGCTGCGCGCGATCCGCTCAACTCGCGGCTCGACTCGTTCTCGCCGCTCGAGCAGGCGGCGGTCGAGTACGCGTACTCGAAGGGTGCGGTGGTCGTGGCAGCCGTCGGCAACGGCCCACAGTCACCGGCGACGCCGTGGCCGTTCGCGGGCTATCCCGCAGCGCTCCCACACGTGCTCGGCGTGAGCGCGATTCGTCGCGACGGCAGCGTGCCCGCGTACTCGAACCGAGATGCAGTCTTCAACGACATCGCAGCGCCCGGAGACGCGATCTTCTCGACGATCCCGCGCAACCTTGTCAGCTCCGACGCCGGCTGCGCGAGCGATCCGTATTCGGACTGCTCAGAGTCGGAGGAGTTTCGCGACGCGATCGGCACGTCGTTCGCGGCGCCGCAGGTGGCGGCCGCCGCAGCGCTGTTGATCGGCCAGAACCCGAGCCTCAAGCCCGACCAGGTGACGTGGCTCCTCGAGCGCACCGCAATCGACGAAGGGCCGGCGACCGGCTGCGTCATGTGCGCCGGCGGGCGCGACCGCTTCTCGGGCTGGGGGCGGCTCGACGTCGCTGCGGCGCTCACGCGCCTGACGGACGGGCTGCAGCTGCCGCAGCCTGACGCGTACGAGCCGAACGACGACGCCGGCCCCTGGTCGCATGCGGTGCCGCCGCTGCCGCGCACGGTCTCCGCGACGCTCGACTACTGGGACGACGACGTCGACGTGTATCGCGTGAACCTTGCGCGTGGGCAGCGGCTCTTCCTCCGCCTGTCGACTGCATTCGCGTCGGCGAAGCTCCAGCTGACGCTGTGGCGACCCGCGACGATGCATGTCCTGCCGCCGCATGCCGTCCCTCACGACCGCGCCGCCGTCGGCAAGCGGGTGCACGGCCAGCTGCGCGTTGCCTACCGAGCGCGCGTCGCCGGAACGTACTTCGTCGAGGTGCGGCTCGACACGCAGACGGCGAACCCGCTCGCCTACAAGCTCGCGCTAAGCAAGTAGCTCGTGGTCAGGCACGTCGCGCAGCACGCGCGCGGGTGACCCGACGACGACTTTGCGTGGCGGCACGTCTTTCGTGACGACTGCGCCGGCGCCGACGAACGCCTCTTCCCCGATCTCCACTGCGGGGCAGAGGATTGCGCCGCCGCCGATGCGGGCACCGCGGCGGATGGTCGGGCCTTTGATCAGGTCGTGACGCTTCTCCGTGCGTCCCATGAAGTTGTCGTTCGTCGTGACGACGCAGGGCGCGATGAACACGTTCTCCTCGAGCGTCGAATACGCGGTGATGTACGCGTCAGCCTGGATCTTCGTGAGCGCGCCGATTGTCGTGTCGTTCTCGACCAGCGACCCGCGCCCGACGACGACGTCGTCGCCGATCGTCACGCGCTCGCGCACGCAGGACTGGTCGCCGAGGATCACACGCGAGCCGATCGTCGATCCGGCGAAGACGATTGCGCCGGTTGAGACGATCGTGCCGTCGCCGATTGTCGTCGGCGGTAGCGGTTCGCGCTTCGCCGTCGAGCGTGGGGAGAGCGACGGCTGCTTGCCGACGACTGCATTCTCGAGCACCTTCACACCTTCGCCGAGCACGGTCCCCGGGTAAACCGTTGCGCTCGGATGAATCTCAGCCATGCAGTGACTCCGTCAGCATCTCGAGCGCGCGCACGACACGCGCACCGTCGCGCGCGACCTTCCCGCGATCGCCTTCGCCGGCGATCAGCGCGAGGAAGTGCTGGCACTCGAGGCGCAGCGGCTCGGCGGTCGAGATCTTCGGGATGTAGATGTCGCCCGAGCGCGTCTGCCATTCGCCGTACGTCTCGGCGCGCTTCCACGGGGACTTCTCGTACACCGTCACCTTGCGTTCGAGCTCCATGTCGTCGAACACGACCATCTTCTCGCGGCCGACGACCGTCATCTTTCGCATCTTGTGCGGGTCGAGCCACGACAGGTGCATGTGCGCGATTTTCCCGCTGGGGAAGCGCAGGTAGCAGAAGACGACATCTTCGACGCCGGGCGTGAGGAAGTCGCCGCCCTGCGCCGTCGCGACGTCCGGGTCCTCATCGAGCAGATAGAGGATCACCGACAGGTCGTGCACGCCCAGCGACCAGAGCGCGTTCTCCTTCTCGCGCACGATGCCGAGGTTCTGGCGGTTGCCGTACACGCAGAGCACCTCGCCGAGCTCGCCGGCGTCGATCAGCTCCTTCAGCTTCAGCACGCCCGGGTGGTAGAGCAGCAGATGACCCGGCATGAGCACGACGTCGCGCACTTCGGCGAGCGCGACCAGCTCGTCCATCTCGGCGGCGTGCATCGCCGGCGGCTTCTCGACGAAGACGTGCTTGCCCGCCTCGATCGCGCGCTTGGCCAGCTCGTAGTGCGTCGGAACCGGCGTCGCGATCACGATCGCGTCGAGCGCGTCGTCGTTCAAAAGATCGTCGTAGCTCTGCGTGGCCGCGGCCTGCGGGTACCGATCGCCACTCTGCTTCAGAAGATCGGTGTCGAGGTCGCAGAGCCATGTGAGGTCGGCCAGGTCGTCGAAGTTGCGGACGAGGTTGGGCCCCCAGTAGTTGAGCCCGACGACACCGACCGTCGCCACTAGAGCTTCCAGACCTTGCCGTCGACTTCGAAGCCCTTGGTGGCGTTGCGGAAGTCGACGACAACCTTGCTGCGCTCGACCACATCGGCGTAGTCGATGTTGGTGTGCGCGGTGACGATCACGATGCAGTCGTACTTCTCCGGCTCGAGCGGCACCGACTTGAGGCCGTCGAACTCCGGCACGTACGGGTCGTGGTACGCGACGTCGGCGCCGGCGTTGCGCAAGAGCTGCAGCAGCTTCTCGGCGGGCGACTCGCGATGGTCGTCGATGTCGGCCTTGTACGCGACGCCGATCATCAAGATCTTCGAGCCGCTCACCGGCTTGCCCGCGCCGTGGTTCAGCGCTTGCGAGATCACCGAGCGGCAGAAGTACGGCATGTTGTTGTTGATCTCACCCGCGAGCTCGACGAAGCGCGTGTTGAAGTCGAACTCGCGTGCCTTCCACGCGAGGTAGTACGGGTCGAGTGGGATGCAGTGGCCGCCGAGCCCGGGGCCGGGCTTGAACGACATGAAGCCGAACGGCTTCGTCGCCGCGGCATCGACGACTTCCCACACGTCGATGTCCATTCGGTCGCACAACTGTGCGAGCTCGTTCACGAGCGCGATGTTCACCGAGCGGAAGATGTTCTCGAGCAGCTTCGTCAGCTCCGCGGCTTCGGTGCTCGACACCTCGTGCACGTCGTCGAGCACCGAGCGATAGAGATCGCCGACCGCCTTTGTCGACGCCGCGTCGATGCCGCCGACGACCTTTGTCGTCGACTTCGTCGTCCAGTCGATGCGGCCGGGGTCGACGCGCTCGGGGGCGTAGCCGAGGAAGAAGTCGGTGCCCGCCTGGAGGCCGCTGCCGGCTTCGAGGATCGGCTGCACGACTTCGCGCGTCGTGCCGGGATACGTCGTCGATTCGAGCACCACGACGTGGCCTTTCTTGATGTGCGGAGCGATGCCGCGCGTGGCGCTCTCGATCGCGGTGAGATCGGGCTCGCGCTGCAGCGTCAGCGGCGTGGGAACGGCCATCACGACGGCGTCTGCCTCGGTGACCGCCGCGTAGTCGGTGGTCGCGCTGATCAAGCCGGACTCGACGAGTGGCTTCAGAGATTCCGAGGAGACGTCCTGGATGTGGCTCTCGCCGCGGTTGATCAGGTCGACGACGTGCTGCTGCACGTCGACGAGGACAACCTTCTTGCCGCCTTCCGCGAATGCCTGCGCGTGAGGCATGCCGACATAGCCGGCGCCGATGACCGCGATGTCCCAGCTCATCCGGCGGTCAAGGGTACAGAGCGGCTGTGATCTTTCCGCTGGCGCGGCCGTCGCCGTAGAGCGGCGGGGCGTTCTCGGGGAAGCGGGCGGCCGCTACAGCAGCGGCGATGGCGGCCGGGTCGTCGTCTACGAGCACGTTCGCGCCCTGCTCCACCGTGTCGACCCACTCGGTGCTCGGCCGCAGCGTCACGCACGGCACGCCGTACCAATAGGCCTCTTTCTGCAGCCCGCCCGAGTCGGTGAGGATCACGCGCGCCTGCGACGCGAGTGCGGCGAGCTCGAGGTAGCCGAGCGGCGCGATCGTCGGCAGCGCGATCCCGAGTTTGTCGAGCGCCGCCTTCGTGCGCGGGTGCGCGGGGAAGATGACGCGGTCGTCCAGCTTCAGGAGCGCGTCGGCGATGTTGCGCAGCCGTTCGGGCTGCGTCACGTTCGCCTCGCGGTGCACGGTCGCGACGACGTAGTCGCCGTGCTCGACGCCGAGCTGCTCGAGCACGTGTGTGCGCTCGCGTGCGATCGGCGCGAAGATCCGTGCCGCGTCGGCCATCACGTCGCCGACGACTTCTCGCTGTCCAGCGACGCCTTCTTGTTCGAGTTGCGCCGCGCTGCGCTCGTCGGGACAAAAGAGAAGCGTCGAGATGCGGTCGACCTCGATGCGGTTCCGTTCTTCCGGCATCTCGAGGTCGAAGCTGCGCAAGCCCGCCTCGACATGCGCGACGCGCACGTCGCCCGCTGCGCGCGCGCCGGCGAGCGTCGAGTTCGTGTCGCCATAGACGAGCACCCAGTCCGGCTGCTCTCTCTCGACGACTTCACGGATTGCCGGCTCCATCGCCGCCGCATCCGACGTGCGCAGGTCGAGCCGGTACTTCGGCTCCGCAATCTCGAGCTCGTCGAAGAACACCTGCGAGAGCTCCGGGTCCCAATGCTGACCCGTGTGCAGCACGGCCTCCTCGATCCCTGCTTCGCGCAGCGCGAGCGAGAGCGGGGCCGACTTGATGAACTGCGGCCTGTTGCCGACGATGGAGACGACGCGCATCCGGCGCTACGATAGGCCGTTCTGCGGGCCGTTAGCTCAGCTGGTAGAGCAGGGGACTCTTAATCCCAAGGTCGAAGGTTCGAATCCTTCACGGCCCATCTCGCGCGC